>JAEYON010000057.1 GCA_023411645.1 Bacillota bacterium | reverse complement strand
GTGCAGGATACCGGCTTCATTGGTCAGCCTACCGGAAAATGTAATGTCACCTTCCAACACACAGCCCTTTACGGGCTCTTTTTCAGGTGGCTCTTCACTGAAGTTCAACTCCATCAAAGCGCCGTTTAACCTTACAATATCAGATATATCAACCTTCATGAACAATACCCCTCAAATCCGCGACAAATGATATTATACTAACTAATACCAGCGTTGTCAAGGCAATTTTACACCGAGCTTATACCGTGCTTTTGCCGCATTCAGACCGCGATCATAGCCTGTTTTCTGTCAGAGCTATCGTTTCTCTGGCAATTGCAAGCTCTTCATTTGTCGGAATAACAAGCGTCCTGACCGTTGCATCAGGGGCGCTGATGTCCATTTCCTTTCCTCTTACCATATTCTTTTCCTGATCAATCTTTATTCCCATAAAATCCAAATCGTCTGTTATACTCTTTCTGACAATGGCATTATTCTCACCAATACCTGCCGTAAATATGATTGCATCAACGCCATTCATAACCGCCGCATACTCTCCGATACATTTCTTCACTCTGTAGCTGAATATATCGATAGCAAGCTGAGCTCTTACATTTCCTTCTTCCACGGCCGCATCGATATCCCGGAAATCACTGCTAACCCCTGAAATGCCAAGAATACCGGATTTTTTATTCAGATACTCATCGATTTCCTTTGGATTCATCTTTTCATTTTCCATGAGATACTTAACAACAGCAGGATCCACTGAACCACTTCTGGTGCCCATAGCAAGTCCATCCAAAGGAGTAAAGCCCATGCTTGTCTCTACTGATTTGCCATATTGAACTGCACATACACTTGCCCCGTTACCAAGGTGACAAGAAATCATCTTTAATTCATTAAGCGGCTTCCCAAGCATAAAGGCAGCCCGCTCGGATACATATTTGTGTGAAGTCCCATGGAAACCGTACTTTCTGATACTGTGCTTTTCGTACATCTCATATGGTAATGCATAAATATACGCGTATTTCGGAAGCGTCTGATGGAAAGCCGTATCGAATACAGCTACCATAGGCGTACCCGGCATAATATGCTCACAGGCCTCAATACCGATGATATTCGGCGGGTTGTGCAAGGGAGCCAGTTCAACACAATCCTTTATCGCTTTCATGACAACTTCATCAATAACAACCGATTTATGGAACTTTTCTCCTCCATGCACCACGCGATGTCCTACTGCCGAAATTTCCGACATATCGGATATCACCCCGATTTTTTTATCTGTCAGCGCTTTCACAACTTCCCTGATAGCAGCCTTGTGATTGGACATTTCAACATCAATAACTATAGTATCGTTTCCTGTTTTTGTGTGCTTGATGAATGAATTGTCTATGCCGATCCTGTCACAAAGGCCTTTTGCAAGAACCGACTCATTTTTCATATCGATCAGTTGATATTTCAGCGATGAACTGCCAGTATTGATTACCAGAACCTTTTTCATTTCTTTTGCTCCTTTTATTTGTTTGTAATCGCTATTTGTTTATGTCTGTTACCCGTTTATCGTTCGTTGTTAAAGATCATTAGTTTGCGCCTGCACTGCCGTAATAGCTACAACTCCTACGATGTCCTCGGCGCTGCAGCCTCTCGAAAGATCATTGACCGGCTTTGCAAGGCCCTGAGTAATTGGTCCGTAGGCTTCTGCCTTAGCAAGCCGCTGTGTCAGCTTGTATGCTATGTTTCCGGAGTTAAGATCCGGGAACACAAGTATATTTGCTTTACCGGCCACCGGACTGCCCTTTGCCTTTGATGCTCCAACAGATGGTACCAGCGCCGCATCCGCCTGCAGCTCGCCATCCAGAAGAAGCTCTGGTGCTTTTTCCTTTGCAAGTCTGGTAGCTTCTACAACCTTCTGTGTTAATTCACTCTTCGCACTGCCATAAGTTGAATAAGAGAGCATTGCTACAACCGGTTCATCCTGAATCAGGTTTTTAAAAGTCTTTGCCGATGCGATGGCAATTTCCGAGAGCTCGTCCGCATTGGGGTTTTCAACCAGACCACTATCTGAATATATAAATATACCGTTGCTTCCATATTCACAATCCGGCACGGCCATGACAAAGAAGGATGATACAAGCTTGGTGCCGGGCGCCGTTTTCAATATCTGAAGAGCCGGTCTTAAGGTATCTGCCGTAGAATGAGTTGCTCCCGAGACCATTCCGTCCGCATCTCCCATTTTCACCATCATAACTCCCCAGTAAAGCTCGTCTTTTATAACCTCACGGGCTTTTTCCGGTGTCATGCCTTTTGCTTTTCTTAATTCATAAAACGCATCTGCATATTTTTCAAAATTTGGTGATGTTTCAGGATCAATGATGGTGGCCTTCGTTATATCAAGATCACCAGCAAGCTTTTTAATCTCATTTTCCTTTCCTATCAGTATGATTTGGGCTATTCCCTTCTCCTGTACCATTGCTGCTGCTTTTACCGTTCTGATATCAGAGGCCTCCGGAAGTACAATCGTTTTTAAGTCACTTTTTGCCCGTCCACTGATCTGTTCAAGAAAATTCATTGTTTAACCCCTTTCTGGTTTGTCATAAACATTTAACTTAAGTAAATTTCTCATTCAAAATAAATATTACCAGGTACTATCATCTGCTTATATCAAGCATTTCCCGGCCCTTTAATTATATACAAAACGTTTATTGTATACAAGAAGCAAATATTATTATTAATCATATTGCGACACATATACTTCACAACATCCTCTTTTTGATATAAACTATTTGTAATGCAAAAAAGTATAGACAATAAGTTTAGGGGGCAATTATCTGTGAAAAGAAATTTTTTTATTTACCTGACTTCATTTTTATGTGGCATGACTGTAATGGGTGTAGAACTTTCGGCAACAAGGCTGCTTGCTCCTTATTTCGGTACCTCATCCATAGTGTATACCATAGTCATCGGGCTGATCATGATTTCAATGAGTATCGGCAATGTTCTGGGCGGTCGTTCCGCAGACAAGCACAATAATCTTGGCAGGCTCTTCGCCTTGCTGTGGGTCTCGGCTTTATGGGTCGCGGTCATTCCGCTGGTGGGCAAATACATTATCGCACTTTCAGCCGTAGTCATGATGTGGCTGCTTCCCGGCAATCTGTTGGTCGCCGGTTCTGCCTTCTCCTGTCTGCTGGTCTTTTCAGCTCCGCTGTTAATCATGGGCATGGTTTCTCCGTATCTGGTCAAGCTGGGTATCAAAGACATGGAGAATAGCGGACGTACTACCGGAGAAATCTATGCAGCTTCTACCATAGGCAGTATCATTGGTACATTTATTCCAACCTTCCTTACTATCCCATATATTGGTACGATGAAATCCTTTTTGGTATTTGCGCTGGGTCTGAATATCATCTGCCTGTATTATTTCATAAAAACAAAGAAAGGCTTTGTAAAAGGAATTATTACCACTGCAGTAACAGCAGTAATGCTGCTGATGCCCATATCCAGCTCCTATGCCTTCTGGACCGACGTTGTTCTGGAGGATGAATCCATATACAACTACCTTCAGGTGACAGAGGATCAGGATTCCGTTATTCTATCCACCAATGTGGCCTTCGGCGTTCAATCCATATATAAGAAAAACAAGACACTTTCCGGTATGTACTACGACTATGCTGTGACATCCCCTCTGTTCCTGAAAGACGCCGACGCTGAAAAACCAATGGACGTACTGGTACTGGGCATGGGTACGGGAACCTTCGCAAAGCATTGTAAAAATTTCTTTCCAAACAGCGTAATCGAAGGAGTCGAAATAGATAAAAAAATTGTTGATTTGTCCAGGGAATATTTCGAACTGAAAGAAGAAGAAGCAACAATATATGTAAATGACGGACGCACCTTTCTTGCGAGCGCAGAGGCCGGTATGTACGACATTATCATGGTCGATGCCTACCATGACGTCACAATTCCTTTTCACATGACGACAGCCGAGTTTTTTACCGAAGTCAAGGAACATCTGAACCCCAACGGCGTCATACTCATCAATATCAATATGAGGTCCGAAAATAGTACTGAAATCGTGGATTACCTTACCCAAACACTCAAAACCACAATGAACAAGGTATACAAATATAATGTGCCATACTCAACCAATGTTTTCGTCTTTTCCTCAGACAACCCACAGATTCTGGACACCTACAAAAGCAATGCCGCACAGCTTGCTGACGACAATCAGCTGCTGCCTCTGGTCGAAGGAGTCCTCGCAAATACCTCGGAAGTCACGGATACAGAATATGTATTTACTGATGACCTGGCTCCTGTTGAAATATTGGGTCAGAAAGTCCTCAACGACATTGTGCTGGACAGCCTGGAATATTTCAAACTGGAGCTGAAAAGGTCACAGAATGGGCTACTTGATGTTTTTAACATGATCTCATGATGTCATAATGAACATATTGTGTCTGAGTAATGGCTCTGGATAATATTGCTTGTCAGTTATAACTCATTATATTCTCATGATAAAAAAGCGTAAAGATGTCCTTGATCACTTCATTATGGTTTTCAGACGTCACAAGATGCATTTGCCCCTCATTTACCTGTATTAAAACGAGTATTTGATATCTGTCGTTGTTATCCATTACTGCACTGATGATGTCGACCGCCTCCAGCGGCTTATCATAATCGCAGGACCATTCTGCCGTACAATCACATAGATCCATTTTTCTATCATAATAACTTTCAAGAAATCGCTTCAGATCCCCGCTCTTTCTTGTCCATAAATTTACTGTCAAACTCATAGTGCCTCTCCTTTAGTCCGTATCAACGGTAGAAATAGTTCTTGCATTTATTATATTGGACAAATATCTTCAAAGTCCTTTATGTAATTTTTTCATTGTTTGTATGAATATCTATCTATTTACCTATAATATGATTGAGCTTGACGGGCTTGCTGCAGCAAAATCATAATATGAATGATCAAATATTGGAGGAATGACTTTTGATAAGTACAAAATCTATGATCAGAGTCAATGTTATATGGTTTTTACTCTTCTGCCTTTTCATAGCAGGCTGCGCTAAAAAAGAGGAGCCGAAGGATGCTCAGCTTCAGGCATTAAAACAAAATCAGGCACAGGAGAAGGAATCAGAAAAGCTCAAGGACATCGAAGCCGATTTGGAGGCCGTGTTCGAGGCACTTGGTGGGCCCAGTTTGAAAATGGACAAGTCCGGAAGTGAAAAAGACAGTGAGAAACAGGATCAGCAGACCACCGGAGAGCAGGAAAAAACAGGCCAGCAGCAGGGCAGCGGGCAAAAAACCGGCGATCAGCAGTCAGATAAAGGTCAGGGAGAACAAAAGCTGACTTCAAAGAATCAGGAAACAAAAAACGATCAGCAAAAATCGCAAGTACCTGATAAGTGGTCCAAGACAGAAGAATTGATACGGAAGCTGCATTATAAGTGGAATGATTTCAGCCCAGACCTGTCAAAAAAGGGTGCCGATACCAAACTGATTGATAATTTTGACAACGCACTCAATCAGCTGACGACAACTGTCCCCTCAAAGGATGTTCAGAAAGTGCTGACATCTGCCAATACCCTGTACTCGAAGCTGCCTGACTTGTATTCCCTTTATCGTACAAAAATTTCACCTGAGGCAAAAAGAATGGTTTATTATACCAAAAACATCATACTGGAAGCTGCAAAAAACAATTGGGAGCAGGTTGCAAAGGACAATGAGGCTATCGAAAAATCCTGGTCGCTGTTTCGCAATACACTGAAAAGTGAACAGAAGGAAACCGGCGATAAGCTAAACTTTTCAATTTATGAACTGAAAAAAGTAACAGCCGAAAAAAACAAACAACTTACTGATATAAAAGGAAAAATCGTATTAGATAATATTAAGGATCTTCAAAAATCAATTGAAGAAAAGAAATGATCTCCTTCAAATGTACTCAAAAAAAGGCCGGATTTTATTTCCGGCCTGTGGTCTATTCATTTTGCGAAGAATTGCCCTCTTGATCCATATCTTCGTCTTCATGCTCCTTGTCCGCGCTCTCCATCTTTGAAATGGAGATCTCATAGGCCACCTTGGTAAGAATTTCTCCTGATTCAAGTTTTTTCTGATAAGTTCTGCTCTGTATCCTACCCCACACCTTGATATTGTCGCCTACAGAGAGCCTTTCAGAAAATCTGGCATTTCTTCCCCATGCTATACAGGGAATATAGTCGGATTTATTGTATGGACGGTTTACTGCGAGCAATATGTCAGTAATCTCTCTGCCAAATGGTGTTGTCCTGTAGATGGGCTTTTTGCAAATAAACCCGTTAAGATAAATTTGATTTGGATTTTTAATCTTCTTCTCATCTTCTAAAAAGGTAATGTCTCTTGCAAAAACCGTCAGCAATAATCGATTGCCATCGTTGTTGTAACTGTTGTAAGATCGAAACTGGCCTTCTACCTCAATGACCGTCCCTATTTCCAGTTTGTCTCTGCTGGCAAGCCTTTCAGAAATGGTGACAGGTATTTTGTCACTGCTGTCACTGAGCCTTGGTACATCCAGCATAAAATAGTAAAAACCCTCACCGTACACCTCATGACTGAACTCAACGTTAGAAACCACTTTCCCGGAAATAGTCGCCATATTATTCTCTATAATGTTTCCGACCATCCGACCCCCACTCTCCTCTCAAGGTTCATCTGTATATCAACCGTATTTTTCTAATGTATGTTTATTCGAGAATGGCATGTTTTAGAATTAAAAAGTATTCTAACAACATTAGCGCTCTTATCTATATAAACTGAGTTTTTATAATTCGTCTGTCAGCCGGGTGTATTGAATACTATTTTATATTATATTACATATTTCGCGTCTTGCAAATCCCAGAATTCAAATTTTGGAATTTTTATAGTCACATTAGATGGTTTTCATTCAAATGATTCAGATCAATCCCGTTTACAATGGCAAATGAGGCTGCCGCAAGAACATTATGACTGTCATATTCACCTGCATCCAGGTGAAGCTTATATTCCTGAGGCTCAATAATTTTTCCGTCTCTGGAAGGAATGGACCGCTGCAGGCAGCAAATAAAGCCCCCCTTGGAAACGGAGTCGCCTATACTGGACGTTGTAACACTGGCCTTTGTATTAAATCCATAGGTGATAAACCTGTGTTTCAGACCCTGCAGAAGCCGGATTAGTTCATTATCGTCCACATTGACAATCGCTACTCCTTTTTCCGCCATCAGCGAGAAAACCCTTTTAAACTTATTTGCATACTCTGCTTTTTCGGAATCTGCACTGTTTTCAGTTTTGTCAGTATAGATAAGAATATCGAACTGTAACTCATCGGATAGAAACCTATCAACATCAGCCGGTTCTGCTTTGAGGAGCAGCAGATCCACGTTGTTTTTCTTAAGTTCCCTGATATACTCCTTTATCCGCATGCTGTCCAGGTTCAGCATATCGACAGAGTCGATCACACTCACCTTTTCCCCGTTAGTCGTAAATATCGAGGTAATGATATTTGTGGTCTGTAACCTGCCTTCACTGCCGAGTATCCCTGCAATAAGCATCCACACAACTCCATCTTTTATTGGCTTTATTGTCTTATATTATAATGTGCGTTTTGACTTTTTTTATGTGCCGCTTTTCTGGCGTCCATCACTGTCAATATAGTAATTTTCCCTCAGTATGAGTTCAGAAACCGGTACAAATACAAAGTTCTCAGACTGAAGCTCAGATATGACAGAAGGCAGCAGTTTGGCAGTATGCGGTGTATCGTTATGGAACAGAAGGATTGAACCGGCTTTAGTTTTGGACCGTACCCTCTGCAATATTTCATCCCTGCTGATTCCAGGCTTCCAGTCCAGCGAATCAACATCCCACTGTATTGTAAAATAGCCCAATCGGCTCGCTTCCTCGAGCACAGCATTGTTGTAATCTCCGTAAGGGGCCCTGAATAAGTCGCATTCTCTCCCCGTTAGTTTTTCAAGCAGGTCACCGCATTGGGCAATTTCAGTACTTATTTTTTCCCTGCCCAGGGTTCCCATTCTGAAATGTCCATATGAATGATTTGCTATATCATGGCCATCCTGAGCGATCAATCTGACCGTTTCAGGGTTCTTTTCCGCCCATGTACCTACCAGAAAGAAGGTCGCCCTGATATCGGCCTTTTTCAGCGTATTCAATATATCAGGGATATCATCCGCCCCCCACGCGCAATCAAACGTAATGGAAACTTTTTTATCGGGCACGTCAACACTGTAGACAGGAATCTGCCGCTGCTGTGAAAACACCGTCAGCGCACCTTGTTCTCTGAGAGACAATCCAAAGACAAGCAGCAACGACGATGTCAAAATCAACAAGCCAATCAATACTCGTCTGCCGTTGAAAACATATAATTTCATATTACACTCCGTACGGAACAATCCAACATAGATCCTGTACTATAGTATTGCGTATCCCGCCGGGATATGCCTGGGTGTCTTGCCTATTTAGGGGTTGAGAAAAGGAGATGTTTTCCCTTTAACATCTGTGAGAAACATTCTGAATCGATGTTTTCATAAAGAACTCATATGGAGTGTAGGATTGGACCGTCAGTGCCATTTATTCCGGTTGTGTTTCCAAGCACGCATAACGGCTTTGTTTTCCTGCTAAAAGCACTTTAACATTTTTACTTTGAGCAAGTGAGCTGTTGGCTGAGCATAATTTTCGGTTGTGTTCAAGTTTCAGTTATCAGCTGAGCATAATTTTCGGTTGTGTTCAGGTTTTAGCTATCAGCTGAGCATAATTTTCGGTTGTGTTCAGAATTTTTGAATAATTTTGTCATAATATTAAACACAATCGTAATTTTTACTCATTTTTTACTGTATGATTAAAGAAATTTGAACACCTTCGCATTTTTTGCACATTTTTACTTATATTCTTGCTAATTACCGATATCCAGACAAGGTTGTCACCTCTAACAATACTCTTGTGGCTCCCCACGCTCAATCATATGCCTGACATGAAAGGGTACTGTTCAGACGTAAGTGTTGTATAGAGCTATTGCTCTATGTTAGGAAACTTTAGCGGAATGCAGCTCTTGTTTCCGTTATTGTACAATAGCTCTATACCATGCCATTGCTCTATGCCGCTTCGTATATGATTTTCCCCGCCTCATAGGGTGTCAGAAAGCCTTTCAATTCAGCAACATCAGTGTTGTTGGCGTCCATCCACGGACTGATTCTTTCAGATGGAAGTATGACCGGCATCCGGTCATGAATAAATGAGATATCTTCATTCGCATTGGTAGTGATAACGGTAACCGCCGGATATATAATGCCGCTCTTATCCGTGAACATATTATATAAACCTGCCATGTAGAACAAGCTTTTGTCCTTCACCCTGATATAGTATTTCGTTTTCTTCCTGTCCTCATGTGTCAGCCATTCATAATAGCCGTTGGCCGGTACAATGCAGCGTCTTGACATGAATGAACCCTTGAACATCGGCTTTTCAGCTACCGATTCCGCTCTGGCATTAATTATAACGCCATTTCCTTTGAAGCTTGGAAACCCCCATTTTGCAGCGCTTAATACATATCTGCCATTGTGAGGGTATACAACGGGTATGTTATTTGTCGGGAACACTTCACCGTTTGCCACAGAGGGATCCTTATATCTTTCAGATATCTCATTTACAATACCCTGAATTTCTTCAAACTCATCTTCCGATAAGACCAAATATCTCCCGCACATTTTCAACACCACCTGCTCAAGTAGTCACGGGCATTCCCGTTCATGCACCATTATATCATTATTTCCCCTCAAGAAACCATTGCTTTCCATCCTCGAGAAACAAATATACCGTCTTGTTCATAACCCGGCATGTATATCTTATTCCCTGCCCTCCAGCTTTTAAACTGGCTGCTTTTTTTATCTCAAGTACCCTGTCAATTACATACTGCCTTCCATTTTCCCAGACAAATGCCTTGGGTATTATATCCCCATCTTTTGTGAAATGCACGTCCATATCAACATCCACCCTGCGCATTCCTTCACCTTCCTTACGCCGCCGAAATTCTACCTGAAGTATGAAACCGGGAATATTACGTTTTCTTCGATTGGGTTACTGTTTAGCCTGCTGTCCGTCAAAAGTAATCCTCTCTGCACGGAGTAATGCCCAAACCGCCTGCGTATATCATCAATGCTGTATTCCAGCTTTTCCATCTGTACTCTCCTGCTTTCGTCATCAAAAAAGCTCAGTTGCCTGCAGCTGTCCGCTGTTATGAGATCCGTAGCCCTCACTCCTATGCTGCGGATAGGCTTCTCCCACTTCCAGCTTGATTCAAAAATTTCAAATGCTTTCTGCGCTATCTCCCGGGACACAAAGCTTTTGACCGGCAATTTCGCCTGACGTTCTATACTCGCAAGCTCATTGTCCCTGATGTGAATCTGAACGGTCCCGCCCTTGAAGTTGTGCCTTCTCAAGCGCTCCGCCACACTCTCAGCCAGAACATAGAACATTAGCTTAACATCCTCGTCCGTTTCCAAATCCCTTGGTGTTGTCATACTGTTTCCAATTCCTTTAATTGTACCAATATGATCAAGCTTTAATACAGGCGATGTGTCATAGCCGTTTGCAAACGTCCAGAGATATTCTCCCCACTTTCCCAGCATATTTTTCAATAAGCCCGGCGGGCTGTTGGCAAGGTCGCCAATGGTCGCAAGTCCTATGTTTGCAAGCTTTCTGAATGTTGACCTTCCGACATACAGTAAATCGTTGACCGGTAAACTCCATACAAGCTGCTTGAAGTTATCCTCTGTTATAACGGTTGTTGCGTCCGGTTTCCTGATATCACTGCCTATCTTCGCAAATATTTTATTGTATGACACACCTATACTGGCAGTTATCCCCAGTTCGTCCCTGATTTTCTGCCGTATTTCGTTTGCTATCATCTCTCCGCTGCCGAATAATTTCGTTGATTCGGTGACGTCCAACCATGCTTCATCTATGCCGAAGCTCTCTATGAGGTCTGTATAATACCGGTATATTTCCCGCGCCAGCTTGCTGAACCGTATATATCGGCTGTATTTTGGAGGCAGCACTATCAATTCCGGACACTTCTGCTTAGCCTGCCAGATTGCCTGCCCTGCCTTAATGCCAAACCCCCTTTTAGCAATAATGTTCGCCGTCAGTATGATACCGTGTCTGGCTTCGGGGTCACCGCCAACCGCTACCGGCTTATCCCTGATAGCAGGGTTGTACAGGCACTCAACCGAAGCATAAAAACTATTCAAATCGCTGTGCAATATTACCCGCTCTATCCCCATATTCCCTGCTCCATATTTCGAACATGTGTTCGGTATTATTATTATAAGCCCTCAGTTCAGCTTTTGTAAAGGGTAAATATATGGCAGACAAAAAACTCGGGGCTGGCCGATGACTGCGTCATCTGCTCGCCCATGCATCCTGGGCATCGAGCCCCTTAGATTTTTACCGGATTTGCTTCGTAAATGGCTATAACAAAAAACCAGCCACAGGATGCGGCTGGTTGGATTATTGAGAACACAACGGGACCGAGAACACGGGTACGGTTTTGTTACATCCCCGGCACTTAGGCCTGTGCGCCGGAAGCGTTGAGAGCCGGGGCCGGAGTGTATACTCTTGCGGCAAACTCAGTATCAAGCATAAGTATTCCCTTGCCATCATTCTCTACACGCTCGTATCTTCTGATATTGTTCTCTGCATTTTCCTCTTCCTCTACCTGCTCGTCAATAAACCATTTCAGGAAGGAATCCGTCTTGTAGTCCTTCTCCTGTCGTGCGGCCTCCACTATATTGTTAATTGAATTGGTGACAAACTGTTCATGTGCCAAAGAAGCCTCCAACGCTTCCATGATAGAGGTGAATTCTACCTTTGGGCCTTCGATGGGCATCAATTTTACTCTGCCGTTGACCCTGTTGATGAACTCAAAAAAGAGCAGCGCATGATCTCTCTCTTCCTGTGCCTGGACTCTGAACCAATGGGCAAAGCCGGGTAAATTGATCGACTCAAAATATGCCTCAATGGAAAGGTAGAGATATCCCGAAAATAGCTCCTTGTTCAATTGGTCATTCAGTAAATTCTCAATTTTTTCGCTGATCATCATCAAAACCTCCTGTTGTTTATTAGTCAGTCAATATATACCCTATTTAAGCTCTCCTAAAAATAATTTTTTATCACATGGAAGCTTAGGCAACATATACTGGTATATGTTTACATGCAAATCAACAGGAGGCAAAAATGTGCGCTATTATCGGCTGGATCAATTTAAAAGAAGTATTGACAGGGAGCGAGGCTATTGTTGCAGAGATGTCTGCAAAGCTTGCTGCCAGAGGTCCTGATTCATCCGGAGCCTGGAATGCCCCTCACGCACTGCTCGCTCACAGGCGGCTGGCTGTTATGGACCCGGCAGGCGGTTCCCAGCCGATGACCGGATACAAAGGTGAGTATCCCTGCACGCTTGTCTATAACGGCGAGCTATATAATGCCCCGGAGCTGAAAAAGGAATTGGAAGGCTGCGGGTATGTATTTTCAACAAGCTGTGATACTGAGGTTCTGCTGAATTCGTACCTCCAATGGGGTCCGGACTGTGTCGGACACCTGAATGGTATCTTTGCCTTTGGGGTGTGGGACGAGAAGGAACAAAGGCTTTTTCTTGCCAGAGACCCCTTTGGCGTTAAGCCTCTTTTTTATGCACATCTCAGAGACAGTCTGCTATTTGCCTCTGAGATAAAGGCTCTGCTGATACATCCCGATATTCAGGTAAAAATCGGAGTGGAAGGCCTGTCTGAAATATTTGCTCTGGGACCTGCTAAAACACCCGGCGTTGGAGTCTTTTGCAATGTATCGGAGCTAAAACCAGCTCATTGTATGCTGTTTGACAGTCAGGGCATCCATTTGCGCAGGTACTGGTCACTGCAAAGCCATGAGCATAAAGATGACCCGGAAACCACCATAGCAACCGTACGGGCTCTTGTGACCGACTCAATAGAACGACAATTCGCCTCCGATGTTCCGCTGTGTACATTTTTATCCGGCGGATTGGATTCCAGTCTTATTTCTGTTCTGGCCGCAAAGCATTTCCGTGAAAAAGGAAAGGGACCGCTTAATACTTATTCCATTGATTACAAGGAAAATGAAAAATATTTTGTCCCAAGCCTGTACCAGCCTGATCCAGATGCTCCATGGGTAAAAAAAATGGCGGATGTGTGCGGCTCGGTTCATCATTATATTACAGTTGATTCGCTCCAGGTAGCTGACGCACTTGAAAACGCCACCGCGGCAAGGGATCTGCCCGGCATGGCCGACATTGATTCGTCTCTGTGGCTGTTTTGCAAGGAAGTAAGGAAGGATGCAGTCGTCGCATTGTCCGGAGAATGTGCGGACGAGGTGTTTGGCGGCTACCCCTGGTTTCATCGGGAGGAACTCATGAATACAGGAACCTTTCCATGGGCGCGCAGCACAGACCTTCGTATGGCTGTCATGTCCGATGACCTTATCAGGGCCGTCAAGCCAGAAGAATACATACTCAGAAGGTATACTGAGACGCTCTCAGAGGTACCAGTTCTGCATGGTGAGGGTGCCGTCGCCCGAAGAAGACGCGAGCTGTTTTATCTGAATTTTGCCTGGTTCATGCAGACACTGCTGGACAGAAAGGACCGTATGAGCATGGCCCACGGGCTGGAGGTCAGAGTACCCTACAGTGACTACCGGCTGGTACAGTATGTATGGAACATCCCGTGGGAGCTTAAAATGCTTGCAGGGCGCGAAAAAGGTCTGCTGAGAAAAGCTATGGAGGGAATCCTTCCGGACGATGTGCTCTACAGAAAGAAGAGTCCTTATCCGAAAACTCATCACCCCTCCTATGAAAAATGCGTTAAGCAAATGCTGCTGGAAATACTTCATGACCCCAATTCCCCTCTTATTCCTCTTGTCAATAAGAGGGCCCTATTGAAAATGCTCCAGGAAGACTCCTCACCCGGCAATCCATTCTTCGGCCAGTTGATGGCGCTGCCTCAGCTTTACGGATATCTGATCCAGATCAACCAATGGCTCCGCCTTTATCGCATATCCATCTGTCCATAATAATCTCACAGTAATCAAAAAGCAGCCGTTTGGCTGCTTTTTTTGATTACTGTTATGGATGGGATGTTATTAGTTATATTCTAGTCTGTATTTTTCTCTTCATCGAGCACCACTGTCAATGAATGCGTTGCTTTATCCTCGTATCTGTACACCTTAACAACGACTGAATCTCCCGGTTTATGGGTATTCTTCTGATCCTCTAGTTCCTGAAATGCAGTTATCTTCTTGCCGTCAAATTCAACGATAATATCTCCACGCTGTATGCCGCCGTTGTAAGCTGCACTGAAGGGAGTCACCTGGCTTACAAGAAGTCCCTCCGGTACGTTGGCCTGTTCTGCCGCCTCTTTAGTAAAAGTCGTGTCAATAACTACACCAAGCTGCGGTCTTCCTTTTACATACTTGAATTCAATGAGGCTCTCCGCTATTTCATTTGCTGCGTTGATCGGTATTGCAAAACCGATACCTTCGACATCTGTCGCTGCGATTTTGACCGTGTTGACACCGATAACCTGACCTTGTGAATTCACAAGGGCTCCTCCGCTGTTGCCCGGATTGATCGCTGCATCTGTCTGAATCAGAGTGAAATTACGTCCGTTATCCAATTGCAGCGTTCTGTCTATTCCGCTTATGATCCCCGCCGTTACAGAACCCATGTATTCCAACCCGCCGGGATTACCTATAGCCACTGCCAGCTCGCCGACCTTCACCTTATCAGAGTCACCCAGCTCGGCTGCCGGTAGATTTGTCACGTCAATTTTCAACACTGCAATGTCTGTCTTAGCATCCCTTCCAACAATCGTCGCCGGATAAAGCTTTTCAGTGTTTCCAGGTAAAATGACCTGAATGCTGGAGCCTTCACTGAGCTTATTGGTATTATACGTCAGGGCGTCCTCAATAACATGATTGTTTGTGAGGATATATCCGTCTTCCCGGATAATGATACCTGAGCCGTATCCCACATTCTCCTGGCCCATATCGAAGAAGAAGCCGCTCTGGCCTTTCACGGTAATCTGAACGCCAACGATTGAAGGGCTGACCTTCTCGGAAATAGCTTCCACAGGCGAGGATGATTGTGTGATCTCAACCTTCTTATATATACCGTTGTCGGCATATGAAACCTCCGACGCACGCCCTTCAATGCCAAGCCATCCGTTCACTGTCGGTTGTATGACCGGTGCAAGGAAGGTCGTTGCCGCAAACATCAGGCATGCGCCCAAAATAGAGCTGAGCACTGCGACCAGAATCAGATGGCCGGCGCCAATCTTTTTCGTCTTTGTCTTTTTAATGTTCTCCGTGTAGTATGGCTGGCTTTTTTGCTGCTGAGCAAATATACCCGGCGTAACGGTATCTTCAGCCATAGTGCTGACATTTTCGCTACTTCCGTTACTCATGTTTCCGTTATTCATGTTTCCATTATTAATGTTTTCATTATTCATGTTTTCATTGTTAAACTCATCCATATATACAACCTCCTGTCACAAATCCAGCTGATATGCTGTCATCAATTTTCTACGAACTATCTTATAATATTATTCTAATGAACCTATTTGAAAAAACTATGAATAAATTGTTAACTTTAATCAGACTCATTCTTGTACTTCGATCGTTTTATATTCACGGGCTAAAGTAAAAATGAAGGCTGTCCCCTCTCCGGGCCGGCTCTCTGCTCTGATGCTTTGCCCGTGCTCATTGATGATGTTCCGGACTATAGCCAGTCCGAGGCCCGTACCGGTTTTGTCCCTGCTCCTCGACTTATCGGATTTGTAAAACCTGTCCCAGATCATATCCAGTTCATTTTCTTCAATGCCGACGCCAGTGTCCCTTACAGTGACTTCAATCAGGTCTTTGTTTTTCCGTGTGACCAGGTTGATCCTGCCCCCTTGCGGTGTAAATTTGATTGCATTGTGCATCAGATTGTACAATACTCTTTCAATCGCATCCGAATCGCCTTTTGCAAGCATGTCCTCCTCTTCGAAGTCAGCGTCGACGGAAAGTTCCTTCTCGATCAGCATGGATTCAAACTTTATTACACATTTCCTTAGCAGTTCATTAATATCAAGCGTTGTCATTGTCAGCTTCAGCTCGCCGGACTCCATCCTTGCAAGGTCAAGCAGGTCGTTGACCAGACGGTTAAGGCGATTTGTTTCATCCCTTACAATGGTTAGATACCGGCTCTGTTTCTCCGGCGGAATAGTGCCGTCCAAAATCCCCTCAATAAACCCTCTGATAGAGGTCATAGGCGTCCTCAGCTCATGCGACACATTGGCAATGAAGCCTCTTCGCATCTGTTCAATATTTTGCAGCGCGACTGCCATCTGATTGAACGCTCCGGCCAGCTCACCGATCTCATCCCGTGATTTGATATCCACCCGTTTTTCAAATTCACCGTTTGCGATCCTTGCCGCGGCATTCTTGATTTGCTTCAGCGGGCGGGAAAGGCGCAAAGAGAAAATGTAGATAAGCAGCAATGCAATCGCAAGAGCAACGCCGCCGGAAATAAGGAAGTACTTGATGACCCGCATTCTAGCATCAATGACCTCCTCCACCGGCGTATGCATATAAATGGCGATCATAAATTTCGTGCCGTTCGCGCCTTCATACTGAAAGGATCGGCCGACAGTCAGCCAGATATCCCCTGTTTCTTTAAAATAAGGGTCCTTAAAGAAGCCGTTGAAATCTCCGACCTCTCTCACAGTGGTCTCCTCAAGGAGCAATCCCGGCAATATCCTGCTGTCCGGTATTATGACCTGACCCTCCTCATTGGTGTATTTTTGCGTTATAACGGAAGGCATGTTTGATTGGAACAGGTATCCCTTATCCGTGACAATCCAGATATAGGAGTTCGTATAGCTGCCGTATGAAAGCAGCGTATCCTTCAGCAGCAATTCAGCTCTGGCAATACTGAGATAATCGTTGATATTGATGTTTTGAAGGTAATTGCTGAAAACCATATTGACCCAGCCGCTTGCCGTCTCCAGTGTACTGGCCTTTTCTTCCGTTACATAATCATCCAGTAAAAGGCTCATCATCACTCCGGTTATAGTAAAAGCAATGGCCAGGATCAATAGAAACATGGTTATCAGCTTGCTGAATATCGTCTTGAACATTTATTTTACCTCAAACTTGTAACCTACACCCCAGACCGTCTTCAGCTGCCACGTCTGATTTTGAATGTCGATCTTCTCCCTGAGCCGTTTTACATGAACGTCCACAGTCCTGCTGTCACCATAAAAATCAAAACCCCAAACGCGTTCCAGCAACTGTTCCCTTGTGAACACCTTGTTCGGGTTGGACGCAAGAAAATAAAGCAGCTCCAGTTCCTTTGGCGGCATCTCCAGATCTTTGCCGTTCAGCTTCACTACATAATTGGATTTGTTGATCACCAGATTTGGAAAGATAAGCTCCTGCACATCGAATTCCTTCCGGTCATACCGTCTGAGTATTGCCTTGACTCTGGCAACAAGCTCCTTTGGTTCGAAAGGCTTAACCATATAGTCGTCCGCGCCAAGCTCCAGTCCGAGCACCTTGTCAAAAGTCTCACCCTTGGCCGTCAACATGATAATCGGTATGTTGCTGGATTTCCTGATTTCCCGGCACACCTGCCAGCCATCCACACCCGGCAGCATAATGTCAAGAACGACGATGCTCGGGGTGTATTCTCCGAATGCCTCGATGCCGCTCCTGCCGTTGTAAACAGTCTGCACCTCGTAGCCTTCCTTCTCCAAGTATAGCCGGATCAGCTCGCATATATTCACATCATCATCGATAACCAACACTCTTGTTTTGCTTATCATGTTCATCACTCCCGCCTATCAATACACCAATATCATAACACTTACAAATTGATGCAACAAC
>JAEYON010000031.1 GCA_023411645.1 Bacillota bacterium | reverse complement strand
AGAGTATATCCAATAAGCTACAAAGGAACAACCTATGTACCAATTCGCGCTGTTGCTGACCTTCTTGATGTGGATGTTGGATGGGATGGGCCGACTAATTCAGTCCTGCTGGGGAAAACCGGTATAGAGGATTTTATTGAGAATTTCGAGCCGTATGACGGCTACAATATATCTAAGCATAGTACGATCTCTGCCGGAAGAACCGTAGATATTGCCGGAAAAACCTATGACCATTATATTGGCGGGTCTACTTTATCAGGGGCGAGTTACAAACTATATTATGACCTGGGAGGGAAATATGAGACTCTTACGTTCCAGGCATATTCAAGCACAGAAGCAAATATATTCTTTTATGGTGACAATAATCAACTGATTAAGAAAATAACAGTACCGGCGAAAGATCTTCCGCAAACCTATACAGTTGATATATCAAATGTCCAGCAATTTTTGATTGACGGCAGTTATGCGTATATGTTCAATGTCACAATAGAGTAAGCGCACCATTCGGGCTCTTCATCATAAGTTGACGCAGAGCCCGCTTCAATTGTGCTTTGTGTTTGCAACTGCCGGAACCTGTTGATCTCCGTTATTCTCTGATCAGTATA
Source organism: Bacillota bacterium (assembly GCA_023411645.1). GTDB lineage: Bacteria > Bacillota > Clostridia > Acetivibrionales > DTU013 > JAEYRF01. The sequence goes on along the minus strand of JAEYON010000031.1, from coordinate 34,388 downwards.
TCCGTAACGCTCTTGTTTTCCATAATCTGTTCAATCGATTGAACGCCGTACTGTTTCAATATTTTCATCACGTTAAGGTTGTCAAAGGGGGTCATGATCAGCGAATCCTCACCAAATTCATTGACGATCATTGTTGCTTTGTTCATTTCTATATTTGTCCTTGGACCGCCGACACAGCCGCCAACACAGCCCATTCCCTCAATAAAGTTGGCGCCGATATCATTTCCCGCTGAAAGGTCTTCTAATATCTGCTTACAGTTTTTTACTCCGTCGACGCGCTTAGCCTTCAGCTTAATAACCCTCCTCGGTTCAAGCCGGTTCACTACAGTTTTGACAGAGAAACTGACACCGCCTGACTTGGCATACAAACGTCCTCCCAGAGAGGCCTGATCCTTTTCGTCTCCTGCCAAATCTGCCGGATTGATTTCAAGTACATTAAATATTTCAGCCAGCTCCCTGAAGTTAATTACAAAGTCAATGGCACCTTTCAATTCGGGCTCGGTGATTTCATTCTTTTTAGCAATACAGGGAGCAAAGAAAACGACCTTTGCATCCTTGTACAAATCCTTTAAAAACCTGCCGGAGGCAATCATAGGAGAGACAGAAGGGGACATATGCCTGTACATGTCTGGGTAACCCTTTTTGGTCAAATTGAACCAGATTGGACAGCAGCAGCTGGTCAGGAAGAAATCTTTTTCTGACTTGACAAGGTGATTGAATTCGAAGGCTTCACGAATGGTAAGTATATCTGCAAACATTGCCACCTCAATCATATCGTCGAAGCCCATAAGCCGGAAGGCTGTCCTCAGTTGGCCGAGAGTAACATTGTCGCCGAATTGTCCCGCTATAGCCGGGGCTACTGCAGCAAATACTTTTGTATTCTCATCCTTTAGTAAATTGATCAACGGCAGGAATTCTATTTTATCTGCTAAAGCACCGAAGTCACAGCTAACAACACATTGTCCGCAGCGCAGGCATTTATTGTCAACAATTGTAGGGCCCTCGCTGCGGCGGTATACCTGCGCTTCGTATTTGCAGGAAACGCCGCAGTTATCATTATCACAAAATTCACAGGAACCATCAATTTTTGCCACAATCGGTTCAGCTATCGCATCCGATCTTCTGACAATATCCAGTTCATCCGAGAAATCCATATTACCTCTGGGATCAAGGCCCATTGCTATACGGATGTGATCTCTTATAAAAGGCATATCACGCTCTTCGAAACCGTATTTTTGCCTGATATCTTCTGCAAGACGAACAATATCATTAACGCTGTTTAGCTGCCCGTTCCAGTATAGTTTGACAAGTTCGCCGAATATTTTCATTCTCTTTTCCTGAAAGCCCGTAAACCGATTCTCCATCCGAATCACTCCTGTATCTTGATTTGTTGTTTTGTTATTGTGCGTATTATCCTGCTATAATATTTTTGTGTTTCTGAGCACCTTATAAAAAACTAACAGAAAAGTAAAGTAAATCATACCAGGGAACCCAAAGGCCTGTAAACCTATAAATATTGCGATCAGCGTTGCTGCGGGATGGATTCCCAATGAGGTTGAAACGATTTTTGGTTCAACTATTTGCCGAACAATACTAATCAGTGTAAAAAGTACTAAAACGCCTATGCCGGTAAAGTAATTGCCGGTTAGCAGGTAAACAACAGCCAGAGGCAGATAAATCAGCCCGATGCCCAGCACTGGCAGGATATCTGCAAATGCGCATATAATACTCAATATGACAGTATACTTTACACCCAATATAGAAAATCCGATCAGCGTCTGCAGGAAGGTAAGAAAGTAGATAAAGAAATATGCCTTTATGTATTTCGAAAGCATTTTTAGGCCCTGGCTCCATACCTTTTCGATCTTTTCTCTTCCTTCGTCGGAAAAGATGGCAAGAAATTTTTTCTTAATTTTGGTCATATCTCTTGTAAAAAAATAAGTGGAGAGAATAACCAGGAAAACTATTGTGATCAACATGGGCAAGGACAATGCAATCGATAAAAAAGTACTCAGGCTTTTTCCGGCGATATCTATGCCGTTTTTTAGTATACTGGCCAATTGACTGCTATTTTTCTCAATAAATGAAGGATCAATGTTCTGGAAGTAGATGCTGATTTCACTCATGATATTTCGAATAGGATCAAGAATAACGTTCAGATTTGCTGATGATAGGTTTTTCAGCAGATGCATCGCTTCGGAAATAATGCTGTAAAACAACAGCGCCAAAATTACAAAAATGACAAGATAGACGACAACAGAAGCTAAAAGAGCAGGGACGTTTCTTTTAAATTTCAGTTTTATTCTGAAGAACTTTGCCACAGGTTGTATAAGAAATGCAATTGCGAATGCAACAATAAAAGGAAAGGTATATACGCGAGTAAAGTACATTATTAAGAAAAAGAATGTGTAAATTAGAAAAAAGATGCCGAATTTTTTCAAATCCTTGATAAAGTTATCATTAAACATATATCACCTCAGATGTTTTACTTTCTTACAAATGGCATGATCATAGATACACAAAAGCCTCACCTGGGATTCACTACTATTTATACAATATTAAGACTTTATTATAACTTAAAAATCTATGAATTTACAAGCATGATGTATATTGCCAGCATATTTCTGTATTGTTTTTTGAATGCTATCTTTGAGGTGATAAAATGAAAAAGAGAGCTATTCTAATTCTCATTTTTATATCGCTATTTTATACAACGGTGTTTGCACAATCAACTTATACTGTTAAGTCCGGAGACACCTTGTGGAAAATAGCCGTAAAATATCAGGTCGGGTTAAGCGAAATCATATCAGCCAACACCCAGATCAAAAACCCTGCACTAATTTATCCTGGCCAAAAGATCAATATACCTACGGTCACTACAACAACACAGGAAAATGAAGTCGTTCGGCTTGTGAATGCAGAAAGGGCAAAATCCGGACTTCCGGCCCTGAAAACAAACTGGGAGTTAAGCCGTGTAGCGAGGTATAAGTCTGCTGACATGGCAAACAAGGGCTATTTCAGTCACAACTCACCGACATACGGCACACCGTTTCAAATGATGGAAAACTTCGGACTGAGATTTACAGCCGCTGGCGAAAATATTGCCTATGGACAAAGGACACCGGCTGAGGTCATGCGGGATTGGATGAATTCACCCGGACACAGAAGCAATATCATGAGCGGTTCTTTCTCTGAAATTGGAGTTGGCCTTGCAAAGAATAAAAACGGGGTATGCTACTGGACACAAATGTTTATTCGAGCTAGCTGATATGGGTAGTATATAAATACTGACAAATCTCATGAATGCAGGCCCCATGCGTAAGAAGTTTCCATATGAATTAAGCACTAAAGGACTACATCGTGAAATTTATTTTGTAGTCCTTTTTGCTTGTTCATTATTACTCTTGGCTTTACTCCTTGAGCGGAATCTAAAAATTGCAGTAATAAAAAGTATACCAAAAGCGATAGCACCTGCTCCACTCACTGTTTCTATTATTTTACCCAACCCTTCATTCAGGTTATTAGCCGTAAGCAATGATATTGCTTCATAGGCCGGTATTCCAGGCACAAGAGGAAATATCCCGGGAATTGAGAAAACAGTGGATGGCGACTTCAGCAATCTTGCGGCAATCTCACTGTACAGGCCGACCACCACAGCCCCAATGAAAATAGAAAGTACGGACTGGCCCGTCCAGCTAAACATCAAAGAGTATGCCAGGTATCCGGCCACACCTGAAAGCCCGGTAAATACAAGTTTATATTTTCTCACATTATATATCAGTCCCGAGGTAATACTTCCAAGTAAAGCTAATAAAAAAACATGCATTTCATCACCGCCTATCTATACAAGTGCAATTGCAATACTGACACCGGCTACTAAAACGGCAACCAGCAGCAGCGCTTCGCCCAGCCTGGTCAGGCTGGCAACCAAATCCCCGTATAAAGCATCCTTGATGCCATTGGTTATAGATATGCCGGGGAGATACAATATTACTGAACCGATTATTATTTTGTACTCGTTCAGAAAGGGAAAATATAGAGCTGCTGCAGTACTGAGAAAGCCCGCAACGAGACCGGCCAAAAAAACCTCCATAAACTGAAATAAGCCCTTTCTTACCAGTATCTCCCGTAATAAATAGGTGATAGCGCCGATAGCGAGAGCTGCCAATCCTTCATACCAGCTGCCATGAAACAGTACTGTAAAAACAAATGAACTTACTGCTGCGGAAGCTAATCTCAATGGAAATATATACTGTCTTTCCGATTCGATTTCCTTTAACTCAGCCACAATTTCATTGTAGCTTAATTTGTGTTCCTGCAGACTTCTTGATAGATTGTTTACCCTTTCTATCTTGTTAAGATCTACCTTGCGGTCACGAATACGTTTAAAAGCTGTATGTGAATTCCCATCCTCATTTTGAATAGAAATAAATATTCCTGTCGGTAAAACAAAGCTCTCGCAGGGTACATGGAAGCAACTGCTGATCCTCACTATTGTTTCCTCCACACGGTATATTTCTGCACCACTGGAAAGCATGATTTCACCTGCTTTTAGTGCGATATTCATCAATTCCGACGGTTTCATACCTATCTCTCCCCGTATTACTATACTGCTCAGTGTTTACAAATTACTTACAAACATACGAGCTATTGGAAAACCTATAAACTGTAATTCATTATAGCATTCAATTGGCAAACATGCGACATAGATAGTGCCAAAGTACCTTCATAATATGTCCCCTCATAATACGCACATAAAACTTGACTTTAAAATTTCTTTAATGAATAATGAATACAGTGTAATAAATGCCGGGGGATGGTTACAGATGACAAAAGAAAAGAAACCTGCAGTTTACGGGAATGAAAGCATTTCTTCTTTAAAAGGGGCAGACAGAGTTCGGCTGAGGCCGGGTGTTATTTTCGGTTCGGACGGCATTGAGGGCTGCCAGCATTCTTTTTTCGAAATTCTGTCCAATTCAATAGACGAAGCGCGTGAAGGCTTTGGTGATAAAATTGAAGTTATCCGCCATGCGGACCGTTCCATCACTGTCAGGGATTATGGACGCGGTATTCCTGTAGATTTTAATACAAAAGAAAACCGATATAATTGGGAGTTAGTGTTTTGTGAGCTGTATGCCGGCGGAAAATATCAGAACAATTCAGGGGAGAACTATGAATTCAGCCTTGGGCTGAACGGACTTGGCAGCTGTGCGACGCAGTACAGCTCTGAATATATGGACGTTACAGTGTTCAGGGACGGCTACAGATACGACCTTCATTTTAAAAAGGGGGAAAATGTCGGCGGCCTGACCAAGGAAAAGTTCAAGTACCAGAGTACCGGCACTATCCAAAGATGGAAGCCCGATCTTGAAGTGTTTACGGAAACAAATATTCCCCTGGAATATTTTACTAATGTTCTTAAGAAACAGGCGGTTGTTAATGCAGGACTTCGGTTCATTCTTACGGATGAGGCCACAGGTGAAACCTATGAATTCTGCTATGAGAATGGCATTGTCGACTATATTGCTGAAGTCAGCGGCGAAAAGGGCTTTACCGGCACACAGTTTTTTGAATCCTCCGCCAAAGGCAGAGATCGTGATGACAAACCGGAGTACAGAGTCAAGATGCAGGTTGCCTTCTGTTTTAACAATGAGATCAATCTCCTTGAGTATTATCACAATTCAAGTTTTCTCGAGTACGGCGGCTCGCCCGATCGAGCGGTCAAGGCAGCCTTTGTCAATGAGATTGACAAGTGTATCAGGAGCAAGGGTAAGTATAATAAGGATGAGGCAAAGATCACGTTCGCTGATATCCAGGACAGCCTTGTGCTGGTGACAAACTCGTTTTCCACAATTACAAGCTACGAGAACCAAACCAAAAAATCTATCACAAACAGATTTATTCAAGAAGCAATGACTGATTTCCTCAAACAGCAGTTGGAGATTTATCTGATTGAAAACAAGCTCGATAGCGACAAAATCGTCGAGCAAATACTTGTCAATAAACGAAGCCGTGAAACTGCCGAGAGAACAAGGATCAACATTAAGAAAAAGCTTGGCGGAACCATTGACATGGCAAACAGGGTCAAAAAGTTTGTGGACTGCCGGACGAAGGATGTTAATAAACGAGAGATTTACATTGTAGAAGGCGACTCGGCGCTGGGCTCATGTAAAATGGGCAGGGATGCAGACTTTCAGGCAATCATGCCGGTCAGAGGGAAGATTCTCAATTGCCTTAAGGCTGAGTACGACAGTATCTTTAAAAATGAAATTATTGTGGATCTTCTGAAAGTATTGGGGTGCGGTGTTGAAATAAAATCAAAGCATAATAAAGACCTGAACACCTTTGATCTAAGCAATCTGCGCTGGCACAAGATAATTATATGCACGGATGCCGACGTGGACGGATTCCAGATAAGAACGCTGATTTTGGCAATGCTGTACAGACTTGTGCCGACGCTTATTCAGGAGGGGAAAGTCTTTATTGCGGAGTCGCCTCTGTTTGAGATTACTAGCAAGGGCAAGACCTATTTTGCTTACACGGAAAAGGAGAAGGCCCAGATTCTTTCAAAGCTTGGCGATAACAAATACACGATCCAGCGTTCCAAGGGGCTTGGTGAGAACGAACCTGAAATGATGTGGCTGACCACCATGAATCCCGAAACACGAAGGTTGATAAATGTAGTGCCGGACGATATTGAAAAAACCGAGCAAATGTTTGACTTGCTGCTGGGTGATAACCTGCAAGGCAGAAAAAGCTACATTGAGGAACACGGAACGCTTTATATGGACATGATCGACGTCAGTTGATGTTATGAAATGTCCCATTGGAAACCGGAAGAAATGATTAAAGAGAAACGTCCCCCCAGAAAGGAACGATTATGGCGGATAAAAATTTGGTGAAACAGAAAATACCGGATACGCTGGTGGAAAACTACATGCCATATGCGATGAGCGTTATTGTGTCGCGCGCCATTCCGGAGATCGACGGCTTCAAGCCATCGCACAGGAAGCTGTTATATACAATGTATAAGATGGGGCTGCTGACTGGTAACAGGACGAAATCAGCAAATGTTGTAGGTCAGACAATGAAGCTGAACCCTCATGGCGACTTGGCCATATATGAGACAATGGTCAGGCTTACAAGAGGTAACGGTGCTTTACTTCATGCTTACGTCGATTCAAAGGGCAACATGGGACGGCAATACTCCAGGGACATGCGCTTTGCTGCGGCTCGTTATACGGAGGTAAAGCTGGAGAAAATATGTGAAGAGCTGTTCCGGGATCTTGAGAAAAATACAGTGGACTTTATGGACAACTATGACGGAACGTTAAAGGAGCCCACACTTCTTCCGGCAACCTTTCCAAGTGTTCTGGTCAATGCGAATCAGGGCATCGCAGTAGGCATGGCCAGTAATCTGTGCAGCTTCAACCTTAAAGAGATCTGCGAGGCAACAGTTGCATATATCATAGATGAAAATGTGGATTTTATTCAGTACATAAAAGGTCCTGATTTCTCAACGGGAGGCTACCTGATCTATAATGAAAACGATATGCGGGAAATCTATGAAACAGGCAGGGGCGGTTTCAAGGTTAGGGCGAAATACAATTACGACAAGCAGAGCAGCTGTATCGAGATTGTAGAGATCCCTTATACAACAACGTCAGAAGCCATTATCGATTCGATTATTGAGCTGGTGAAGAACGGCAAAATAAAGGATATTCTTGATGTCAGGGATGAAACGGATCTTGATGGGCTTAAAATAACGTTAGATATAAGGAAAAGTGCCGATCCCGATTCGATTATGAATAAATTGTTCAAGCTGACAGCGCTGCAGGACACATTCAGCTGCAATTTCAATATCCTTGTTTCGGGTGCTCCGAAAGTCATGGGAATACGGACAATCCTTAAAGAATGGCTGGAGTTCAGAATTGGATGTATTAAAAGACAAACGTTGTTTGATATTAATAAAAAGGAAGAAAAGCTCCACCTGCTGCTTGGCTTACGCAAGATTCTTCTTGATATTGACAAGGCCATTGCAATCATTAGAAATACCGAACATGATGCACAGGTTATTCCAAACCTGATGGAGGGCTTTGAAATTGACAGGGTGCAAGCTGAATTCATAGCTGAGATCAAGCTTCGCAACCTGAACAGGGAGTATATACTGGATCGGGTAGGTGAAGTTGATTCGCTGAAGAAGGAAATCGCCGATCTGAAGGATATATGTGAAAATGAAAACAGGATCAAGAAAATTATTATTAAACAGCTTAATGAGGTAGCTAAAAAATTCGGACAGCCAAGGAAAACTGAAATCATCCAGGATTCGCATGTGGAAGAAATCACTGAAGAGCATATGATAGAGGACTACAATCTGAAACTCTTTTTAACTGAGCAGAATTATCTTAAGAAGATCCCGCTTGTTTCGCTGCGAGCTAACCCTGAGCATAAGCTCAAAGAGGACGACCGTATAATACAGGAGGTTGAAACACGCAATAAAGCGGAACTGCTGCTGTTCTCCGATAGACAGACTGTCTACAAGCTGCGCATATACGATATTCCGGATTGCAAAGCAAGCGCCCTGGGAGAGTATTTAACGAATTTGCTCCAATTGGACGAGGGAGAAAGAATAATATACATCATTGCGACAGACAATTACGCGGGTTGGGTGCTTTTCTCGTTCGAAAACGGCAAGAGCGCAAAGATTGAAATGAGCAGCTATGCGACTAAGACAAACAGAAAAAAATTAGCAAATGCCTATTCTGACAGCTCTGCGTTGATCGATATAAGATATCTTGAGTCGGATATGGATTTGGTTGCCTTTAGCAATATCAACAAGGTACTGATATTTAATACAGGCAATATAAATCCTAAAACCACCCGCAACTCACAGGGGGTTCAGGTGATGAAGGAGAAGAAGGGAAGCAGGATGTGTTCTGTTAAAACAATCGAAGAGTCAGGCATCAAGAACCCGGATTATTACCGGACAAGAAGCATTCCTGCGGTGGGCTGCTATTTCAGGGAAGAAGATGCAGAGGATAAGCAGCTCATGATACAGCTTGATGAGTAAAGCGTCCCGTTGAATGAGTGTGTGCCGGCTGGAAGAAGCACCCGCCGGAAGTGTGACCATCCGCAGGACTTGCATATATTGGATAAGTATAGAGGATGAAGATATATTAATTAAGAGGTATGCTTCTTGGAGAATAATGAAAAACCAATTAAAAGTAAAAGGATAAGGCTGGTCTTATATATTGTTCTGATAGCAGCCTTTATTGGGGTTATTGCCTATATTAGTGTCAGGTTCGGGCCTGAGATTACCGAACTGGCAAAAGAACCTGAAAGCCTGGCAAGACTATTAAATTCTTACGGCTGGAAAGGTGTGCTTATCTTTGTAGGAATACAGATTCTGCAGGTTGTTGTTGCGGCTATACCCGGAGAATTTGTGCAGATAGCCGGCGGATATATATATGGGACGTGGCTGGGGACTTTTTACTCCATATCCGGAATCTTTCTTGGTTCGGTAATTGTATTTTCAATAGCACGGCTCATTGGCTATCCTGTGGTAAAGCTGGCTGTTTCGGATGCCCAGATTGAGAAATTCAGCTTTATGATCAACGGCGGCAAATCGGAAATTGCGTTGTTTCTTTTATTTCTCATACCTGGTATCCCGAAGGATATTGTTACATATATTGCAGGAATCACTCCAGTGAAGCCGCTTAGATTTTTTGTCATTATTCTGATAGGCCGGTTTCCTGCTTTATTGGCTTCGTCCTATATTGGACACAGTACACAAAAAGGTAACTACCTGGTAGTTATCATACTTTCTGTGGCGGCTGTGATCCTTTTTGTTGCAGGTTTGCTCCTTAAGGACAGGATCATTAATATAGTCCATAAAATAACCGGAAGCGATAGTGAACCGAAACAACATCAATAGATGTTCACACAGATACAAGTGTTCACACAGATACAAATGCTCACACAGTAAAATGCTCACACAGAAACAAATGTTCATACAGCAATAAATGTTTGTGTGGAATTCTGTTTTTATTTAAGCTATAATCATAGTGTATTATTTGCTGTTATATCTATAGCTTCCGATATAAGGAGTTATTATATGGATATTAACTTGGATTTATATAAGGTCTTCTGTTATGTAGTTAGAACGGGAAGCATATCAAAAGCTTCACAGGAGCTTTTTATTTCCCAGCCCGCTGTAAGCCAGTCAATAAAGCAGCTTGAGTCAAAGCTCGGAGGTCAGCTCTTCATCAGGACTCCGAAGGGTGTAACCCTTACACCTGAAGGTGAGGTTTTGCATAAATATATTGAACAGGGCTATAACATGATCCTCCAGGCAGAGAATAAGTTTTCAGAGGCTATCAATCTTGATGCCGGTGAAATTAGAATCGGCGCAAGTGATATGACTCTAAAGTATTTTCTTCTGCCGCATCTTGAAGAATTCCACAAGCGCTATCCTAAAGTCAGAATAAAAGTAACAAACGGTCCATCTCCTGAAACTATAGCATCCCTCAAAAATGGATTAATTGATTTTGGAGTTGTAAGCATGCCGATCTCAGTTGACAGCGCAATTGACATAATCGAAGCTATGGAAATTCGGGATTGTTTTATTGCCAATTACAGATTTGGCAAGCTGGTTTCAAAAAAAATACAAATGAGTGAATTATCAAACTACCCTATAGTGATGCTTGAAAAAAACACAAACACCAGAAGGTATATTGATAATTTTCTTTCTTCATATGGAGTATTTATTATTCCAGAGATCGAGCTGGCAACAAGTGACCTTCTAGTGCAGTTTGCCAGACGGGGGTTGGGCATCTCATGTGTTGTAAGGAATTTTGCAGAAATTGAGTTAGAAAACGGCAGCGTATTTGAGCTTGATCTGGAAGATAAAATCCCCTCAAGACAAATCGGAATAGTCAAGCTGAAGAGCACACCTCAGTCAGCAGCAGCAGTGAAGTTTATTGAGTTGATAGAAAATAAAGGTACAAGCAAAACACCTGATAAATAGCGGTTTTTACCCATATTAATGACAATTATAATATCCATAATTATAATCAATTTCATCTGTTACCCATAATAGATGTATTATATACATGTCTAGAATTTGATTGGGAGGAACAAAGGATGAATTATGATATGAGAATTTTTCCCGGCAGCACTTCAATAGAATTCACCAGAAAAATATGTGATTGCCTTAACTTAAGTATTGGTAATTCAAGTGTTATTACATTTTCTGAAGGCAACACTTTCGTCAGACTAAATGAACCGGTCCGTGGTAAAGACGTTTATCTGGTTCAATCCATTGGACTTAAGCCAAACGATGAATTTGTCGAGATTTTATTCTGGATGGATGCATTTAAAAGAGCGAGTGCAAAATCAGTTACGGCAATTGTCCCTTATTTCAGCTATGCCAAGGGAGATAAGAAAGATGAACCGAGAGTTTCAATTAGGGCAAGGGTATGTGCAGAGTGTATGGAACTGGCAGGTGCAGACAGGATAATAACTATGGATTTACACAGCCCTCAAATACAGGGCTTTTTCAAAAAACCCGTTGACCATTTACAGGCAATACTTTTATTATGTGAGCAAATAAAAGCATTAAGATTAGATAATTATGTAATCGTATCTCCCGATGCAGGTTATGCTAAACAGGCACGGGAGTATTCAAAATATTTATGCGTGCCTACAGTCATATGCGACAAAGCAAGAGCCGATCATAGTGAATGTGCCAAAATCATGGAGATTATTGGTGACGTTAATGGTAAAAATGCAATAATAGTAGATGATTTTATGATCAGCGGTGGGACCATTATTGATCTGGCATATAAGCTTAAGGAACATGGAGCAAAAAATATTATCGCATGCATTTCTCATCTTCTGATGAATGATAATGGTGCCAAACGTATTGACGAAAGCTGTATAGATATTCTCATAAGCACTGATTCAGTACATAATCCAAGTGCAAACTTATCCAAAAAGATAAAATTGGTAACTGCTGCACCGTTATTTGCAGAAGCTATTCTCAGGATTCACAACAACATTTCCATAAGCCCATTGTTCAATGCCCTGCCGATTAAATTAATACAACTGTCAGAATGACGTATTAAACTAAGGTTACTGCAGCCTTGAAAAAATTAATCGGATAATAGTAAGTGCTGGTATGATTATGTGTTCAAAAATTACGATTCTGTTCAAATTTTAGTAAGTCATTCATAAAAATGAGTAAAAATTGCGAATATGTTCAAATTTTATGGGCAAAACCATATGAAATCTGAACACGAACGAATATTTTGCTCATATCCATGTAAAAACTTGAACACGAACGAATATTTTGCACACCTCCATTTAGAAACCTGAACACAATCGAATATTTTGCACGTTTTCGAGTAAGTCGTAGGATAATAATATAAATATAAGGGAAATAATGTAAATTTTGAATAACTCGTTGTATAATTCTAATATGAAAAGATATTTAAGTCATTTTTCGGCGGCTGCCTTTTGGAATATCCCATATAGTGAAGTCATACTTGGTTCTGAGATCGCTGAAACAAACCCAGTCGATTTTACAGTTTCCGAATGCAGCGAAAGAACTCAAAAAAAAGGCCACATCATCCACTTGTGCAGGGTTCCTCTGCCGGCCGGCTCAGTTATACTAAAAAGCGGCAAAATGATTGTATCACCCGAATTCCTGTTCCTTCAGCTCGCGAGCAAATTAGATATCCATCGGCTTATATTACTCGGATTACAGCTTTGTTCACATCCGCCAGGCAAACCTTCTAATGCAATTACAACAAAGCAAAAGCTCAAGACTTTTCTTGGCAAAGTCTCTGGTTACCATGGACACAAAAAAGCCGTGCGAGCGGTAAAATATATAGAAGACGGTTCCGCATCCGTTATGGAATCCATAGCATATATGATTCTGACACTGCCGCATGCCATCGGGGGATATGGACTTGGCGATGCCGTTTTCAACTATGAGATAGAGCTCAAAGATGAAGCTGGTAAACGTCTTGGCCAAAAACGCTGCTTTGCAGATTTGTACTATAAGAAAGCAAAGCTGGCCGTCGAGTATGAGAGCTTCGCTTTTCACAATAGTCCATCTGAGCAAGGTAAAGATATGATGAGAGCTTCAACCCTCGCTAGACAAGGCGTTAAAGTAATGCGTCTGAGTACTATTCAGATGTATAATAAAGACGCTTGTAATGATTTTGCTATCAATCTCGCGTCTCGACTTGGAAAACGCATACAAATTCGAGCAAAGAAGTTCGGCGAGATGCATTTACTTCTACGGGCATTGCTGCCAGTAGAAAATAAGTCTCTGTAATTGATGGCGGAGAACTAAATACTGCGATATCTGAAAAACTCATCGTATAAAGCACAGACCGCCTTTTTGCATTCGCTTGCTCTGACACCGAAAATCATGCTAACCTCGGATGGTCCCTGACTGATCATTTCAAGATTAATTCTGGCGGAGGCAAGAGCTGTGGAGGCTCTTGAGGTTATTCCCCGTGTGTTGCGCATTCCTTCGCCTACAATCATTACAAGCGCAAGATCTCTTACCACAGAGATATCATCCGTGTGCAGTTCTTTTTGTATCCGCTCAACGATCATTTTTTCTTTTTGATCATTCAGAAAGCTCTCCTTTAGAATAAGTGACAGATTGTCAATTCCGGAAGGCATGTGCTCAAATGGAATGTGCTCCTCTTCAAGCATTTGCAATACTTTGCGGGCAAAACCAACTTCACGGTTCATTAGATATTTGCTGATATAGATAAAGCAAAAGCCTGTATCGCCGGCAACACCAACAACAGGCGCTGTAATGCCGTGACGCTCTTTTACGATAGTCGTTCCCGGAGAAGCAGGATTATTTGTGTTTTTAATGCATACAGGTATTCCCTTCTGGTAAACCGGCACCAGCGCTTCTTCGTGGAACACGCTGAACCCTGCGTAGGAAAGCTCTCGCATTTCTCTGTATGTCAGTTCGTAAATAGGTTCAGGAGAGTTGATCAGATTTGGGTTAACCGAGTAGACATGGTCAACATCAGTAAAGTTTTCATACAGGTCTGCATCCACCGCTGCAGCTACAATTGAACCGGTTATGTCGGAACCGCCCCTGGGCAGTGTGACAATATCACCTTTTTCCGAATACCCGAAGAAACCGGGAAACACAGTAATCCCGCCATAATCGGCAAGGGTTTTCAGGTTGTCATAGGATTGTGGAAGCACCTGAGCATTTCCGAATTCGTCACTGAGCAGCAAGCCAGCATCTCCTGGATTGACATAACGAGCATCTACTCCTATGCTTTGAAGGTACGCTGCTACCAGCTTCGCACTATTGTCCTCGCCTGCAGCCTTCAGACTGTCCATATATTTTCCCTTGTCACTTTTATCCCCTTCGACGCGAGCCTTCAAATCATCGGCGATTGTCTGTACAATACTGCCGGTTACGTTAAGCTCTGCTGCTATTTCTGCAAACCGATCAGTAACAGCCTGCAATTCACTTTGTGCAGAATTCTTTTCCAGACCAGCCTTCGCACAGGCGATCAGCATATCGGTGACCTTGATATCTTCTTTGTATCGCTTGCCCGGTGCAGACACAACAACGATTCTGCGGTCAGGATCGGATGTAACAATTGAACAGACCTTTTTTATTTGATCGGCAGATGCCAGTGATGTTCCCCCGAATTTTGAAACTTTCATCAACAAAACCTCCATGAACCAATATATTTCATCCTATTATCACATCAGCAAAACGGGTCTGTCAACAAATAATTATGAGAAGACGCTTCCTAATTCAGAAAAATGCATATGGAAATATAGAACATCTGTTTGCATTCATATGAACATATGCTATAATTGTATGGCGGGTTTTATACTGTTTATTTTGTATTGGACAAGGTAAAAAGGGCTATTATACAATAAATTATTGTGCAGCGCACAAATGTGGAGGAGTTTATGCCGGAGTTTAAGATTGTTTCAGATTACTCAATGTGCGGGGATCAGAATGATGCAGTGGACAACCTAGTCAAGGGATTGAACAGGGGCTACAGGCATCAGACGTTGCTTGGTGTTACAGGTTCAGGCAAGACCTTTACCATGGCAAATGTCATTGAGCGCGTTCAGAGGCCGACGCTGGTTATTGCGCATAATAAAACATTGGCAGCTCAGTTGTGCAGCGAGTTCAGGGAGTTTTTCCCTAATAATGCCGTTGAATACTTTGTCAGTTATTATGATTACTATCAGCCGGAAGCCTACATTGCTTCGACTGATACTTATATAGAGAAGGATTCCTCCATTAACGACGAGATCGACAAGCTCAGACATTCGGCTACGGCAGCACTTTTTGAACGCAGAGATGTGATAATTGTTGCAAGCGTATCATGCATATACGGTCTTGGTGATCCCGAGGATTACACCGAATTGATGCTTTCTCTCAGACCCGGCATGCAGAGGGACTTGCATGATATTATGAGAAAGCTTGTTGATATACAATATGAAAGAAATGAGATTGATTTTAAACGGGGCAAATTCAGGGTCAGGGGCGACGTGCTGGAAATATTTCCGCCGGATTCCTCCGAGAGGGTGCTTCGGGTGGAGTTCTTTGGCGACGAGATTGAGAGGATTTCCGAGGTTGATTATCTGACAGGAGAAGTATTGGGCGTCCGAACCCATGCTGCAATCTTCCCGGCCAATCATTACGCAACGACCAGGCCGAAAATGCTCCGTTCCATCACCACGATTGAACAGGAGTTGGAAGAAAGGCTTAAGGAGCTGCGGGAGCAGGACAAGCTTCTGGAAGCTCAGCGACTTGAACAGCGGACCAGATATGATCTGGAGATGCTTCAGGAGATTGGCTTCTGTCAGGGGATTGAGAACTATTCCAGGCATATCAGCGGCAGGGCTCCGGGCAGTTCTCCATATACACTGATAGATTATTTTCCGGAGGATCTTCTGGTGGTGATTGATGAATCCCATGTTTCCATCCCACAGATCGGAGCAATGTACAACGGGGACAGATCACGCAAGGAATCGCTGGTTGAATACGGCTTCAGACTGCCGTCTGCTTATGATAACAGGCCTCTTCGCTTTGAAGAGTTTGAAAAAAAAGTAAAGCAGGCTATATACGTCAGTGCGACACCCGGAAAATATGAGAAGAGGTATTCGCAGCAGACGGTGGAGCAGATCATCCGTCCGACCGGGCTGATCGATCCGGAGGTCATGGTGCGTCCGATAAAGGGCCAGATTGACGATTTGATCGGCGAGATATCAAAGCGTGTTGCAAAGCAGCAGAGAGTCCTTGTGACGACACTGACAAAGAAGATGGCGGAGGATCTTACTTCCTATCTGAAAGAATTGGATTTCAGAGTCGAGTACCTGCATTCCGATGTTGAGACACTGGAGAGGACGGAGATTATAAGAAACCTGAGGCTGGGAGTATTCGACATTTTGGTCGGCATCAATCTGCTCAGGGAAGGGCTGGATCTTCCTGAGGTGACACTAGTGGCCATATTGGATGCCGATAAGGAGGGCTTCCTTCGTTCCGAAACTTCTCTGATCCAGACAATCGGGAGAGCTGCGAGAAACGTGGAAGGTACTGTCATCATGTATGCTGATGTCATGACGGATTCCATGCAAAAAGCGATCAGCGAGACGAACAGGCGTAGAAAAATTCAGATGGAGTATAATGAGAAAAACGGCATCACGCCAACCTCAATACAAAAGGCAGTCAGGGATACGCTGGAGACCATTAAGGTAGCGGAAGAGGAAATACCGTATGATTTCACACAGAGTGCGGAGCAGCTAAATGAGAAGGATTTGAAACAACTGATGGACAAGCTGGAGAGGGAGATGAAGGAAGCAGCCAGAGATCTGCAGTTCGAGAGAGCTGCGTCGCTTAGAGACAAACTGATGGAGCTTAAAAAATTTGATAGTCGAAGCTCGAAGGCTAAATCGAAGTAATTCGAGAAGTGGTTGGGAAAAGTAAGGGAAAGAATTGTTACTATTCAAATTTTACTTTTTTGAACTATTGTACAATATAATGAAACTTTGGCGGAATGCAGCTTAGAGAAACACATCGAACAAATGTTTGCATTTTTTTATTCCATTAGATATAATGTTTGAGAGTTAAGTTCAATTCTACGGAAACAGGTGTAGTGTATGAATAAAAGCAGTATTTTTGTAAAAGGTGCCAGGGAGCACAATTTGAAGAACATTGATGTCGATATCCCGAGGGACAAGTTTGTTGTGATAACAGGCCTGAGCGGTTCGGGAAAATCATCGCTTGCCTTTGATACCATATATGCTGAAGGACAAAGACGATATGTTGAGTCTCTTTCTTCCTATGCCAGGCAATTTCTCGGACAGATGGAAAAACCGGATGTGGATTATATTGAAGGACTTTCTCCGGCAATCTCTATAGATCAAAAAACCACCAGCAGAAACCCCAGATCTACCGTTGGAACAGTGACGGAGATTTATGATTACCTGAGACTTCTTTATGCACGCATAGGTGTGCCTCACTGTCATATCTGCGGCAAAGAAATTTCTCAGCAGACAGTGGATCAGATGGTCGACGCTATTACCGGTATGGAGGAAGGGACAAGGATCCAACTACTCGCTCCGGTCGTCAGAGGCCGGAAGGGCGAATATAACAAGCTGATAGAGGATGCCCGTAAAAACGGCTATGTCAGAGTCCGTATCGACGGTGAGGTGCGCGATATCAATGAAGAAATATCACTGGAAAAAAACAAAAAGCATACTATCGAAATTGTTGTGGACAGGCTGGTCATCAAGCCCGGAATGGAAAAGCGCCTTGCCGATTCTATTGAGACGTCGCTGCATTTGAGCGGAGGAGTGCTTGTCGTTGATGTGATTGGCGGACAGGAGCTGCTGTTCAGTCAGAATTTTGCCTGCAGTGATTGCGGGATCAGTATAGAAGAACTTACGCCGCGTATGTTTTCGTTCAACAATCCATATGGAGCCTGCCCCACCTGCAGCGGGCTGGGTATGCAGATGAAAATGGATCCGGATCTTATCATCCCGGATCGCACCAAGTCCTTGGAGGAAGGAGCTATCAAAGTCGGCGGGTGGAATTTTGAAAATGGGGACAGCTATTCCAGAATGTATCTGAATGCATTGGCAAAGCACTATAAGTTTAAAACTACTACGCCAGTCAGCAAGCTCCCTGAGCACATTGTAGATATTATTCTTTATGGGACGAAGGGCGAGAAAATAAGTATCGCCTATGAAAAGGATTATGGCAGCGGAACATTTTCTGCTGCATTTGAAGGTGTTCTCACCAGCATGGAGCGTCGATATAAGGAGACACAATCCGACGGAATGAAGCAATATTATGAGGAATTCATGAGCAGCATTCCATGCCCGGACTGCCAGGGTGCAAGGCTAAAGAAAGAGACTCTTGCCGTTACAGTAGGTGATATCAATATCAACAAGCTAAGCTCACTTCCAATAGATGAAATTCAGGCCTTTTTTGACTCGCTGAGGCTTTCTGACAGGGACATAATGATTGCAAGCCAGATATTAAAAGAAATTAAAGCACGGATTGGGTTTTTAGTGGATGTGGGTTTAAATTATCTGACGCTTTCCAGAGCAGCAGCTACGCTTTCGGGCGGAGAAGCGCAGAGGATCAGACTGGCAACACAGATAGGTTCAGGTCTGATGGGTGTGCTGTATATTCTTGATGAGCCAAGTATAGGCCTGCACCAGCGGGATAATGACAAGCTGCTTGCGACACTTGGCAGGCTGAGGGATCTGGGTAATACATTGATTGTTGTTGAGCACGATGAAGATACCATGTACGCCGCCGACCATATCATTGATATGGGACCGGGACCCGGAATTCATGGAGGGTATATAGTAGCCGAGGGGACGATTGATGATATAAAACAATGTGCGCAATCCCAGACCGGGTTGTATTTGAGCGGTAAAAAGAGCATCGCAATACCTGAAGCCAGGCGTAAACCCAATGGGAAATGGATTAAAGTTGTTGGCGCACGCGAGAATAATCTGAAAAACATAAATGTGGATATCCCGTTAGGTGTGTTTACGGCAGTAACAGGTGTTTCAGGCTCCGGTAAAAGCTCGTTGATAAATGAGATTCTATATAAAAAACTGGCTGCCGAGCTGAACAATGCCAGAACACGAGCAGGGGACCATAATGCTATTCTTGGTATCGAACACCTTGACAAGGTAATCGAAATCGACCAGTCACCGATCGGCCGCTCACCAAGATCAAACCCTGCCACATATACAGGTGTTTTTGATCTGATCAGAGAAGTCTTTGCAGGTACGACAGAAGCGAAGATGAAGGGATATAAAGCAGGAAGATTCAGCTTCAATGTAACCGGCGGACGGTGTGAGGCGTGCAAGGGTGATGGAATCATCAAGATCGAGATGCACTTCCTGCCCGATGTATATGTGCCGTGTGAGGTCTGTAAGGGAAAAAGGTACAACAGGGAAACGCTGGAAGTAAAGTATAAGGGAAAAAGCATTGCAGATGTACTGGATATGACAGTTGAGGATGCAAAGGAGTTTTTCAAAAACATACCGCGTATCTATAAAAAGATTGAGACTCTTTACGATGTCGGGCTTGGCTATATAAAGGTGGGACAGCCGTCCACCACTCTTTCCGGAGGAGAGGCACAAAGGATAAAGCTCGCTACGGAGCTGTCGAGAAAGGCGACCGGCAGGACACTGTATATTCTGGACGAGCCGACCACCGGACTGCATACTGCTGACGTCCATAGACTTGTTGACATACTGCATAGGCTTGTTGATGCGGGCAATTCTGTAATAGTCATAGAGCATAATCTTGATGTAATTAAAACGGCTGATCATATCATTGATCTTGGACCCGACGGAGGAGGCAAGGGCGGCTATGTAATTGCCACAGGTACTCCTGAACTGGTTGCGGAGAATGAGCAGTCATACACAGCTCATTTTTTAAAAAAGATGCTTTATAAACCTACAGACGAGAATGCATAAACGATAATATATGGACGAGAACCTAAAATGATATTGTCGGAGAACAGCAAAAAGGATAAAAGCTCGAGTTCTCGAGCTTTTATCAATTCCTCCGGATAGACGCTGCCCTTTAAAAATAAGTACCGGTGTAAATGGATAATACTAATTCTCGGCAGGGCCGGCATTGCCGAAGGTGAAAGCGATTTGACCAAACCCTTATCTCTATAGTTTACGCCGGGTTAGCGATTCTGAACCCCCGCGGGCTCACGAACAAAAACAGGAATACAAGAATAAAGAACAAAATGGCGCAATCATCCATACAAAAGCCGCCGAGTATACCTCCCCTGTCTGACATTCAAACAACACCTCCTCATGTTCTTGCATTATCATAATGAGCATTTGCTTATCGCTAGTATAAATATATTCCGAAGCACTGCAATAGGTTACAAAACACGTTACAAAACGTGCCGGCAATATCCTGTGCTATTGAGAGCCACAAAACAGATATTTACTAATATTTGCTAGTAATTGTAGGAAAATCGAACTATCCAAAGGTAGACCCCTGTGGCGAAAATATGTTATACTTAATGATACGCAATAGATGGACACAACGATACAGCAGAAATGACAGCGGTTAGGGAAGGAGTTGATAGACTATGATGATGTGCTCAATTTGCAAGGAAAATTATGCAGTGGTTTTTATAACAAAAATTCAGGACGGAAAGCAGATGCAGGAAGGGCTGTGTTTATCCTGCGCGAAAAAGCAGGGTATCCAGCCTGTCAATCAACTAATAGAACAGACAGGCATGTCTGATGAGGACATCGATAGCTTGAATAAACAGATGGGAAGTTTTTTTGACAATATAGATATGGATCTGGATATTAGCCAGAATTTGGCAAATGATCAACCGCCGAATAACAAACAAAATCCGTTTTTTAATTTCATCAATCGGGCGTTCCCAAAAAATGAAGGATTAGGGGATAGCAGCGAGCACAAGGATTCACATGATGATAAGGATGGAAAGAACGGAACGAGGACCAAGACACAGGAAAAAAAGAACCTGAAAAAGAAGAAGTACCTTGATATGTATGGCACAAATCTGACCGATATGGCACGAGAGGACAAAATCGACAGGGTAATCGGTAGAAACAGGGAGATTGACAGAGTTGTGCAGATCCTTAACAGGCGGACTAAAAATAACCCTGTGCTTATTGGAGAGCCTGGCGTTGGTAAGACCGCCATAGCAGAAGGCCTGGCCGTCAGGATTGCAAAGCGGCAGATACCTGCGAAGCTCTTTAATACGGAGATTTATTTATTAGATATGACGGGTATCGTTGCCGGGACCCAGTTCAGGGGCCAGTTTGAGAGCCGAATGAAGGGGATAATTGAGGAAGCAAAGGCTTTAGGCAATGTCATCCTCATCATCGATGAATTGCACAATATCATGGGAGCGGGCGAGGCTGAGGGTGCGATGAATGCAGCTAATATACTGAAGCCTGCGCTTTCAAGAGGAGAGATACAGGTAATTGGTGCCACAACTCTCAATGAATACAGAAAGCACATTGAGAAGGATTCAGCTCTGGAGAGAAGATTCCAGCCTGTTATGGTAGATGAACCTTCTGTTGAGGATACAATTGAGATCCTCAAGGGTATCAGGGATTATTATGAGAATTATCACAGGGTAAAAATAACCGATGATGTCATTGACGTTGCTGCAAGGCTGTCCGAAAGATATATTACCGACAGGTTTTTACCCGACAAGGCGATCGATGTCATTGATGAGGCGGGTTCGAGAGCGAATCTGAGAAATACTGGTCTTGTAGAGCTTGAAGAACTCAAGGAAGAACTAAAGAAGGTGCAGGAGGAAAAAGAGTTTGCAGTTTCTGCCGACTCCATCGAGGATTATCAGAAGGCAGCGGATCTCAAGGTCCATGAATGTAAACTCCTGCAAAACATAAAGGAATTTGAGGAAAGAAACAAGGAAGATGTGCTCACAATTGATGATATTGCCCATGTCATCGAGTCATGGACGAAGATACCGGTTCAAAAGCTCACTGAAATAGAAGCAGTGAAGCTGCTCAACCTTGAGGAAAGGCTCCATAAAAGAGTGATTGGGCAGGATGAGGCAGTCAGGGTTATTTCGAAAACGATCAGAAGAAACCGTGCAGGCTTTAAAAAGAAGAAGAGGCCGGCTTCATTTATTTTCGTCGGTCCTACCGGCGTTGGTAAAACGGAGTTGGTCAGAGCGCTTTCGGTGGAGCTGTTTGAAACGGAGGATGCATTGATCAGGCTGGATATGTCTGAATATATGGAAAAACATACGGTATCCAAACTGATCGGATCGCCCCCTGGGTATGTAGGGTATGACGACGGCGGACAGCTTACAGAAAAGGTCAAAAGAAAACCGTTTTCAATTATTTTGATGGATGAGATCGAAAAGGCTCACCCCGATGTTTTCAATATGCTCCTCCAGATACTTGAGGATGGAAGGCTTACAGACAGCCACGGCAAGGTCGTTAATTTTGAAAACACGATCATTGTAATGACCTCCAACGCAGGAACAACCCTTAAAGCAAATGGTCTTGGATTCTTCAATGATGGATACAAGGCTTTGGAGAGCAGAGTAAAGGATGTGCTCAAGGAAACGTTCCGTCCGGAATTCCTGAACAGGCTGGATGAGATCATAGTGTTCACAGAGCTTAACCGAGATGAATTGAAACAGGTCGTTGCGCTGATGCTTGAAGAGGTTAGGGCAGAAGCTGAACAAAAGGGTATTTCACTCAGCTTCACACAGGAGCTCGTTGAGTTTATTCTGGAAAAGGGGTACGATCCGAAATATGGAGCGAGACCTTTAAGAAGAACTATCCAAAAGTATGTTGAAGATGAATTGACTGAGCAGTTTTTCCTTGGCAGTATTAAGCCCGACACCGCTATTATTGCAGATGTAATCGATGGGAGGATCCAATTTGGCAGGTAAGGAGTTGTTGCTGTAGGGATGATCAGAGTATTCAGGTCGATATTGCTTTTTTTGGTAAGCGTGTCCATATTGGGCGCCTGTTCAAAGGCGCCCTCTGATTCACAAGCGCCTGAAACTGTCAACACTGATGTACAGAATGCTCAGACCACGCTGCGGTTTATCAGCAGCTGGGGCGGGGTTGACAGTAAAGCTGAGTCGCTGAAGGTCATACTGGACAAGTTTGAGTCTGACAACCCTGATATAAAGGTAGTGAATGAATCTCTCTTTGGAGAAGATTTTCTTCCCAAAATCAAAACCGACTTTGCATCAGGAAACGATCCGGACGTATTCGGGCTGTGGCCGGGTTCGGACATAAATACGCTGGTCAAAGCCGGGAAGGTCGCAGATCTGACCTCACTGCTTTCAGACAATCCGGAGTGGAAAAGAAGCTTCAATCCCGAGATGTGGACATATACTACATACAATTCAAAAATATACGGATTGCCCCTGGAAGTAATATTTGAATGTATGTTTATCAACAATGACCTTTTCCTTAAATACAAAATTCCTATTCCAAATAATTATAATGAACTCAAAACAGCGGTACTGATGTTCAAAGAGAAAAAAATCGTACCCATCGCATTCAATACCTATGCTGAAGGAACATATCTATACCAGAATCTTGTCGCTGTAGTTGGCGGGAAAAATGATACGGAAGTTCCCTTCCGTGACGGAAAGATCAAACCCAGCCACCTAAGAACCATGCAGTATATCAAGGAGCTTTATGAACTTGGCGCTTTCCCGGACAACTGCTTTACAATGACGAATAATGAAAGAAATACTTTATTCAAGGAAAAAAAAGCGGCAATGATCGTTCAGGGCTCCTGGTTCATCGGAGAATTCGATGCGAACGATTACTCCGTTGATATTATACCTTTTCCACATGTTGAAGGAGAGGGAATCTATAAGCGGGCCATGGTTTACGGTCTGGGAGGGGGCTCATTCCACATGAGCGCCGCTGCTACGGCAGAAGAAACCCGACATGAAGCATCAGTCAGATTACTCAGAGCACTTACCTCTCCTGAGACTGCTGCATTTTATGCCGCTGAGACAGGAATGATCAGTAACGTTAATATTGATGAATATAATATCCAGTACAGAAGGATGACAGTTAAAGGAAAGACGTTGATAAAACAGGCTAACCTGCTGACCGGCCCACTGGATTCGTTTGTAGACCGTACTTCCTGGGAAGAGGATATTGCGCTGCAGTTTCCGTATTTCCTCTCAGGCAAAATAACTGCGGAAGAAATGTGGGATCGTGCAATTAAAAACGGTATTATCCCTGAATGATCTTGCCGATGTTAAAAACTAATTATTTTCGGGGGCCTGACTAATGAAAAACTCTCTCAGGGGACTTCTCAGAATATATAAGAACATGCCCATCAAAATCAAACTGATAGCGGTGTTGTTTGTTCAGGTTATTGTACCTTTAATTCTGATTGGCTTTCTGGGCTATAAAAACTCGGAGAGCATTATAAAGGAAAAATCAACGGATTATTCGAGAGACATCCTGAATATGATCCAGTTAAGGCTGAGCGATTATGTGGACAACCTTTCAGAAATATCACAGAATCTCCTTTACGAAGAAAGATTATATGATGCGCTCAAAAGCAGTTCCAACACAGAGGATCTGCTTATGCAATTCGAATATGAAAACACAGTCAATAGCTATCTGAAGCTGGTGGTAATTACCAGGCCCGAGATCCGCTCCATTTGTGTATATTCCAATGACGGAAGGGTTTATTATCAGGACGATAATACAAGAGAGGCAAGGAAAAAGAGTGAAATCCCCTACTTTCAGATGATCGAAGAGGCCAGACAGAATAAGGGAAAGCCTTATTTGCACATTGTCTCGGAAGACAGGAAGGTAAGCGATATCTATCTGGTAAGACAGATCAATGACAGGGATAAATTCAAGGAACTTGGCTTGTTGGTCATGCATATAAAAAAAGAAGTTTTGGATGAAGTGTATCAAGGTTTGACGGCAAACCTTCAGAACATTATGATACTATCCTCTGATCTGGAATTGATTGCTACCAGAGATGAAAATGACCTGGCCATATATTCCGGAATACTGTATGATATGATCAAAGGGGAGAGCGGAGAGAACGTAGATGAAAATTCAGGACTGTTTGTGTCCTATCTCACCCAAAAGAATACCGGATGGAAAATAGCCGCCTATATCACTCTGGACGAATTGTACAAGGATGCTTACACACTCAGGACAAATATCATCGTCTTATGTATTTTTGTGCTTATGGTGCTCATTGCGCTTACATTGTTTACTGCCGTGGATTTCGTAAAGCCGATCAATAAGCTTGTGAACAGCATGAAAAAGGTGCAGACAGGCGAAGACAATGTACAGATAAAGATTGACAGGGAGGATGAACTGGGTTTCCTTAACCGGGCTTTCAATGAAATGTCCAGTGAAATACATCATCTGGTTAACTGGGTTTACAGGGAACAACTAACCCGAAAGGAAGCCGAATTGAAAGCACTTCAGGCACAGATCAATCCACATTTTCTTTTCAACACCCTTGAAGCTATCAATTGGATGGCTCACCTCAACAATGTCCCAGAAATCAGCGATACGGTTTCCAACCTGTCCGAATTGATGGAGGCCAGTATCGGAAGGGATGATCGGCTGATCAGCATCAAGGAAGAGTTTACATATGCAGATAAGTATATTTCTCTCCAGAAAAAGAGATTTGGTGATAGAATTGAATTAATAAAGAATGTTGAGCCTGAGGTCAATAACATAAAAATACCCAGGCTTCTTATCCAGCCGCTGATAGAGAATGCAGTTTATCATGGCATTGAGCGCACAAGAGGTCAGGGGGTAATCAACCTCAACGCGATCAGACAGGATAACAATTTATTGATTGAGGTGATCGATAATGGTGCCGGCATGGAGCGTGAAGATCTGGAACAATTGAACAAGAGATTAACAATGGATAGTGATACATATTTTAAAGCTTTAGGCAGCAAGAAGAAGAGAAGCATTGGAATAGAAAATGTGAACAGAAGAATCAAGTTATTTTATGGAGAGGCCTACGGCTTAATGATCGACAGCGAGCTTGGGAAATTCACAAAGGCGGTTGTCTCAATTCCTTGTGAGGCAAATACAGAGAGTAGGGAGGGTTTCTATGTTCAAAGTCCTGATAATTGATGATGAACCGATCATTCGCAAAGGCTTGAAAAACATTATCAACTGGAAAAGCTTCGGATGTGAGGTGTGCGGAGAAGCTTCGGATGGAATGGACGGCGGCGATTTGATCCGTAAGCTGCTGCCGGAAATCATTATTACAGATATTAAGATGCCTGAAATAGACGGCCTGTCCATGCTGCGCGATATTAAGAGCGTGGTGCCCGACAGCAAGATCATAATTCTGACTGGACACCGTGACTTTGATTACGTTCATGAAGCCTTAAAAATCGGAGCGTTTGATTTTCTGCTCAAGCCCTCAAAGATTGAAGAATTGACGTCCGTCATTTCCCGTGCTGTTAAGGAGCTAAAATTTCGTAAGGACCGTACGGAAGAGTTCGAGAAACTGAACCAGCTCTTTACCCAAAACATATCCGTTCTTCGTGAGAAACTCCTATATGATATTATTTATGAAATCAATACAAATGAGGAAGATATTCTTCAGAAGCTTGACCTGTTTAAAATCGCATCAAAGAGCTTTTATATGATGATTGTCCAGAATGATGCGGAGGACACAGAGAATAAAGAAATCAGTCAATATGACAGGCATCTTTATCAGTTTGGTATCATTAACACCTTCAACGAGGTGTTTTCCGACAGGTTTGAGGTTATCGATGTCACACTTAACAATATCGGGATAGCCTTTCTTGTCATGCCGAAGGATAAGGATGAAAGCATTTCGGGCCTGCTGGATAAAAAATGCGCTTATCTTCAGGACATCATCAACAATTGCTTCGGGTTTACGATTACAATTGCCATCAGTTCCGAGGGGACAGTGCTCACGGAGCTCCCGCACAAATTCAGCGAATGCAGAGAGGCGTTGGAACACAAGTTTTACCTGGGTAACAATTCAATCATATTTCATAGTGATGTGAACACATTCTTTAAATATGACGATCATTCTATTCTGGATAAATTGCAGAAAGCCCTGATCGAAGGGATCAAATCGGGCAATGAGGCTTCAGTGAAGGAAAGGCTTCAGGATATTTATAGTTATCTAAAGAACATCGACCCGATGAAGAAGGACTTTATTAAGAATTTCTATTGGAATATTATATCTTCTATAAATAATATCAGAATTACCCTCATGTCCGGAGAAGGGGATAAAAGGCTTGAATATAGCGAATTGAGCGGGCTTTACGGCCTGATCGAAAAGTGTGCCAGTTCTGAGGAACTTAATCTGCTGCTGGACGAGTCCGCGCGCAGTGTAACACAAAAGGTTAACAGCTATAATAACAAGAGTATCAAGCTTGTACTGCGCAAGGCTGTCGATTACCTGTATGCACACTACAATGAACAGATCACGTTGAATGATGTCGCTGAACATGCTTTTGTCAGCACCTATTATATCAGCAGGATGTTCAAACGGGAGACGGGCAAGAATTTTGTTGATTTTCTAAATGAGATTCGAATTGAGAAAGCAAAGGAAATACTAAAGGATGTCCGTTATAAAACATATGAAGTCGCGGAAAAAGTTGGGATCCCGGATGCGCATTACTTCTCCAGATTGTTCAAAAAATACGTTGGAATTACTCCCACCGAATTTAGAGATCAATAACATTTAAGGACCAGTTCAACACCATATCAGCATAATAACCAGTACCCTGTCAACTTAAGGTGGAATATTTTGTTGCATTATTTTGCCTATCACGCCGGGCAAGTATGTGCACAATTATGCAATTCGTTCTATTCATCAATTTGTAAAATTTCTGTAACATTAATGTGCAACCTACCACATTAATTGTTAAAGGTGTGATAACTCAATGGATTTAGCTACGGTTCCAGGTAATCCGGTAATAAAAAAGAAAAAGAAAACGGGCTTCCTGCACGAGCTGAGGACACATTGGCCTCTTTTTCTGATGCTGGCTCCAGGCGCAATAGTATTGATCATTAATAACTATATCCCTATGTTTGGTATCATAATTGCCTTCAAGAGATACCGTTTTCACGGGAACTTCTTTAAAAGCCTTATAATGAGCGAGTGGGTCGGATTCAAAAATTTCGAATTTTTCCTTAAAACACCTTATGCATGGCAAATGACACGCAATACACTTTTGTATAATTTAGCATTCATTACTCTTGGACTGATCATCCCGGTTTTCTGTGCGATTGCTCTGACAGAATTAAAAAACAAAAAGATGTCAAAGGTTTATCAGAGCGTTGTATTTTTACCATATTTCCTTTCATGGATCATTGTCAGCTATCTTGCTTATTCATTTCTGAGTATTGAAAATGGCTTTGTTAATAAAAGTATATTGGCACCCTTGGGAATAGCACCGGTTGAGTGGTACAGCGAACCCAAATATTGGCCGTTTATTATAATCTTTTTTCAACTATGGAAATACACGGGCTACAACATTGTGGTTTATCTTGCTGCTATAACAGGGATTGATCAGGAATATTACGAAGCCGCCCAAATAGATGGTGCTACAAAATGGCAGCAGATCAGACACATTACAATACCAATGCTGCAGACTTTAATGATTATACTCACCCTGCTTGCGGTAGGAAGAATATTCAATGCTGATTTTGGTCTGTTCTATAACGTACCAAGGAACAGCGGTTCACTGCAGCCTGCTACTCAGGTTATTGATACCTATGTTTATGCGGCTTTGAGAAACACCAACGACATTGGAATGGCTTCGGCAGCAGGTACATATCAGGCTATCGTAGGTTGTATTACAGTATTTACGGCAAATCTGATTGTCAGAAAAATCAACAAGGACAGCGCATTGTTCTAAAACATTCAATTTATTTTGGAGGATATTATGTCGAGTCTAGTGTTTAGAAAAAGAAGACAAAATGAAATCAGCAATGGATCAAACATCCTTTTAAATATAATGTTTTTGATTGCATCTGTTTGTTGTGTAGCACCGCTGCTTCTGGTCATTGCAATTTCTGTTTCGGATGAATCGTCTATCAGAGCAAACGGATACCAGTTCTGGCCGGAAGCATTCAGCTCCAAAGGATATGATTTTTTGATGACGGCAGGGGATGCAATCTGGAGAGCTTATGGAGTTTCAGTTTTTGTAACAATAATTGGTACGGTTTTAAGTCTGGCAGTCATCACACTGTATGCCTACCCGCTATCAAGAAGTGCTTTTAAATATAGGAGTCAGTTTTCATTATTTGCATTTTTTACTATGATATTTGGAGGCGGCCTTGTACCCTGGTACATTGTTTACACACAACTGATCCCCATTAAGAACACGCTCTGGATCATGATAGTGCCATACCTGATGAATACGTGGTACATGATGATAATGCGAACTTTCTATAAGACCACCGTGCCGGAATCAATCATAGAATCGGCCAGAATAGACGGCGCAGGTGAGTTCAGGACATACTTTGTCATTGTCTTACCGCTTTGTAAAGCCGGACTCGCAACGGTGGGGCTATTCTGCACGCTTTCTTATTGGAATGATTTTTATCTTCCATTAGTTTTCGTAACCAATAACAAGAACTTCAACATCCAATATCTGATGTATCAGACGTTGATAGCCGTTCAGAATTTAATGAATTCGAGTAATCAGATTTCCAATGCAAGCCAGATTCTGGCGAATTTGCCCGCCGAAAGTGTCAGAATGGCTATCGCGGTAATATCAATCGGCCCGATCGTTCTGGCATACCCCTTCTTTCAGAAGTATTTTGTGAAGGGCCTGACAGTCGGAGCAGTAAAGGGATGATATAGTCAGTCCGGCTTGTAAAAGCCTGTCTGGCAATCATATAAAATCTATATTATTTAGGAGGTATTTTTCTATGCGCAGTATGAAAAAGTATTTGTGCCTGGTGCTCGTGTTGGTGTTTGCTCTCTCTATGACCCTTACAGGCTGCGGAGATAAAACTGCTAATACACCCGACACTCCCGCGCCGGCAACCAAAGATGCTCCGCCAGCTGAGAAAACTGCTGACGAGCCTGCACCTTCAACAGTTCCTGCCGATACTGTTGAACTGACAATGACTCTGGTTGGTAATAAGCAGGAAACTGACACCGATCTCGTTATGGAAGAAATCAACAAATACCTGGCTGATAAACTCAACATCAAGCTGAATCTCCAGGTATACGGCTGGGGCGATCCTTATGAACAGAAGGTCAACACAATGCTGTCCTCCGGCGAGTCCTTCGATATTTGCTTCACTGCAAACTGGGCGGCTAACTATTATAAGAATGCAGCAGCAGGTTACTTCCTGAAACTGAATGATTACCTGGCAAAATATCCGGCAATTTATGAAGTTGCAGGCAAGGATTTCGTAAACGGTTCAGCTCTTGATGGCGTGAATTATGCCGTTCCGACACACAAGGAAACTGTACATAATTGGGGCTATCTGCTTCAGAAGTCGATAGTTGACAAGTACGGTATAGATATTTCCACAATTAAGAAGATGGAAGATCTGGAGCCCTGGTTTGAAAAAGTTAAGGGTGAGGTTACTCCTTTGCTTGTCGTCGGCGGCGATTCACCGTTCCAGTTCCTGGATTGGGATAGAATCAGTGATGATAACGTACCCGGCGCTCTGTATCCTGACAACAGGGATAATACTATTGTCAACCACTTTTTGGCTCCTGAATCAGTAGATATGTACAAGAAACTCCGTGATTATTACAAGAAGGGCTATATCGCTTCTGATGCGGCAACAATGGAGAACACCGCTGAACAGATGAAGACAGGAAAATACTTTGCAGCCGAATCCTCCTTGAAGCCCGGAAAAGATGCTGAGATGACCGGCAGCACAGGTATTGAGTGGGTTCAGGTTGATATTACGCCGCCTGTTATGTCCAATCGTGAAACTACCGGCGCTATGCTTGCTATCCCTGCAGCCAGCAAGAATCCTGAAAGAGCATATCAGTTTATCGAAATGCTTTACACGGATGCTACCTTGAGAAATCTGTTAAACTTCGGCATTGAAGGTGTGCATTACAACGTGAATGCCGATGGCAGAATCACTCAGACTCAGGAAGGCCTTGACAGATATAACATGGGCCCAGGCTGGAGATACGGCGATCAGTTCAAGGATCTCCTTCTTGACAATGAAGATCCTAATAAATGGATTGAGTTTGGTAAATACAATGATGCAGGTCTTGTTATGAACAGCCTTGGATTTGTGTTCAGTGATGTGAATGTCAGCACTGAGACTTCAGCCTGTAAGACTGTATATGGCACATACTACAGAGAGCTGATGTGCGGAGCTGTTGATGTAGACCCGATCCTGAAGAAATATGAATCCGAACTGAAGGCTTCCGGTGCTGATACTGTTATTGCAGAGATGCAGGCACAGTATGACGCATGGAGGGCAAAAGTAGGCAAGTAGTAATAAACTAAGCCTCAGACTTTTATTACAGGCAGGGGTGGGATAATATCCTACCCCTGCTGATTCTAATGACAAATTTGATGTATTAAGATTATGCTGAATTTAGGCGATAATGGTAGTAAGTAAATAAGCGGAGGTTACATATGAAATACGGTTATTTTGATGATGCAAACAGGGAGTATGTCATTACAACGCCGGAAACGCCAAGCCCCTGGATCAATTATTCCGGAAATCAGGAATTTTTTTCGCTCATATCAAATACAGCGGGCGGTTATTGCTTTTATAAAGACGCCCGGCTTAGACGTATCACAAGATACCGATATAACAGTGTGCCGATCGACAGCGGCGGAAGATACTTTTACATTCGTGATGATAGCGGCGATTTTTGGTCACCCGGATGGGCTCCTGTCAGGAGAACACTGGACAAATATGAATGCCGCCATGGCCTTGGTTATACTCGCATATCCGGCGAAAGAGGCGGGATAGCTGCAGACGTGCTGTTTTTCGTGCCTCAGAATTTCAACGGTGAAGTACAAAAGGTTGTGATCGAAAATACAAGCGGAGCAGCAAAGAAGCTTACGCTGTTTTCCTTTGTGGAATGGTGCCTGTGGAATGCTTATGATGACATGACCAATTTCCAGAGGAACTTTAGTACTGGTGAGATTGAACTGGATAACAACACAATTTATCATAAAACTGAGTACAGAGAAAGACGCAACCATTATGCTTTCTACTCTGTAAACGCCGACATAACCGGCTTTGATACCGACCGTCATACCTTTGTCGGCCAATATAACGGGTTCGACGCTCCACAGGCAGTAGTCAACGGCAAATCCGGAAATTCCATTGCGGATGGTTGGTCGCCTGTTGCTTCCCATAGCTTTGACATCAATTTACAGCCGGGAGAAAGCAAAGAGTTTGTGTTTTTGCTGGGGTACGTTGAAAATGCCGATGACCGGAAATGGGAAGCTCCGGGCATTATTAACAAGAAAAGTGCGAAAGAGATGATCGCAAGGTTCTCAACAGTTCAACAGGTAGAAGAAGCTTTTGTTGAATTGCAGGATTACTGGAGCGGACTTCTTTCGAAATATACAGTCAGAAGTCATGATGATAAGCTAAACCGGATGGTCAACATATGGAATCAGTATCAGTGCATGGTCACATTTAACATGTCCAGAAGCGCCTCCTACTTTGAATCCGGAATTGGGCGCGGAATGGGCTTCAGAGACTCCAATCAGGATATTCTTGGCTTTGTACATCAGATTCCATACAGAGCTAAGGAGAGAATACTTGACCTTGCCGCAACTCAGTTGGAGGACGGAGGCGCGTACCATCAATACCAGCCCTTGACGAAAAAGGGAAACAACGAGATCGGTGGTAACTTCAATGACGATCCTCTATGGCTCATTGCTTCCACCGCCGCGTACATCAAAGAAACAGGGGATTTTGACATCCTTGAGGAGCAGGTGCCGTTTAATAATGATCCTGCAAAAGCTGCCAGCATGTTTGAGCATCTTCGCAGGTCGTTTTACCACGTTGTCAACAATCTTGGGCCGCATGGACTCCCGCTCATTGGCAGGGCAGACTGGAATGACTGTCTGAACCTCAACTGTTTTTCCACTGAGCCCGATGAGTCTTATCAGATTACTACAAGCAAGGATGGCAAGGTTGCTGAGTCCATCCTCATCGCAGGTATGTTTGTCTTTATAGGCAATGATTTTGTTAAGATATGCGAAAACATCGGTCTGTATGATGAGGCAAAAGCCGCCAGAGAACATATTCTGAAGATGAAGGATACCGTTATGGAGCATGGCTATGACGGTGAATGGTTCTTGCGAGCTTATGATGATTTTGGAAACAAGGTTGGCAGCAAAGAAAATGAGGAAGGTAAGATATATATAGAAACACAGGGCTTCTGCTCTATGGCACAAATCGGAATGGAAAGCGGCGCAGCTGAAAAAGCACTGGATTCAGCCTGGAAGTATCTTGGGACCAAGCATGGATTAGTCCTTCTGAATCCTGCTTATACCAGGTATCATGTGGAATTGGGCGAAATTTCATCCTACCCGCCGGGATATAAAGAGAACGCAGCAATATTCTGCCATAACAATCCGTGGATCATGTGCGCGGAGGCGACAATTGGGCGGGGAGACAAGGCGTTTGAATGCTATTCCACCATCGCTCCCGCATACAGAGAGGATATCAGCGACCTTCACCGGATGGAGCCCTATGTGTACTCACAGATGATCGCAGGCAAGGATGCAAAAAGACATGGCGAAGCAAAGAACTCATGGCTGACGGGAACTGCCGCCTGGAACTTTGTGGCAATATCTCAGTTCATTCTGGGGATCAAGCCGGATTATCACGGCCTCGCTATAGATCCTTGCATCCCGAATAGCTGGGATGCCTTCGGCGTTACCAGAAGCTTCAGAGGGGCTGTCTATGACATAACTATTTCCAACCCGCAGCATGTATCCAAGGGCATCAGGTTGCTAACCATCGACGGCAAGGAATTCATCGGCAATATTCTGCCTATCTTTGGGGACGGCAAGGTTCATAAGGTAGATGTGATCATGGGATAAATAAAATAAGAAGAACCAAAAAGACGCGGTTCTGATATTGAATGGGCAAGCTATGGCTTTTAGATCCGGATATTACCATTTATGGGGTATCCGGAACGCCCCTCTTGAATAGCCATCTGCAAGATCATGACACCGACACAGCTTCCACGGATTTACCATCCCACACCTCAATTATATGATCAGCCTGATCCAGTATGGATCTGTCATGAGTGACAATCAGGATGGAAGCTCTTTCCTTGAATTCTCCCAATACCTTCATTACCTCTCTTGCATTCG
>JAEYON010000014.1 GCA_023411645.1 Bacillota bacterium | reverse complement strand
ATCTTCTACATAGATTTTTACATTCGGTTCGACACCAATATAAAATCCCATGTAAATACCTCCATCCATAAAATATCTTAAATATAAGATATTCACACCTGGGTATTTATATGTGAGAGTTTGCGCCTATCCCTTACTTTCGGGTTGAAAAGTGAGGCAATGTCAACAACAAAATTTATCGCTGGGTTAACAAGAACTGTTTTAAAATGGTTTGTCAGTAGGAAAATGTGCATTAAATGACTATTGTTTGCATCTGTTTCTGACAGCCTGAACTTCTTCTTTACTCAACCCGATCATCGTAAGGAATTTATCGTGCAGCTCCGGTGACTGAGCTTCAAATTCCACATGCCATTGTTCTCTCTTATCGTCGCCTATTTCAGCAAAGTGAATAATGTGATCCGTCATGATGGGATCTGCATCACGAGTATTTTTAATTACAGTAGACTGACTCATAATACTTATAATCTGCTTTTGATTATTCTTTAATTTTTCAATCTCGAAGTTTATCTCACCGAGTCTTTTCATCAGCCTTCCGAATACAATTGTTTCCTCAGAAGAGATAAGGTTTTTGATTTCACTTATTGGTACACCAGCATGCTTCAATATCATAATCTGCCCAAGACGATCAGCATCTGCCTGGCTGTAAAGACGGTACCTAGCGGAATTTCTTGCTGTAGGGCGCAGGAGGCCTATTTGATCATAGTAAAGAAGTGTCGTTCTTGATATTCCATACATTTTTGAAAGCTTTCCCACAGTAAATGTCAAATGAATTCCTCCTTTTTTTACTTGACCTGTCTATTGCTTTATAGTTTATAGTAAATAAAAAATACTGTAAAGGAGATTTCATAAGATGATATGTGAAGAGAGGAAAACCATCCGGGGTATCCCTGCCATCATAAGCAGACGAGATGATAACAGTAAAAAACCTCTGGTGATATTAAGTCATGGATTTACCCAAAGTAAAGATACTTATTCCGCAAACGGCTGCCTGAAGGAGTTGGCGGAACTAGGCTATTATGCAGTAGCGATTGATAACAGGCTTCATGGAGATAGGCCGGGGCCGGACTTTCATTCAGCTGTAATGAATTCTTCGGGCGAAATTGATTTGTTAGCTTTAAGGATGGCAATGAAGGAAACCGCAGATGATGTGAAGCTTCTCATTGATGATTTATCTGTTCTTGAAGAGGTCGATGAAGAGAGAATAGCCATGGTCGGAGTTTCCATGGGCGGTTTTATCACCTATCGGACAATTGTGATTGATGACCGGATCAAAGTTGGTATTCCGATCATTAGCTCACCTTATTGGGATGATATTCCGGGTGATGTCTCAGTACAAAAAACCTCAGAAGCAGAGCTAGAAACATTTTTTGAAAAGTACCAGCCTTTGAAATGTATGGATCTGTTCTACCCGACAGCGCTGCTTATTCAGGTAGGTGAGATGGATCAGCATTATAATCTGAATAAAGTAAAGAAATATTACGAGGACTTAGCTAATTATTATGTTGATTCTCCCAATAAGATAAAACTGATCGTTTATCCCGACACTAAGCATGAATTTATACATGTAATGTGGGAACAGGCATTACAATGGCTGAGAAACTTTATATAAATTTTTTTACTATAAACACAGCAGGAATCCCACCACGTAGAGGTGTTGCTATGTGGATACTGTGCAATAAAAGGAAACTTTAGCGCAATGAAGCTTAGAGATGTATAGTCAGAGCGAGGAGCAGCAAGCCGACTGTTTGAGCAAAAATGCTACTAGCATGTTTTCTTTATGCATTTTTGCGAGTTTCGGCTTGCCCGAGCAGAACTATACATCTCTTGCAAATGAAGCTCCTGTTTTCGCTATTGCACAGTATCCATGATGAAATGAACAGTAATTATGTGGGCTTTTCACCTATTCTCCGAGTACCGGCTCGATATGCTTTTTAATAAATTCTATTCTATCCTTTACATTCGGTTTGAAAAGCGAAGCAATTACAACGACCAGATTTTTAGCCAGGTTGACGTAGATCACATTACCGCCGTCTCCAATGGCAGCGTAGCTGTGTTCATTTCTATCAATGATCCACCAAAGGTAGCCATACGTTAGATTAAGCTCATCCCAGCGGCTGTGCTCGATCGTGCTCTCATCGAGCCATTCGGAAGATATTAGCTGCCTGCCGTTCCATGATCCGCGGTTGAGATACAATTGCCCGATTTTTGCCATATCCGCAAGTGTTATGAAAAGTCCCCATCCTGCTGTATTTATTCCCTGTGGATCTGCGACCCATCCACTTTTGTGATAATCCTTCATAATAGAGAGCTGTTCTTCCTTGCCATGAAAGACCACATTCTGCGTGACATCGATCCCCATTGGAGAAAACAGGTTTTCATATGCGAACTCAAGCACGGACTGCCCAGTCGCGTATGTAAGGATACCCGAAAGGATATCAGGCCCTATGAGTGGCGCATACCGGAACTGACCAATCTCTCCCTTGCCGCCTAAAAGATCAAGGGCGCTCTTTACCCAACTCTCGCTTGAAAAATACTTCGTGTACGGAGCCGACTTATATTTGTACGGAGCAGTCATAGTCAGCATATCCCGTATTGTGACGCGCTGTGCCATCTTTTCGCCTCGTTTTGGAGTGTAATCCGGAAAGAAGTCCAACACCTTCTGATTGATGCTCTGGATATAACCTTTATCAATGGCTATACCGACAAGCGCGGAAATAATGCTCTTTGTCACCGAAAAAACATGAAAAGCAGTATCGGCGGTATATCCGTTAAAATAGTTTTTGTATAATTTCTGGCTGTTTTTTTTGTACAATAATGCCCGCAATATTGCAGTACTCTCTGCATATTGTTCTTTCAAGCTCTTTTAATTTTTCGTGATTCATTTGATCAATCTTCTCCTATAAACTATTAGAGGATATCCTTGGAATAAAGGATAGAATGATTTAAAATATTTTGCAAGAACTGTTTTAAAACCCTTCGGCCTGGCCTCTGTCTTACCTTATACAATTACCTATTGACAAATCAAATTATCTGTATATACTATATATATACGGTTATGTTCTGTATAACAGTGTGAATAGGAGGTTGAAATATGCGTATTGTTTTGTCGTACCAGTCGAGCGTTCCAATATACGAGCAGGTAAAAGATCAGATTAAAGCTTCTATTTTATCAGGAGAATTGGCTGAAAATGAACTGCTGCCCTCTATCCGTCAACTTGCTCGTGACTTAAAAGTTAGCATTATAACAACTACACGTGCGTATAACGATTTGGAACTTGAAGGTTTCATTAAAACCGTACCAGGTAAGGGGTGCTATGTTAGAAGATTTGATGATGATTTTATGAAAAATCATTATTTAAAAGAGACAAAAGTCGCGATAAACACTGCTATTCGAGTAAGTAAAATGGCAGGTTTGACAATATTGGAGCTTCATAAAATATTGGATGAACTGGAGGAGACATATAATGAAAAACGCGATTGAGGTAAAAAAACTTACAAAGAAGTATAAAGGCTTTCTTCTGGACAATATAAACTTTACTGTACCAAGCGGCTTTATCTGTGGGTTCATCGGTCAAAATGGCGCGGGAAAAACGACAACGATGAAGCTTATGATGGGCATGGCTTTAAAAGATGATGGCGATATTGAAATATTAGGAAAATCCGGCGACGATGTTTCCTTGAAAGAAGATATAGGAGTACTTTTTGATCAACCTTATTTTCAAGAGGATTGGACGCCAATAGATATTGAAAAGGCTATGCGTCCATTCTACAGTCAGTGGAACAGTTCGGTGTTTCATCAGTATCTCCAAAGATTCAAGCTAAATCCCAAACAAAAATACAAAACCATGTCGCGGGGCATGAAAATGAAACTCGGCATGGCGGTTACTTTATCCCATGACGCTAAACTCCTGCTGCTTGACGAGCCCACTTCCGGGCTTGACCCTGTAATTCGTGATGAAGTTCTTGATATTCTTCAGGAATACATAACCGGAGAAAATAAAAGCGTATTCTTCTCTACCCATATTACAAGCGATCTTGAAAAAATTGCGGATTACATTATCTATATAGACAAAGGCCAAATCATATATAGTGGGCTCAAAGATGAACTTACTGACAAATACTGCCTAATTAGGGGAGGTAACGGGGATCTGCCACCTTCAAAACGTAATTGTATTATCGGGCTTAGAGAGCATATCGGGGGTTTTGAAGGTATGATTGAGGTTACAGAAATTGGTGGGTTCCCGCCGGGTGTAATTACTGAAACAGTTACATTAGATGATATTATGGTTTATATGAACAGAAAGGGAGCGAAGTTATGATTGCAAAAATGATTGCCATTGATTGGCGCGCAATGAAATTTTACCAAATAAGGCTGCTGATGTTGCCAGTTTTCGTTATTATTTTTGGGTTTTACTCACCATTGACAGTAATTCCTATAAGCGTAGTCATGCTTTTGAGTTTTTCAATTAATCCTTTTGCTGTTGAGGAAAAGGGAGCGCTAAATAATCTATACTTAACCTTGCCTGTAAGAAGAAAATCAATCGTCACCGGAAGATATATGCTATCATTAATAATGATGTTATGCGGTATAGCGATGGGTATTCTAATTATGCCGCTTGTAAATAGATATTCTATTTCAAAATGGTTTATTGGAATAGAAGGGTATATGTTGGTCATATCATTGGCTTATCTTTTGTATGCCATTCTTAATCTTTTTATGTTTCCGATTTTATTCTGGCTTGGATATCAAAAGGGGAAATTTTGGGGCTTTTATTTGCCTATTTTATTTTTCAGTATGCTTTTTGGAGCATACTCGGTAATTACATCCTTACCGAAAAATAAAACACTTACGATTGATTTGATTGTTTTCGCTTCAGAGAATTTGCTAATTGTGATCGCAGGTGTAGTTGCTCTGGCGACTATTATTTTAATTCTCTCGTATATGATTTCTGTTAAACTATATTCCAAACGTGACTTTTAATTAAAGATCGTGAGCCGTGCGAGGAGATAATTTATCACTTCGCACGGTAAGTCCTACTCAACATATACGTTCTTTTCTCGTTTTCTAACCTGTAATGTTTTTCAACGTTATTTGTTAGGAATTATAACGTATTTTTTGTAAACCTTATACTTCAATAATCGCTTCAACTTCGACCAGCACTCCCTTAGGAAGGGTTTTTACAGCTACGCAGCTCCTTGCCGGTTTTCCGATAAAATATGTCTCGTAAATCTCATTGAATTTTGCAAAATCATTCATATCGGCAAGAAAGCATGTTGTTTTAACAGCTTTGGTTAAGTCAGTACCTGCTGACTCTGCAATGGCTTTTAGATTTTGTATTGACTGATGTGTCTGTGCATCAATACCTTCAGGGATTGTACCTGTTACCGGATCAATCGGGATTTGACCCGATGTAAACAGCAGACTTCCTGTAATAATTCCCTGAGAATATGGCCCAATTGCCGGCGCAGCTTTATCTGTGTTGATCTTTTTCATAATAATGTATTCTCCTCGTATAACATTTCTCGTAAGCTCGTTAAAAGTTAATAGCTTTGCGGATGAACCAACCTTTCAATTTGGATAACACCCGGCTGTCACGTACTATCAGCTCATCCAGTTTATCCGTATATTTTGTCAGCAGTTCATAACCGTCTTTCTTCACCAAAACAGTATCCGAATGCCTGAAACCGCCGATTTCAGGAAAGTACAGCGCCGGTTCAATGCTTATGACCATGTTCTCTTCAAGTACATCATCGCTTCCGGCACTTATCCAGGGCTGCTCATGATTGCCAAGCCCGATGCCATGGCCGGTTCTGTGAATGATATGATCCCCGTAACCCTTCGATTTAAATAACTCCTGTGTGGCAAGATCTATATCGCTGCAGCGTGTTCCGGGCTTTACCATCTCAAAAGCCAGCGTACGAGCTTCCATCACGATATCATATAGTTTGCGTTCTTCGGGTGACGGTTCACCAAGGAACACCGTGCGTTCGCACTCAGCAGCATAACCGTTAACACGGTTGTAACTCATAAGGACAATAGGCCCTTTGCCCATCCTTGTACGGAAATCCGGAACACTATGCGGCTGGGAGCTTTTCGGAGCAGGCCATCCCGCCGTAAGGAAGCTGCAATTCAGATAGTCGTAGTGCCCTGTTGAAATCACACCGGTCTGAAGTTTTTTTGCCGGCATAACTGTTTCGATGACACTCTGGCCGACGTATAAACCTTGATGAAGCCGCCGCATACCGTCGTCAGTAATTTTGGCGGTAGCACGAATCGCCTCAATCTCGTCCGGTGTTTTTATCATCCGGATGCGCGTAATGATATCCGAGGGGACAATTTCCTTTGTCTTGAGCAATCTGGTTTTATCCACGGAAAAATCAGGTTCAATACCGACACGTTCATTTTCATTTAGCATAGCGTTTATGCGGTCATACCAGTTTTCACCCTGAATCGAAGGGAATTCAAAATAAGAAGTAATCTCTTGAAAGCCGTCTATACTGCGCATATGCTCGAGTTCAAGCTGCGGAACCAGCAAGCTTGGAGCTCCTTCCTGCCTGACAATGATAATAAACGGACGCTCAATGGGCACGTATGAAGCTCCTGAGAGGTAATAGATCGAATCCTGAGTAGAAACAATGAATACATCCAATCCTTCATCTTTCATGCATTTCTGCATCTTGTCTATACGTTCGAGATTAACTTTTTTCATGTCATTTCATCCCCCTTCATTTCTATTATTCGTTTTTTCCATAGTGTTGTCAATGGCTTCCAAAATGATATCGGTGGCAATGAAGAGTCATTGTTACCACTCTAAGGCTCTGGTATATTGATACTGTGCAATAAAAGGAAACTTTAGCGGAATGCAGCTCTTGCAAATGAAGCGTCTGTTTCCGCTATTGCACAGTATCCAAGATACCGCTGACGGTGTCACGCCTGCCTAAGTTGTTCAAGCAGCTGATTAAACTCTTCCGGCTGTTCAGCTTCGAACTCTACATATTTTCCTGTGCCGGGATGCACAAAACCAAGTAGCTTCGCATGCAATGCCTGGCCGTTAAAATCGTACAGTTGTTTTTTTCTGCCGTAGACAGGGTCGCCGACCAACGGATGACCGATATAGGAAAGGTGAACTCTGATCTGGTGTGTTCTGCCCGTTTCCAGGCGTAATTCCAGCAGAGTAGCCGTTTTGAATCTCTCAAGCACTTTAAAATATGTCACTGCTCTGCGTCCGTTCTTCACGTTCACGGCCATCTTCTTTCTTTCCTGAGGATGCCTGCCGATAGGTGCGTCAATTTTTCCGGTATCTTCCGCAATGACCCCCTCGGCCACAGCCACATATATCCGCTGAATATCGTGCTCCTTCAGCTTATCGGAAAGCTTAGCGTGTGATGTGTTATTCTTTGCGACCACCAGAACACCTGATGTATCCTTGTCTATACGGTGGACAATTCCCGGTCGGATTACTCCGTTGATGTCTGACAGAGACTCGCCGGAATGCTCCAGCAGCGCATTGACCAACGTACCGGTGTAGTTCCCGGCGGCAGGGTGTACGACCATCCCTCTGGCTTTATTCACCACAATGATATCCTCATCTTCATAAAGGATATCCAAATCGATCTTTTCAGCTATGACATCAAGATGCTTCGGCTCTGGAATGCTAACATCAATGAGATCATCTATTTTCAGCTTGTAGCCTGGTTTTACATTTTTGCCATTGACGACAACGCCGCCTTCAGTGATCAGTTTTTCGAAAAAAGAACGCGACCATGTTTCAAGCTTTTTCGTCAGCCATGCATCAAGGCGCGCCCCAACATCTTCCAATTCTATTTTAAAGGTTTCATTCCGCATCTTTTATCTTTTCCTGCTCTTCCTCCTGCCCTTTTTTCTCCGGCTCCTTATATATAAAAAGCACATAGATTGCCATTGCTATTGTGCCGCAGGTGACTGAGATATCGGCTATATTGAATATGGGGAACGGATATGTGCCAATGTAAAACAGCAGGAAATCCCTGACTTCTCCAATATATATCCTGTCAATATAGTTCCCGATAGCGCCTGCTAATATCAGTGCCAGTGTGAAACGAAGAAATTTACTTTTGTTTTTGATCATATAATAAATAATAAAAGCGGAAATGATCGGAACAATGATAAGAAAGAAGATCCTGCCATTTTGCAGCATACCCCAGGCTGCGCCTGGATTCATATGCAGCGTTAGATAAAAAAATTTATCAATGACCGGTATCATCTCACCGATACCAATGTTTTGAACTACAACTTGTTTTGTTACCTGATCTAAAATCACTATAATGACTGAAAGAATAATCCAAAGCATCTTTTTCCCTTTCTTGTGCAGCTAACGATAAACAAATTATACCGATGAATCGCATGTTTGTAAATATTGAAGGTCTCATTACATGCAAATAAGGATTCTCTTTAAGGAATCTCTGGCTTATACCAATTGTACATATCGTGATACCTGTTCCAGGTGTCAGGCTTTAATGGACCCTTGATGTCCTTGCTGTAAACCATAGCATCTCTGAGGAAATACAGTCCGATATAGGGTGTATCTGCTTCGATTTGCTCCAATAAAGCCTTGTAGATGCTCTTTTTTTGATCTGAATTGCTTTGCCTGAACATTTCTGTAATACCTGCATCGACCAAAGCACTGGAATATCCGGACACATTGAAGGCTGCGTTGGAGCTGCCTGATATGGCCGATGGCAGGTAACTGCTCGAATAGAGATACGAAATATCCGGTATCTGTGGAATCCTGCAGCCAAGGAAAGCCATGTCATACTTCCCTGTGCTAATTCTGTTCATCATATCGTCCCACGGAACTTCTTTTACCTCAGCCGGTATGCCGGCTTGTATTAATTGTTCGCATATTTTTCCGGCGATATGCACTCTGGTGCTGTTATTTGTATTGACCAGCAGCTCGACCTTTAGATACTTCCGCAGCCCGCTGATAGACTTATACAAACCCTGCTTGCTTTCCTTCCAGCCTCCCTCTTTCAAAACCTCCAAAGGTGTTTGGGCGGCAATAGTTGATGCTTTACCACCTGAAGCTGAAGTATTCTGATCTGTCGATGTATTCTGCGCTGATGGTGTAATATCTTGTACTGTTGCTTCAGGCTGAGTTAAATCGTCCATCTGATTTGATAGAATCGCCGCGTGTACTCCTTCCAGATCAGAAAGCCAGCTATCAGGCAATATCGGCACTTTCGCAGCTTCAGCCTCTCCGAGCAGCTCTTTTTGAATAATTGAATCAACGTCTATGGCCATAGAAATGGCTTTTCTCACATATAGATCCCCATAAATAGGATTTTTTAGGTTAAATGATAGGAATTCAAAATCCCGAGAAGTAAACTTCTTTATATTCAGGTCAGTTCTGTCCTTGTACTTTGCACTATTGGATGATTCTATTACAGCAACATCCAATTTGCCTGTCTGAA
Organism: Bacillota bacterium; assembly: GCA_023411645.1. Taxonomy (GTDB): domain Bacteria; phylum Bacillota; class Clostridia; order Acetivibrionales; family DTU013; genus JAEYRF01. Next base: position 16,962 of record JAEYON010000014.1, on the reverse strand, counting down.
ATGCGCCCATGGCATCATCAGGGCTTTTATATATTTTTGCAACAATAGTTTCAATATACATGCCTGCAGGATTCAAACCACCGTCGTCGGCACCTGTTCCGCCGGTTTCTCCCGCAGATGCATTAACTCCTGATGCCAGGCCCCACCACTTTTCATTCTGCTTCATTTCTACCGATTCGTTTTCGGTGTATGAAACATAGCAATACGGTCCGGTTCCTACGGGGCTGAACTGCTTAGAAGCAGATATAACATCCTGCTGTTCAAACTGGTGTTTTGCTATAATGGGGAAGGTCATCATTTCAGGCATAAAGGAATTGGGCTTTTCAAGAATCAGACTTAAGTTTGATGAATCGACAGCCGCGCAAGTCGCGACATTGGACAGCAACGGCTTATAGACAGAAGATATACCGGGATTCAGGATTGTCTGGATAGTGAATTCCACGTCGTAAGCGGTAAAGGGTTCTCCGTCATGCCATTTGACACCGTCTCGTATATGAAAGGTCCAAATCATACCGTCATCAGAGACCGTCCATTTGTCAGACAACACGGGAACGGGCTTCTGATTGGAATCGAGCCGTGTAAGACCTTCATAAACAAAGCTTAGAAAATCTGCTGTATAGATGTTTTTAGTGAGAACAGGATTCAAACTGTCGGGTTCGGTGGTAAACAGATTCAGGGTTCCTCCATTAACAGGACCTCTATCCAGCACGTCATAATCCGCCTGATACGGTTCATCCGATGTGCTCCCCTGATATTGCTGCAAATCAGCGACCACCTGACAGGCTGTAAGTGACAGGCATAATGCCGTAATTATGATCAATAATATAGTTTTTTTCATTTGCTGCTCCTCATTCCCTTATCTGCATGAACGCTGCCAGAGAGCCTGTTTTTCCGCTATCTCCTCTATGTGAAAAGAACAGATCCCTCCTGCACACAGTACAAATCCCGCTGTCATAAATATTCTCGTCAAGTAAGCCTTCCCATAGTAATTCGCGTCTGATTATTTCCTTCAGGTCGATATGCCATTTTCCGTTATTTTTAGCCGTATAGAGCTGCGAATCTCTAAATTTATTCTCAAATAATTTGAATACATCTTCATCTACTTCAAAGCAACACTTTCCAATGGATGGTCCGATGACGGCAACAAGCCTTTCTGCTCGAAAACCAGGGATGTCCATCATAGCGGCAATCGCAACGGCTGTAATGTTTTTAAGCGTACCCCTCCAACCCGAGTGCAGCAATGCTGCCGCTTTGATAACTGGCTCAAAAAGAAAAACCGGCATACAATCTGCATGAAAGGTTACCATCGTCACACCGGGTGTAATAGTAAGCAGTCCATCTACACCAATAAGATCGCTTTGCCTTGAAAACCCTTTTTCCATATCATTTTCATTTATTAATGCGACTTTAGTTTCATGAACCTGATTGGTCAGTACGAGGCTTTTTGTGTTTATTCCCACTGAATCGCAAAGCAGCCCGAAATTATGCAAAACATTCTCCCTGCTGTCATTGCGGTTAAAGCCAAGGTTAAGCGAACTACACTCACCTTGGCTGACGCCGCCGATTCTTGTACTCATGCAGTGGATCAGTTTATCATCAAATTTTTTCAGGCATTCAAATTCAACGTACTTTATTTCCCCGTTTGTAACAATGGTCGTCCCAGACCCTAATTTTTCTGTTGTATTCATTCTACAATATTATCATAAGGAAATATCATTCTCAATATGGCGCCAGCTTAATACTGAACGGTTCAGCATTTTTTATTACATCCAACTCCTGTGTTGAATATCCATGGGCATATCAGTATTATAACCACCACGATGATAATGATCCACCAGATCCAGTTTGATCCGAATCCTATTCCGCAGCCTCTATCTTCATCCATCCTTTTCACCCCTTCAATCAGATCTCATAATATATAATATGGATAAGGGCTGTTAACGTGACATTTTCAGCCACGCAATAGATGAACATTAAAAAAACTGCCGATAATATTATTACCGGCAGCAGTGGTTAAATTTTAGTTACCTACCTTCTGGGTTCAACGAGCAATTTTATTGCAGTCCTTTCCTCCCCTTCTATCATAATATCGGTAAATGCTGGAATACAAATCAGTTCAATACCGGACGGAGCCACAAACCCTCGTGCGATCGCAACTGCCTTCACAGCCTGGTTCAATGCGCCGGCGCCGATCGCCTGCATTTCAGCCATACCTCTTTCTCTGATAACACCTGCCAAAGCTCCTGCTATGGAATTTGGGTTAGATTTTGCTGAAATCTTTAAAACATCCATGATTTTTACCCCCTAATGCAAACAATATGATATAGATAGAATTAATTCTACATTAATATTCAAAATCCTTTTTATTTAGTTAATTTTTAGAAATTTTGATAATTTGCATTAAGTGAAGTATAAAATGGTATGTCTTATAATTCAAATATTTTTGATAAACGCTTTATTGAGATCGTCTTGCCTGTAGTATCATCAATCTCAAGAAAAACTGCATTAAACTGGACGCAGCCCTTTGCCAGCTCGAACCTGACCGGCATGCAACGCCTGAATTTTTCAAGTATAATATCCTTGTCTACACCGATAACCCCTTCAGATGGCCCTGTCATTCCGACATCTGTAATAAATGCTGTTCCACAGGGAAATATCCTTTCGTCTGCCGTCTGAACATGTGTATGCGTACCAAGCACTGCGCTGACTCTGCCGTCGGCATGCCATGCGATTGCACATTTCTCGGAGGTGGCTTCAGCATGCATATCAACTATACAAACCTTTACCTTGCTTTTAATATATTCAAGCTCCCGATCCAGGGCTTTAAAAGGGCAATCTGCAATATCCATATACACTCTGCCAATCAGGTTAACGATCCCAAGCTCTCCATTAATTATTGCCGAAGCATTGCCGGGAACTTCAGAGGGGTAATTTGCCGGTCTCAGCAGCCTTGGGTCACTGTCAATAAAGCTGTTAATCTCTCTCTTGGACCATGTATGGTTGCCCATTGTCAGAGCATCGATCCCCATTTTATACAGTTCCTGAGCCACTACATACGTTATTCCTGATCCTCCTGCGGCATTCTCTGCGTTAGCAATACAATAATCAAAATTCAGCTCCCTGCGCAGTTCAGTTATGTATTCCTTTACAGCCTTCCGACCCGGATTTCCAACAATATCGCCAATGAATAAAACCTTCAATTTTGGTTCCTCCATCTTACAAAAAGATTTTGATTATCTTCAATATAACACAAAAAGCGTGTATATACACGCTTTTTGGATCTTTCATTATTTTGCATATTCAATTGCTCTGGTCTCACGGATTACATTTACTTTGATTTGGCCAGGGTACTCAAGTTCACTTTCGATCTTCTTGACTATTTCCCTTGCCTTCAGAACCATTTCGTCATCCGATACATCTTCAGGCTTGACGATAATTCTTATTTCTCTGCCAGCCTGTATAGCGTAACATTTTTCGACGCCGGGGAATGAATTTGCAATCTCTTCCAGCTTGTCGATCCTTTTGATATAAGACTCCAAGGTTTCTCTTCTTGCACCCGGTCTTGCAGCTGATATGGAATCGGCTGCCTGTACCAAAACTGCAATTAGAGATATCGGTTCTACGTCTCCGTGGTGTGACTGAATCGCATTGATAACATCGTTGCCTTCTTTGTACTTCTTTGCGAGATCAGCTCCTATTGTAACGTGGGAGCCTTCCATTTCATGGTCTACAGCTTTTCCTATATCATGCAGAAGACCTGCTCTCTTGGCAAGTACTACATCTGCTCCCAACTCCGCGGCCATAATGCCGGCGAGGGTCGAAACCTCGATCGCGTGGTTTAACACATTCTGTCCATAGCTGGTCCTGAATCTGAGTTTACCAAGAAGTTTGACTACCTCAGGATGCAGCCCGTGTACTCCGGTTTCAAACGTTGCACGGTCGCCTTCCTGTCTGATTGTATTTTCAACTTCCTTCTTTGCCTTCTCAACCATTTCTTCGATCCTGGCAGGATGGATTCTGCCGTCAAGAATCAGTTTTTCAAGCGTGATTCTTGCTACTTCTCTTCTTATGGGGTCAAATCCTGATAGTATTACGGCTTCAGGAGTATCATCAATTATAAGATCAATCCCCGTCAGAGTTTCCAATGTTCTAATATTTCTGCCTTCACGGCCAATAATACGGCCTTTCATTTCATCGTTAGGCAATGGTACAACAGATACTGTAGTTTCTGACACATGGTCTGCCGCACACTTTTGTATCGCTGTGGCAACGATATCTCTTGCTTTTCTGTCAGCCTCTTCCTTTGCTTTAACTTCCAATTCTTTAACTAGAATCGCTAATTCATGCTTGACCTCATCTTCGACGTTTCTGATAAGATACTGTTTTGCGTCTTCAATTGACAATCCTGAAATTCTCTCCAACTCCTCGAGTTGTTTTTTCTGAAGTTCAGCGACCTTCTCCTGAATGACCTGTACCTCCTTGGTCTTCCTGTTTAGCGCTTCATCCTTCTGTTCCAGTGTCTCAACTTTTTTATCAAGAGTTTCTTCCTTCTGGACCAGACGTCTTTCTTGTCTTTGAATTTCGTTTCTTCGTTCTTTGATTTCCCTGTCCAGTTCCATTCTGCTTCTGTGGACCTCTTCCTTTGCTTCCAGAAGAGCTTCCCTCTTTTTACTTTCGGCTGCCTTCAACGCATCATTCACAATTCTTTTAGATTCCTGCTCAGCACTTCCGATTTCAGCTTCTGCATCGGTTTTTCTGCGGTTATATCCCATACGGAACGATATAAACGAAGCAATTGCTGCTCCAATTACAAGGCCAATCAAAAAATACATAGCCCATTCAAAAATAACACACACCTCCTCGTATTCAGTTTTCAATGGTCGTGCCGGTAAATACGGCTATTCATACATTCGGATGGCTTACGCCATCCGATATTATACGAAATATAAATCAATTGTAAACTTTTTTAATTTTTATGTCAAGAAAAAACAAACTACCGACCCTTATTATGATTCTTAGTATGATTCTTAGTATGATTCTTAACCCGTTGCTTAGTCTTATGCTTTTCCTGATAATCAGAACGGTGCTGAGCCGGCCATACAAGGCAATCCTTGCCAAATCCGATTAGGTCCTCCCGTCCGGCAAGACGTAAGGCTTCGCGGACCAGAGGCTGATTTTCTTTACGCTTGTACTGGAGTAAAGCTCTCTGCATGGCCTTTTCCTTTTGGGTAACCGGAACATAAACCTTCTCCATGGTTCTCGGATCAAGTGAGGTATAAAACATGCAGGTAGATAACGTGCCTGGTGTGGGATAAAAATCCTGTACCTGTTCGGGTGTATAACCGGTTTTTTTCAGATATAGAGCCAGTTCGATGGCAGCTTTCAGATCACTGCCCGGATGGCTGGATATCAAATATGGCACCAAATATTGCTCTTTTCCGATCTCCTTATTAATCCGATAGAACTTATCAACAAACGCTTCATAAACCTTTCTTCCCGGCTTACCCATTTTTTCAAGTACTCTGTCAACCACATGCTCAGGCGCTACCTTCAGTTGTCCGCTGATATGGTGCTCGCATAGATCTTTGAAAAAGTCATCATTCTTGTCCAGCATTAAATAATCATATCTGATGCCTGAACGTATAAACACTTTCTTGATCTGCGGTATTTCTCTGAGCTTTCGCAGGAGATCCATGTACTCACGGTGATCAACCTTAAGATTCTTGCACGGTGTCGGATACAGGCATTGCTTGTTTTTACAGGCGCCGTAGGTCTTCTGGTGTTCACAGGAGGTGTTCCTGAAATTAGCCGTGGGTCCTCCGACGTCATGTATATAACCTTTAAATCCCGGCTGCCAGGTCAGCTTTTTTGCCTCGTTCAGGATTGATGCCTGGCTGCGCTTTTGTATGGTTCTGCCCTGATGAAAGTTCAGTGCGCAGAAGGAACACCCGCCATAGCATCCCCTGTGACTTGTAATACTGAATTCGACCTCCTGAATGGCCGGAATACCGCCTGCTTTTATATATGATGGATGATATGTTCTTTCATATGGAAGGGCATACACCCTGTCAAGTTCTTTTTCTGTCATGGGAAATGCAGGCGGATTCTGAACTACAAATCTGTTTTCGTGAGGCTGAACCAAAATCTGTCCGTTCGTTGCATCCTGCTCATTGTATTGGATCATAAATGCTTTTGCATACTCCCGTTTGCTTCTTACTACATTTTCGAAAGAAGGCAGCATTGTCAGTTCAGTATCAGGTAATTCGGCTGCTTCGGCTAAATAAGCTGTTCCTCTGATATGATGAATGCTGTCGACAGATCTGCCTTCTGCAAGTAACGCAGCGATCTCAAGTATGGGCTTCTCCCCCATCCCATAAACCAGCAAATCGGCCTGACTGTCCAGCAGAATTGAACGTCGAACTCTATTATCCCAGTAATCATAATGGGCGAATCTTCTAAGACTGGCCTCTATTCCGCCGATAATCACAGGGATTCCCTTAAAGACCTCACGTATTTTGTTGGAATAGACAATTGCCGCACGGTCAGGCCTGAAACCTGCCTTTCCTCCAGGTGAATAACTGTCGTCGCTTCGCGGCTTTTTGCTGGCGGTATAGTGGCTGACCATGGAGTCTATCACACCTGCAGAAATAAAAACGCCATAATTAGGACGTCCTAACGTCATGAAGTCTTTAATATTCCTCCAATTTGGCTGTGCAATGATTCCCACACGATATCCTTCTTTTTCTAGTAATCTTGTAAGGATCGCATGTCCAAAGCTCGGATGATCTACGTAGGCATCTCCGCTTATAAAAAGGAAGTCCAGGTTGTCCCAACCCCGTTCTTCCATCTCGTTCCTGCTCATAGGTAAAAATGGCATCTTATTCTCCTCAATTGATAATTTAACAGTAGTTTATGATATCAGCTTCTTGAATTCACTTTTGCCCCTTATTCCGTCAAACGCCCGGTTCTCGCTGACTTCATTCCGAATCTCCGGATTGAGCTCGATGGCTCTGTGCAAGTTTTCCATCGAGATGTCATTTCGACCGAGAAGCGCGTATATTACAGCCATATGATAGTATAGCACACTATCGGAGGGCTTGATCTCCAGCGCTGATTTATAGGCGTCTATTGCATCATTATAGTTTCTCATTTCAGTGAGCGCCGAACCGAGATAATAATAGATTTCCAACTCGTTCGGATTTATATCCAGAGCGTTTCTATAGGCTGCAATAGCCTGCGCGTAACTGCCTTCTTCATAAAGGCACATGCCCATGTTGAAATACAGACCGTCGTGCTTTGAATTTGTAGCAATCCCTTCTTCATAGACCTCCAATGCTTCCCCTCTTTTCCCCTGCAATGAAAGGAGGATCCCAAGGTTATTATATGCATCTGTAAAGTCAGGATTTATGGCTATAGCACAATGGTAAGCTTCGATCGCTTCCTTTTGCTTTCCTGCTTCCTCCAGTGCAGCCGCCATGTTGTAATAGCTCCTGTAGCAGTCCGGCCTGATTCGGATTGCTTCCTTGTAACAGTGGACAGCTTCCTTCCAGCGTTCTGAATTAATAAATGCACGGGCTTTTCCAACCCAGGCATGATAATTGTCCCGGTCGATATGGATAAGTTTTTCATATGTGCTGACGGCCTCCTCTGTCTTATTCAGCTTCATCAATACGTTTCCAAGCTCCTCCAGTGCTTCTGCAAAATCCGGCTGTAACTGAGCGGCCTTTTTCAATTCTTCCTCCGCCTCCCGATACTCTCCCGCTTCCTGAAACAGCATACCCCACACAAAGCAGGCATGAGCGTTGCTCTCTCCGGCGTTGAATTTCTTGAATGTCTCGATCCCTTTCTGAGTCTCACCCATTCTTATATAGGTAAAAGAAAGATTTTCAAGTGCCGGTTGATTATCTGGAGCGGCTTCCAGCGACTTTTCAAAGTATTTACATGCTTTGTCAAACTGATTTAGCATATAATAAGTATTTCCAATATTATAGTAAATTTCCTTACATAATGATAAATCCTCGCCTGTCAACTCAAGAGCTTTCTTATATGCTTTCAGTGCAATGTCAAATTTTTTCATATGGTAACACAGTCCGGCGTGGTTGAAGTAAAGCATTGGAGATCTTCCAGCTGTATTACAAAGTGTATCATAAATTATGAAAGCTTCATCGTAGTTTTCATCGTGAATCATGGAATTGACTCGGTTCAAACATTTCCTGAAGTTTTTCTGCAATTCCACAGGAAGAAAAGCCAGGTCCTTCATAATTTCCGTAGTTTGCTTTTCTCTTGCCGGTGGATTGATTCCTCTGCGTGATAGTGATTGAGCCGCATTTAGTTGGTTCTCTGCCCGTTTTTGCTTCAAAAGACCTTTGTACCGATAAAGGAAATAGACCGCCAATAAAATCATCATTAGTGCGATGAATCCGTAGACAACAGTCACAAAGATCCCTCCCTGCCTAATCCTTATCCGCCATTTGCATTTCCTGCCATTGTTGTTTGGAAATCAGTATCTGTCTTGGCTTGCTCCCCTCAAATCCACCTACAATGCCCCTGGCCTCCATCTGATCAACAATTCTTGCAGCTCGAGCGTAGCCGACCTTAAATTTACGCTGGATCAATGAAACTGAAGCCTGTCCGGCATCAACCACCAATTCGATAGCTCTTGGGAGCAGCTCATCATTGTCGCCGCTGTCGTTAGTATACCGAGAATCCTCGTTATTTATTTCCTCTATAATATTGTCATCATAATAAGCATTCCCTTGTGATTTTACATATTCGACTACCCTTTCCACCTCACCGTCGGTAATGTTTGCGCCCTGAGCCCTGAGAGGCTTTGCCTTTCCGACCGGATACAGCAGCATATCCCCCCTGCCAAGCAGTTTCTCAGCACCTGCCATATCGAGTATCGTTCTCGAATCTATCTGAGAAGATACTGCAAAGGAGATCCTGGATGGGATATTAGCTTTTATGACACCTGTTATGACATCGACGGATGGTCTCTGCGTTGCGATGACCAGGTGCATTCCGGCCGCTCTGGCCATCTGAGCAAGCCTGCAAATTGCATCCTCCACATCATTGGGCGCAACCATCATTAAATCCGCAAGCTCATCTATAATAATGACTATTTGCGGCATAGACGGCATTTCGCCTGTCTTTTGCATCAATTCATTAAACCCCTTGATATCTCTGACGGCTTTATCAGCAAAGAGCTTGTACCTGTTCACCATTTCCTGTACCGCCCAATTCAAAGCTCCTGCAGCCTTCTTCGGCTCCGTCACGACAGGTATGAGCAGATGTGGAATGCCATTGTAAACACCAAGTTCAACAACCTTCGGGTCTATCATCAACAGCTTCACCTCGTCTGGAGAGGCCTTGTACAGCAGGCTGATGATCAGAGAGTTAATGCATACGCTTTTTCCCGAGCCGGTAGCTCCTGCTATAAGTAAATGCGGCATTTTTGCTATATCTACGATGATGGTTTCTCCAGAGACATCCTTTCCAATAGCAACAGAAAGCTTCGATGAATTCTGCATAAATTCCTGTGATTCCAGCACATCCCTGATCCTGACCATATTTACATCTTTATTCGGCACTTCGATCCCAATCGCGGCTTTACCCGGTATGGGAGCTTCGAGACGTATAGCGGGTGCTGCAAGATTCAATGCAATATCATCGGAAAGATTGACAATCCTGCTAACCTTTACGCCGGCACTGGGCTGAAGCTCATATCTGGTAACCGTCGGGCCTCTGCTCACATTGACGACCTTCGCCGAAACGCCAAAGCTGTTTAGCGTATCCTCCAGCTTCTTTGCCCCTTCCAGGACTTGATTCCGGTAATTCTTTGTGTTTCCTGATAACTCTGTATCTTCAATCAGCAAATCAAACGGTGGGCTGTTATACTTCGTCGGAGTGATTTTCTTCGCTCTGGCATCCTTAATAATGATTTCCTTCAAACCGGATTCCTCTTTCGCTTCCTTCACCACAGCCGGTTTTTGCCGGATGCTTTTCTCCTTATTCTCGGATTTTTTCAAATCCCCGATCACAAGCTCCAAAGGTGTGTCCTCGTGTTCATCCGGCATATCATCGGACACATCATCAATTATACCATACGGTTCTTCTGCTCCGTGCTCAGCTTCTTTAACGCTGATTGCTTGAGGACTATGCTTTACACTTCCCTTTTGTTTCTGCTCTCTTGTATTCTTTTCAATCTTAAAGTCGATAACCTTTGGCTTTTTATCAAACCGCAGTGACAGTTCCTCTCCGTTATCTTCAACAAAAGGCAAGTCTTCTTCATCCATTGTTGCCTCGCTTTCTTCATAACGGCGTTTGAAAAGACTGCTTATATTTTTGAAGAAGCCGGATATAGATGAATTTGTAAGTAAAATAATATCAACCAGCGATAATGCGGTAAGTATAATTATTGTACCAAGTACACGAAATGTGACAAGAAACGGCAGACTGATGACCCCCCCGATTAGTCCCCCGCCGGCAAGGGATTTGCCCTCTTCATAGAAGTGTGTCAGAGCCTTCATCGGTGTCAGACCATCATAGTCTTCCGGCCTGTAGTATCCTGCCTGAATCAGTGAAGCGACCAGCAGAAACAGGAAAAAAATGTAGAGCCCCTTATTTTTAAGATTCAGCTTTTCATTTGCAAATATTAAAATCGCAGCGTACAGGATAATGACCGGCGGGATTAGAAATGCCGGTATGCCGAATAGCCCAAGAGAGGTCTCCCGTATAAACATTCCGAAATATCCGATTGAATCTTTGACGTAGAAGCTCAACAGCATTAAAATGCCCAGAGCAAGGACTAAAATGCCCTGGATTTCATGCCGGTGAGTATTTTGAGGTCTCTTTGCCGGCATCTTTGTTTTAGCAGTATATTTTTTCTTCTGTGTTTTTTTACCTTTCAACTTTTCACCCCCGGACAGAATAAAAACCACGTGCGTCCACAAACAACTATACCATAATTTCTCACTGAATTCTATTACTTTATGGTTTAGTCCCTTATTGCTTCACTATAAAATGTTGCGTCAAAAATCCATATTTGTGCAAAAAAAGAAGGATATTTTATAAATATGTCAAATTATTAATAAATAATAGATTCAGATATGGAGGCTTGTGTATAATGAAGATATTATCCCAGCTCAAAAGTTTCTTGTTAAAGATAGTTGATAAAGTCAGTATCATCACAGGTTCCGTTTTCAGCATTAAAAAGATAAAAACAAAGTTAATAGCAGCATTTATGGTACCAATCATTTTTATTATGTTACAAGGTGTCATTACTTTTGTAAATACATCTAAAACAGCTTCTCAAAGAGGCATCCAGTCCTCTGTCGTAGCCATTGAAAATACCGGCAAGTACATAGGCGTCGTTCTTCAAACTGTGGAAAACCTATCCGGGCAGATTTTTGCAGATTCAGATATACAGGATTACCTGTCCGGACGTTACGACATAAGGGATGACATTATTGCCAAGAACGATAACATCAAAAGGGTTACGAACAATCTGAACAGCACGGCTATCTTCAGCCCTGATGTCGAATCTATCATGCTTATACCTGTTGATGAATCTGTTTATCCTGTTTCAACAAAAACATCCACAGATACTTATGTAGATCATCTTAAAGACACAGAATTTTATCAGCAGCTTTTAGAAACTACGGGTAAAGGATTATGGTTTGGGACACACAAGGATCTGGATACTCTTAATGATACTGACGATAGTGGTTATTGCCTCTCCTATATCAGACTTATACCAAATTTATTAAGCAAGGATATTATCGGAATGGTCGTCATTGACGTGAAGATGTCTGTCGTTGAGGAGTTGACGACCGGAATCGATTTGGATGATCAACAGCTGATCAGCTTTATCAGTCCTGACGGAAGAATAATCACCAACGGTATAGACCAAACAGAAACCAGTAAAATTACTCAGCAGGATTTCTATCAAAAACTGGTTGTCTCTGAAGAGGAAACAGGCAGCGATATCGTTACATTTGAAAACATCAAATATTTAATGTCCTATAACAAGATTGGCTCAACCGGAAATATACTGATCGGTCTGATACCATACAGCTCATATACTGATGCCGCCAGAGCAGTTGTTATCAGTACTGTCATATTTGTAGTATTGGCTGCTGTAATTGCCTTTAGCATAGGAATTATTATCTCAAACAGTATGAGCAGAACAATCAACCGCATAATTAAAGCTTCAGGACAAGCCGCGTCCGGTGATCTTACCGTTACACTCAACTCAAGGAGAACAGATGAGCTTGGTGTGTTAACCAGGAGTATCAATTCCATGATCGCAAACATGCGAACTCTTATTGAGCACACAATGAAAGTATCAGAAAAGGTGGCAAAATCCGCGGTTACCGTATCAACGACATCACAACAGGTATCTGAAGTATCGCAGGAAATATCCAGAGCGATACAGGAAATCTCTCAAGGCGCATCGACTCAAGCTACAGATGCAGAGCAAGGTGTCGAGAAGATCAGTACTCTCGCCGAAAACATTAATTATGTCACACTAAACGCAAAATCAATTGATGAGCTTACAAATAACACCATGTCCGAGACCCAAAACGGTTTATCTGCTGTTGAAGATCTGGATGTAAAAGCTAACAGAACCACAACCATATCAAGACAAATAATGGACGATATCAAAGAACTTGATATACACTCGAGATCAATCGGGAAGATCATCAAGGTCATCAGCAACATAGCGGATCAGACCAATCTTCTTGCACTCAATGCTGCAATTGAAGCAGCCAGAGCCGGAGAAGCAGGAAAAGGTTTTTCTGTCGTAGCAGATGAAGTGAGAAAGCTCGCCGAGCAATCCATGGGTTCGGCCCGCGAGATCGCCAAGCTGATTAAGAGCACACAGGATCAGACAGCAAAGGCTGTCGAAAAGGCAGCCGACTCGGAAGCAATCTTGTTATCACAGAATGAAGCTGTCCAGGTCACGATCCAGGTGTTTAAACAGATCATGACCTCCATGGAAAGCCTTTCAGTTCAGGTAAAACAGATAATGACGAGAATTGCCGGAATGGAAGAAAACAAAGCTCAAGCAATCAGTTCCATACAGAATATTTCGGCTGTGTCGCAGGAAACAGCTGCTTCCTCGCAGGAAGTGACTGCATCGACTGAGGAGCAGCTATCCGCAATAGAAGAGCTTTCACGCTTTGCAGACGATTTGAGAGTAGCTTCAGAAGAAATGCAAAGTGCAGTTGAGAAATTCAAGCTGTAATTATGGACGAACCTGCTTCAGATCCCGTTCATCAACCAGACTTCCCGGCTGATATAACGGATTAAGATAAGACGCAGGACGGGTGCTTAAAAGCCGGCTAATCTCAAATTGATTATCCGGCCTTTTTGTTACCATAATCTTCTCTCCTCTGAATTCAACTAGATGGTGCTGTTGCTCATTAGTCTCCAAAAATCCCTGAAAGACGAACTCCTGTGGAATAATTGAATACAGGATCATTGTAATTCACCTCCGGATGGAGTTCTGACGCGCCTTTCCGCTATCAGGCTGTAAAGCCGGTTCATTGCATCAGAGAGTCCTCCCACTTCATTTATCAGCTTACTTGCTACAGCTTCTTCACCAAACAATACAGTGCCCACATCATTTGCCAGTTCCCCTGTTTTCAGCATCAATTTTCGAAACTCATCTTTTGAAATTGCTGCGTTTTCGCTAACAAAACGAACAACTCTTTCCTGCATCTTGTCAAAATACTCATATGTTTGTGGAACTCCTATTACCATACCATTGAGTCTGATTGGATGGATAGTCATCGTAGCAGACGGAGCGATATAGGAATAATCTGTTGAAACTGCCATTGGAACGCCAATACTATGTCCCCCACCCAGTACCAGGGAGACAGCGGGCTTGTCCATACTGGCAATCATTTCTGCAATTGCCAGCCCGGCCTCCACATCTCCGCCAACTGTATTAAGTATGAGCAGAAGACCATCTATTTCAGTGTTTTCTTCTATTGCCACCAACTGAGGAATCACATGCTCATATTTTGTTGTCTTGTTATGTGGCGGAAGAATAAGATGTCCTTCAATTTGCCCGATGATTGTAAGACAGTGTATATTCCCCCTTGGGTTAGAAATCGTTACCTTTCCAAATTCTCTGATCTCCTCCGACTGATCCTTGTTCTCTTTTATTTCAGGCCTATCAGGCTCAGGCTCTACAGGCTCATTAAAGGTACATTTGTTTTCTTTGGTTGGCATAAACACCTCTTCGTGACTTTTGGATTAATGGACTATTCATTAATATTAGTATATTTTAATAAAAAAATACGAGTTGGAGTCGTATATTCGAGATCATTAAAGGCAATAGCACCTGAAGAAACCATAATTCTTAGGAATAGCCACTTTGCGCAAAACCTGCTACAGCAAATTAAATATTCGTTAGCACAATAACACAAAAACACCCGCCGTATAAGCGAGTGTTTCTGATAAATGGTATGAGTAAGTCTATAAGCCGGGTTCTGTATCTGATAATCATCTATCTCGGCCAGACATTTCTGAATGGCTCCAGCCACCTGCCCGGGACTGACGGGCCGCCAACATGTCCCTCTGCGGTGTTGCTCCGAGTGGGGTTTACATAGACCGGCAAGTCGCCATGCCGCTGGTGAGCTCTTACCTCACCTTTCCACCCTTACAATACTGGAAGTGAGATGTGAGAAGTTGAAACATCCCACCTTTCGCTTCCAGGCTTGCGGTATATCTCTGTTGCACTTTCCTTAAAGTCGCCTTCACCGGGAGTTACCCGGCACCCTTGCCCTGTGGAGCCCGGACTTTCCTCAAATACGGCCTTTCGGCACTGTATCCGCGATTATCTGACTTACTCAATGGACTTATATAATAAACCTTTATTGAAAATTAGTCAACAGGTAGTAAATGGATGCCTTTCATCTATGTGTGAATGGGTCATTTTCATCCTGACAGAGAAAAATCTCTACATCCGGAAACGCTTCGCCAATTCTGCCGGCCAAATAAGGCAATACTATCTTCTCAGTATTGAAATGCCCTGCATCAAGGATACACAGACCGGCTTCAGAGGCATCGAGCGCAGTATGGTATTTTAGATCACCTGTTACAAGTACCTCAGCGCCTGATTCCATCACAGACTTCAAATCATCATCAAAGCTGCCGCTAAAAATAGCAACCTTTTGTATACTTGAAGGAGCATGGCCTACCACCCTTAAAAAGGGTGTTTGCAGGCTGCTTTTTACATGCCCTATAAATTCATCAAGGCTCATCTTTTCCTCAAGCACGCCGCACTTACCCGGCCCATTGCCCATCGTTTCCGCCTTGCAGACCCCAAGAATGTCTGCCAGGCAGGAGTTGACCCCCGGATTGGCATAATCAAGATTTGTGTGGGCTGCGTAAACGCTCAAATTGTTTCTTATCAGCTTATAAAGCTGTTTTCCTTTGATATCATCTTCATTCAGACGTTTTAACTCATTAAAGATAACAGGGTGATGCGTTATGATCAAATCTGCCTTTTGTGTGATAGCCTCACCGATCGAGGCCATAGTGATATCCAGGCAAATCAGTATCTTCTTTATGCTGCCCTCCCTGCTTCCGACCAGCAATCCCGTATTGTCCCAGTTTTCCGCAAGTTCCTGCGGCGCAAGTCTTTCCATAAACGAAATAATATCAGAACATTTTGCCATACAAATCCAATCCTCCAGTCTATATTTCTATCATAGCTACGATGATCAGGAATAATTCTCAATATATTTCATCAATCTGTCTCTGATCAGAATATAACTGCTCGTACTTAATCCGTTCTCCTCTAAACCACTGTGGTACTTTTGCGGATCGGAACGGCTTCTACCCTCAATGATTACCTCCACTTCCCTAAGCTTTTTCATCAGGTATCTCTGCAAGTGCTCCTCATTACCCTCAAATATCTTCTCTCCGATATAGCAGGTAATTTCGTCTTTTTTTTCCGGACAGCCAACCCATTTCGCCTCAATGACAACATAGTACTTTCCTGCATCCAACGCCAGGTGCTCCTGCTCGATGATAAAGCCGTTTTCATAAAGCCATCTGCGTAGTGTCTCCACAGCAGTATTTGCCTGGAGCAGCAGTACTCGCGCTACTTGCGCCTTTTCAACTGATCCGGCTAAAATATCTCTTATCAAAGTTCCACCCATTCCAGCTATTACGATGACCTCGCATTCATTGAGCAGGATCGGTTCCAGTCCGTCTCCCATCCTGGTTTCAATTCTGTCTGATAGTCCGTTTTTCATAATGTTGTTTGATGCCATCTTTAACGGACCAGCTCTAAGATCAGCGGCCAACGCTTTTTCACAAAGTCCTTTTTTTACGGCATAAATCGGTATAAATGCATGATCCGTCCCTATGTCTGTTAATATGCCGCATTGCGGAATATGATCCGCTATCATTTTCAACCTGCCGTTTAATCTCATAACGTCTCTCCATGTCGCACAGATTATCATAAACAAATACTAATAAATAATTCAATAGTTGTACATGCTTAATTATACACGAAAATGAATCCATTAAGGAGAAAAAACAGATGGGACGTATTTTTTCAGGAAAGCCGGTTATGGATACTGAGTCCGCAATTGAATCACTTATTCACGGCAGCTTTATCAGCAGCACGCTAAAGAAGAAAAATGATGCCGCATCTAAATTAACCGTATCCGCCAGCCTTCAGTCAGAAAGGCAGATCGATGAGTTCGGCGGGAAAAAGCAATAAATTCCATGGCTTGTGCCCTCTCGGGTTCCAGTCCCTCTTAGCATTCCAAAAAATAAAAGCACCATCTTTTGGGATGATGCTTTTATTTGTGGTGGGCCTTCAGGGACTCGAACCCCGGACCAACCGGTTATGAGCCGGTTGCTCTAACCAACTGAGCTAAAGGCCCTTATGGCTCCTCAAGTAGGACTCGAACCTACGACCCTGCGGTTAACAGC
>JAEYON010000137.1 GCA_023411645.1 Bacillota bacterium | reverse complement strand
GCTCATGATTTCAGACTTGTCATTGCCTACCACACACAGGGTGAAGTCATCTACTGGCAATTCCAAGATTATGCGCCTCCCATAGCGCTGACCATAGCAAACCAGTTCGCGTCTATCAGCGGCTATGCTGTAGAGACAGGAACACCCGAGGCAGCATATGCGGGGTATAAGGACTGGTTTTTGCAGGAATTCAGAAGGCCCGGCTATACCATAGAAGTTGGACTCGGCGTTAACCCGATCCCATTGGGACAATTGCCGGGAATCTATCGTGAAAACGAAGGAATTATGCTGCTGGCTGCTGTGGTGTGACTCATTAGGCGCCTCACATGCGGGACTTAGTTCTTCTCCAGCTTCATCTTCACGTTTTCAGCGTACCTTTTGATTTTCAGCGTTGTTGTCTTTATAAAAGCGCTGTCCTTTATGGTAAACGTACTAATCCTCTTATACAGAGGCATATCCTTATTTGCGCTTTTTACAACCTCGGATATGATTTTTTTAATATCATCCAACGACGGAGTATGAACCTTCAGCTTCTCCCTAATAGCGTCCAGATTCGGCAGTATATGCGCTCCGACAATGGTTTCACCGGATTTGTCATCCTGGTATCCGCTCACCATGGATTCCAGTACATAGGGGCTTCTGTTGATATAGGACTCAACTTCCTCAGGGAAAATGTTCTTTCCGTTTTTCGTTACTATTACATTCTTCAGCCGCCCTGTAATATAGTATGCGCCCCTCTCATTGACCCTGCCAAGATCTCCTGTATGAAACCAGCCGTCCCTGATGCTTTTTTTAGTGGCTTCCTCATTTTTATAGTATCCGAGCATCACGTTGTCGCCTTTAGTTATGATTTCACCTACTCCATTCTCATCCGGATTGTCAATACGGACCTCTACTCCCGGAAGCGGTAAACCAACCGAAGCATTACCGTAAAAGTGATCTCTCTCGCCGATAACAAGAGGCGAACATTCTGTCAGGCCATATCCCTGCAGTACCTTGATGCCCATACGGTTCAAGTCGTTTGAAACCTTCGGCTCAATCGCCGCAGCTCCTGTGACGACTAATCTGAGACGTCCTCCAAATGTACGGTGTACGCTGGCAAACATCGCCCGTCGTATATCGATGCCAATAAATTTCAACACATCGCCAACACCCATCATGATATGAACCAGCAGCGTCATTCCGGGTTTTTTTCTGATATGCTCCCATATTTTCTTATGCATGTTTTCCAGAAGCAGAGGCACGGTAACCAACAATGTAGGCTTGACTTCCCCGAAGTTCTTCTGTATATGCTTGAGCCCTTCATTAAAAGCGATGGTACCACCGCTGTATATAATCGTTAAAAAGCCGATCGTGCACTCATAGGTGTGATGAATAGGCAATATTGAAAGTGTTATGTCATTGCTGTCTACATATACAGTCTTCGTGATGCCGGTGATATCAAAGCAGATGTTCTTTTGGGAAAGCATTACGCCCTTTGCCAGATCAGTTGTCCCCGATGTAAAGAGCAGAACACTCATGGCAGTTTCGTCAATTTTATACTCGCTTAGATCTACCTGCTTCTGTGCCAGCAGCTGCCGGCCCTTTTCCATCAGCTTTCTAAAGGATAGGAAATCCTCAGTATCCTCCTCAAGATCCATGTTAATAAAATATTTAACCGGACTGCCGGCACCCTTCAGTGTAAGAATATCATTAGCATAACGACCTGAAAATATGAGAGCTTCGGATCCGCTCCTCTGAAGAAGATTCCCCTTCTCAGCCACCGGCAGTTCCTTGTCCAGCGGGACTATCACTCCGCAGTGGTTTGTCACTGCAAGATATGAAACGCACCACTCATATCGGTTTTCCCCAAGCACAGCTGTAAGGCTCCCTCTAAGACCTAAGGAAACCAATGCGGCGCCTAAGGCATCCACATCCTCTTTAAAAAGTTTGTAGGTTATGCTTCTGAATCCACCCTCCCTGACCCTGACCCAAAATGCTGCTTTATCAGAGAATAGTTCAGCACTTTGTTCGAGCAGATCTCTAAAATCACGGATTTGTCTGACCTCATAAAGTTTCTTTGTCAGCATAGCCAATCACCCCACCAAAATACAGAATATACATAATACCATCAATTTATTATTTATTATTCTTTATCATACCACACTTTTGCTTCTCACACACCACGGTAAAATCATTTTTTAGGTATGCCTCAATAAATTCTGTCTTCTCAAGCAGTCCGGAAAACTCAGTCAGGATCTGCCTGACATCATCAGGGTGAAAATAGAAGTACTTATCTTCCCTGTCAGGAGAAGCATAATGCAGCAGATTAAAAACGACCGTCCCGCATGAGAGGCTGAAAAAGAGCTTTAGGGCATTTCTGAGAAATTCCTTGTTGTTGCCGAGGTTCAGGTTAAATATTCCTGATGTGTAAACAACATCAAAGGAGTTCGGGCTGAAAGTGTTTTCCTTGAAAATATCCATATGAATAAAGTCCGCATCAAGATGCTTGCTTGCAGCCTTTCCGATCATTTTGTCAAGAATGTCTATGCCTGTGTATCTTACATGAATCCCTTTGCTGTTTATATACTCAAGTAGATTCCCCGTACCGCAGCCCACATCCAGCAACCTTTTCCCTTCCAGCGAAACCTGATCCAGTAATACGTCGAACCTCAGCTGCTGTGCCCTTTCACTCTCCCACCCGAGGATTCCATACTCCGGCAGGTCTTTTGCAATATTATCTTCATAATATGTTTTTATTTTCTCAATTTTCTTCATGGATTAGATACTCCGATTTGTTTTGTTAATCTCATCATAGTCCATACGAATAAAGAGGTCAAGAGTATATGAGAACGAATAATAAATGATGTCAGAGTGATCATTTATTATCAATTTGCATATAGATACCATCGTTTGGTATTATAATATGAAAAGGAATTATTCATCCGGAGGTTCAATATGAATAAAGTGATCTGTGTTTATAGTTCTTCAAGCAATATGATTGATAAAATATACTTTGATCTTGCCTCTGAACTCGGCAAAACCATTGCGGTAAAGAAAGATATTTTGCTGTTCGGCGGCGGGATGCGCGGCCTTATGGGTGCAACGGCTACCTCTGTACATGAAATGGGTGGCAGGGTGATCGGCGTCATTCCAGAAGCACTCAATCAGAAAGGTGTCGTGTATGAAACCTGTGACGAGCTGATTGTTACAAAGGACATGCGCGAACGAAAATCCATTATGGATGCGCGATCCGAAGCGTTCATAGCGCTGCCCGGCGGCTTTGGCACGCTGGAGGAGCTGCTGGAGATCATTACACTAAAGCAGTTGAAGTACCACAATAAACCTATTGTTATACTAAACAACAATCATTTCTTTGATCTTTTGCTCAAGCAGTTCGACTGCATTATTGATAATCGTTTTGCAAAACCAGAAAGCAGCCTGCTGTATCATGTCACAGCAGATATTACGAATGCACTGGACTACATAGATGCATACAAACCGCTTGAATTTAAAGATAAATGGTTGACCTGATCGTGCCCCGAGGTTCTCAGGTTCAGGTTTTTCAGAAGCATTCAAGAGAATTCAAAATCATTCAGGGTTGATCATGATTGAAAGTGGCTTATGGCATATATCTGCCTAATTCCGTAGGTTTATAGCGTATTCGGAATTTGGGCAGATGTCGAAGTACATAATAATAATTCTCAGCCCAGTCAGGTCCCTGCGTAGGGTCGTTCACACCTTCCGCCGGCGGGGCAAATAATTTGAAAACCAGTTCGCAGCCACTCTCTAAAGGTCTTTCATAAAAAGCCGGCATCAGGTCGATAGCTTTGACACCGGGCTTTTTGTAAAACCATTTACCGTTCAATTCCACCATAGCATTGAAATTATCGTCTTCCTCGAATAATACTTCGCAGAAAACAGGGTTTTTTTCAAAGAAAAGAGGAACCGCAAGGCCGTCTGAATCCTCAAAGCCACCCCATCTTAGCCTCACGGGGCACTTGACGTCCATGCCTGTATCCATTGTGGGCTGGAACCACGGATCCCGGATAATTTTTCGGTATTCTTCAAACAAGGGCTGTGCTATTCCGTTTGAATGATTGTTCGGATCCTCCAACTCCAGGCCAAGACGGCCCTTGTCCCTGAACTGATAGCAAGTAATGCCCGTCAGCCAGGCAGCCTTCTCATCTCGCACCATTTGATAGAACTCTTTCATCATCGCGGCCTGATCGTAAGGCCCGGTAACATCGCCGTCAGCATTGAATTCGGAAATAACAAGCGGTTTTACAGCCCCGCCGTTCAGAACGCGAAAACGCTCAAAGGATGCAAGGTTTGCATCGAAAACCTCCTTCACCTCGTACCGCTTATGGGTGTCTCCGCCAGGTTCAGCGACGGTAAACGGCCAGCCCCAGTTCAGTGCAAGATAATAGTCGCCGGACCAGATGTCTGCTGCTTTGATTGCCTCTTTGAATTCCTTTTCATACTTCATTTCGCCGGTTTCATTTTCAGGAGCCTCTCCAATGCACAAAATGGTACGGATATTGGGAGCTTCCTGCTTGATGATCCGATGGAAACGCACATAAAAGTCCGCGACCTGCTGATAAGTGTATCGTCTGTTAAAGGCGAACCAATTACCGGTGGCCTCGTGGTTGATCCTAATCAACAGCCTTCCGTAAGGCTTAAGCTCCCTTGCGATCTGTATGAGATGTCCATCAGGCACTGCGCAGTCTATGGTCAGTGTCAATGTCACATCCTGTCCATGTCTGCGAATATCCTTCATAGAGACAAACGGCTCTCCTTCCATGCTTCCGCCTATGCCTCCAGTATAAGGGAAATAATCGTCATATGCGTAATTCCAGGCAAATGACACGTTTCCGGTTTTGTCAAGTTCGCTTGCTCTTGTCGGCCACCCCTTGTCCAGAGGATAATAGCAATACATCAGATTGATGCTTCTGTGCGGCCTTCCCAAACTATTCAAAATATAGTCCTGACAGACGTATTCTCCGCGTTCACTGCCGTCCCCAAGATCCACCGCACAAGCGGCCGGCCCCATATGCAGTTTGTATGCTTTCTGCTCTTTGCTCAAGGTGCTCCCCTGCCTTCCCGGAGGACATTAAACCTGTCTCCGCCAAACTAGATCCACTTTGTTGGAAATTATGCCGCAGTATCAGCCTTTTACAGCTTTTCAACCTCTCCGTAATCCTTTCCAAAGGTGTCCACCGTCACTGACTTCATCCGCTGTTCCTCACGAGGCCTATCATTATAATCCCGCTTTACCGCAACGATTCTGTCCGCCTCTTCCAAACCTTCTATTACCTTTCCGAAGGCTGCATACTGTCCGTCCAAATGAGGTGATTTCTCAACCATGATGAAGAACTGAGATCCCGCCGAATCCGGTCTGGCAGATCTGGCCATGGAAATGACGCCCCTGTCATGCTTCAATGGATTATTAAAGCCGTTCGATGAAAACTCCCCTTTGATGGAATAACCCGGTCCGCCCATCCCGCTCCCCTGCGGGCAGCCTCCCTGAATCATAAAGCCCGGAATGACCCTGTGGAAGATCAGTCCATTGTAATAACCGTCATTCACCAGCGAAATAAAATTCTTCACCGTATTCGGTGCAATTTCCGGATAAAGCTCAATTTTAATTATACTTCCGTTTTCCATTTCAATAGTCACTATTGGGTTTTTTTGCATGATTTTTATCTCCTTTTTACAAAATTATACGGTATGCAATAGTATTTTACAAATTAATTTTTTTACACCAATTTCCTAATATACAGTAGCTTGCTCAGCAGCAACCGTCTGGAGCAAATTTCAATCCGCTTATCAAGCTTACCCCTGAATAGTAATATTTTCTCTTTCAATTAACATTCAATTGAGGACTCTTCAGTATTTGTAGTTTTCTGTCAAGCGTTTCTGATTTTGTCTTGTAATTTGAGTATCATTAGCTTGTAAATGCCTATCAAAAGGTAAGCCCTTTTTAATCCTCAAGCCGAGGTAAAAAGGGCTTCTTTTTTTAGCTGTCAGA
>JAEYON010000134.1 GCA_023411645.1 Bacillota bacterium | reverse complement strand
GGCCGTGCAGGTTCAGATATGTGTATTTATGGCTCGATAACAGACAGCAGTTTTGGGCATGGCTTATTTTTGTCGGAAGACAATCTGTGGCCGGATGGAGATGGACCGGTTTCAACTGGGTATACTTTGGATTAGATATTAACAGAATCAGATCGTTTATTTGCTATTAGAAGAAGATGAGGGACGGTTCATTTGTCCTTGACTTTGTAGATAGAGGGCTAAGACAAGAGAACTGTCCCAAACTCATAACGTTTTTATGACGCCTCTCATATTTTCATGTAACGAATTCGCAGGGTGTTCAACACTGCCAGTAAGGTCACGCCGACATCTGCGAAAACGGCTTCCCACATTGATGAGATTCCTAAAAAACCCAATAAGAGCACCAGAATTTTTATACTGAGGGCAAATATAATATTCTGAAGCGCAACTGACCGGGTGATGGAGGCTATCCGTATAACATCAGCCAGCCGCGAAGGTTCGTCGCTCATCAGTACGATATCGGATGCCTCAATGGCAGCATCTGACCCGATTCCGCCCATGGATACCCCGATGTCGGCCAAAGCAAGTACAGGTGCGTCATTTATGCCATCGCCGACAAATAGGCTGCTGCCCGCCGAAGATTTTTTTATTTTTTCAAATAATTCTACCTTCTGGTGCGGCAGCAGGCTATTATGGAACTCGTCCAGATTTAACTCCCTTGCTGCGGCTTCTGCAGGTTCACGGGCATCCCCGGTCAGCATAATGATCCTTTCAATGCCGGTTTTTCTAAGCAGATCAATTGATTTTGCCGCATCCTTTTTCAATGAATCGCTTACATGGATCCGTCCCATGTAAACCCCATCCACCGCAATATATACCATAGTTCCGTCGGTGCTGCTGTCTGTACCGCTTTCACCACCATTGCTTTGAGCAATATCGCTTCTGCTGACGTGGGTCAATACACCTGCGCTTTGAAGAAATTCATAGTTGCCTGCCTGGATAGCTTTGTCTCTGACGATGGAAGTAACACCTTTTCCGGGAACCTCCATGCAGCTTTTTATGGCAGATTCGTCTATATCCTTTCCGTAGGCATTCAGGATAGATCGTGCAATTGGATGGGTCGAGCCGGCTTCAGCGTACGCTGCATATTCCAGCAACTCGTCCTGCGTACAGCTTACAGCATCAATTTTTGATACGCGGAACACACCTTCTGTAAGAGTTCCGGTTTTATCAAATACGACTGTTGTGACCTTGTTCAGTGCCTCCAGATAGTTGCCTCCTTTAACAAGAATACCCTTTGAGGATGCCTTGCCTATACCCGCAAAGAAGGTTAGGGGAACAGAGACCACCAAAGCGCAGGGACAAGATATGACCAGAAAAATCATCGCCCTGTATAGCCATGTTTTAAAATCAAACGATCCCGTCACAAGCGGCGGCAGAACTGCAGTCAGCAATGCAGCACCAATAACAGAAGGCGTATAGTATTTTGAAAATCTAGTGATAAAGTTTTCAATCGGCGCTTTTTTCGATGCGGCATCCTGCACCAGTTCAAGGATACGGGTGACCGCGGACTGCTTAAGAGTATTTGTAGCCTCGATAGTGATTAGTCCGGTTTTGTTTACACAACCGCCGAAAACATGTACACCCGGCTCTGCAGTCATTGGAAGAGACTCGCCGGTGAGGGAGGAGGTGTCAACAAGAGAAGAGCCTTCTGTCACAAGACCGTCTACCGGTATCCGTTCACCGGGCTTTACCACAAGGATATCATTAACCTTTATTGTCTCCGGCTCTACCTGAATCAAGCCGTCCTCAGTTTTCAGCCGGGCAACCTCCGGTCGGAGGTCCAATAACGAAGCGATTGATTTTTTTGAATTATCTACTGCCATGTCCTCGAACAGTATTCCCAGCTTGTAGAAGATCATAACGGCAGCGGCCTCCGAATACTGACCTGTTGCTATGGCGCCAATGGAAGCGACGGACATCAGAAGATTTTCATCAAAGACATGCCCCTTCAAAATATTTGATGCTGCCCGCAGTAATACACTAAAGCCGGCGATGAGCCATGCTGTCAGCATGATAACGGTTGCCGGAATTTCATACTTGCTCGTTAGCAGACCTGCAATAAACAGGAGAACACTTATAATCAGAGCGGCAATATTTAATCTGAATTGCCTGGAATGGTCAATTCCAAGGTTCTTATGTGATTTAACTGTATTCGCACAGCTTGGACAGCCTATTTCGTTTAGTATAATGCTTTTTTCACTCATAGTCGCACTCCTTATATAAATATATGAACAAGTATTCATATGATAATCTAATAATAATACCGTGGGAACAAATTGTCAATATGCAAAAAAGACTAAGGTCGCTTTTTTAATATGGACTGGTTTTTTCTTTAGGTGAACTGAAAGCAAAAGTTAATTTTTTATAATAAAAAGTAAGATTTGTTCATTCCAATTATATCTTATAATTGCTAAAATTAATATGTCAAAAAATTTGCAAAGGCATTTTATTTTGTATGATATCGTTATGCTTTTGTATTCACGGAGGTATATAATGCAAAATCAACAAAATTTTGCACCATGTTTTGAATCCTTGATGGAGTACAAGTGTCCCGATTGGTTCAGGGATGCAAAATTTGGGATATGGAGCCATTGGGGTCCTCAAAGTGTGCCAATGAACGGGGATTGGTATGCAAGAAACATGTATGTCCAGGGAACATCTCAATATCGCTACCATCTAAGGCATTATGGACATCCTTCAAAATTTGGGTATAAGGATATTTGTGCTTTATGGAAGGCTGAGAATTTTAATCCGGAAGAGTTGATGGAGTTATATGTGAATGCAGGCGCCAGATATTTTGTCGGCCAGGCAATGCACCATGATCATTTCTTTAACTATCCGTCTCGACTAAACCGTTTCAATTCATTCAAAATTGGTCCACAAAAGGATATATGCGGATTGTGGAAAGCCTCAGCAGATAAATTCGGCATTCCTTTCGGATTGACAGAGCATCTGGGCGCCAGCTTTTCCTGGTGGAAGGTAAATAAGTGGAGTGATACATATGGCCCTTACGCAGGTGTGCCATACGACGGAAATGACCCCGAATATAAGGATTTTTATTTTGAAAATATGGAACATGTTACTGAGGACAGGGACAGCACCAACCTAAACCCCTGGTATACATCAAATAGAAAGTTTCAGGATTACTGGCTGGAAGTAATGAAGGAGATCATCGACCTTTATCAACCAGATTTGCTTTATTCAGACGGGCCTCTTCCATTTGGGAGAGATCATGTTTCTACTGTAGAGGAAACAGTTTTCCAAAATGGTTTGAATGCTGTTGCCTACCTGTACAATACATCTATTCGCAAGTATGGTGAAAACCGTGCCGTATACACACAGAAAGACAGACGTCCTGAAATCTATCGTGTTGGAGTATTGGACATTGAGAAGAGCCAGCTGCCTGGCATTAATCCGGAAGCATGGCAGACCGACACTTGTATAGGCAATTGGTTTTATGACGCTACTCAGACATTTAAAAAGCCCGGTCATATTGTAGAAATGCTTGTTGATATCGTTTCCAAAAACGGGACTATGTTGCTGAACATTCTTCAAAGACCCGACGGGACGGTCGATAGCGAAACCATATATATACTTGAGGAGCTTGCATCGTGGTTTAAGATATGCAGTGACGGCATTTACGGCACGCGTCCATGGAGGGTATTCGGGGAAGGCGATACCAGGGTACTGATTGAAGGTTTTAAAGAAGTTGAAGCTCAATGGAATAGTTCGGATTTCCGATTTACGGCAAAGGGAAGGAACTTGTATGCATTTATGTTTAATGCGCCTGAAAACAGGGTCGCAGTGATTAAGAGCCTTACTGAGCAGGATAAAGTCGTGTCTGTAAGATTACTTGGCGGAGAAAAGCTTCCGTTTACTCAGTCCTATGGTGTACTTACGGTAAAGCTGCCGCAAAAGTTGCCAACAAAGTATACAAACTGTATTGCGATTGAGCTAGATTAGATTGTAATGAGTTAAATGCGAGCATTGCTATAGAGTGTGAAAATTGAATAATCTATAAGAGAATCCAATGGTTTGCTGATATGCTCCCCCCATGGTATGCAGTTTATAATAAAAAACTTATACCGGAAAGGGGAGTATTTTATTTTCTTCATAAAATCTCCATAAAAATGTGTTAATTTATGTTATAAATACTGTAGAGGCGGTATAACAATGGGTAAATTAAGTCTAGAAAACAAAAAGGTGAATGGAGCACAGAAAACTTTAAAAAAGACACTTGTTGAAGTTGGTGTTATTGCAGTGCTTATCATTGGCTTCATTGTTATCAAATTTATTTCAGGTGGAGCAGATTCAACAGGGAATGTATCAGGTGATCTAAAAATATTAAATAGTGAGATATCTGAAACTGCAAGGTTTTATCCTTATAAGGCAGGTAAGACAAACATGGAAGTAATGGCTGTAAAAGCAAGTGATGGAACGATAAGGACGGCATTTAATACATGTCAGATATGCTATGATTCCGGAAGAGGTTACTATAAGCAGCAGGGCGACGAACTGGTATGCCAGAATTGCGGCAACAGGTTCCGGCTTGACCAAATTGAAAAGATAGAAGGTGGCTGTAATCTGGTTCCTATTTTGGAAGAAAATAAAACTTTGGATGATGCAAGTATTATTATCTCTCAAGCATTTATGGAAGATAACAAAGGGTTGTTCCTAAATTGGAGATAGCAGGATTCAAAGGATAATGCAGGACTTGTTATCCTTTACAGGGGGTGTGGAATGGAACGGAGATTGATGCGAAAAATTCTTCAAATCGATGGGATGACATGTACAAGCTGCGAAATGAGAATAGAAAATACTCTGAAAAAACTTGACGGTGTTCTGGAAGTAAAGGCAATTTTCAGCAGTTCCAATGTTTACATTACCTATGATGTAAATGTAATACGATTAGAAAAAATTATTGAAATAGTGGAAAAACTGGATTATCCGGTAAAAAATAAAGCAGGCGAAAAAGCAACGCCGGCAGAAAATAAGAAAAAAGCAGCAGAAGATAAGATGTCGATTAACCAGCTGCTAGGTGTTGGAATTATTCTATTTGCTCTTTATGTTGTTGTAAAAAATACTGTCGGTTTCAGTTTTACTCCAGAGGTTAATCAATCAATGGGATATGGTATTCTTTTTGTTGTTGGTATGATGACTTCACTGCACTGTATTACCATGTGCGGTGGAATAAACTTATCCCAGTGTGTTTCATATAAGTTTGTCAATGGCAGTACCAATAAGTACTCCAGGCTAATACCAAGTTTGCTTTATAGCATCGGCAGGGTGGTATCCTATACTATAATCGGAGGTATAGTAGGTGCTTTAGGATATGGCATTAGCTTTTCAGGTGCCGCCAAGGGGATTGTGGCTATTTTATCTGGTGTATTTATGGTGATTATGGGATTAAATATGCTCAACAAATTTCCCTGGCTAAGAAAACTTAACCCAAGGATGCCAAAATTATTTGGCTACAAAATATACAATAACAATGGAAAGTATGGACCTTTTTATGTGGGATTGCTCAATGGCTTAATGCCGTGCGGTCCACTTCAGGCAATGCAGATATATGCATTAGGTTCTGGAGGCTTTGCGGCCGGAGCGCTGTCTATGTTTCTTTTCAGTGTTGGAACAGTACCTCTAATGTTTGGATTTGGGGCAGTGAGCACGATACTAAGCGGGAAGTTTACTCATATGATGATAAAAATAAGCGCTGTGCTGGTAATTGCGCTCGGAGTGGTAATGACAAACAGAGGCATGGCATTGTCAGGATTTTCACTCCCATCAATGCTGTTCAGTGTAAACAGCAGCACTCAAGAGAGCGGCGTCGCAACAGTACAAGACGGTATTCAAATAGTTACAACAAAGCTGGCGCCGGGTAGGTATGAGTCGATTACCGTTCAGAAGGATATACCTGTGAAATGGACTATTCAGGCAAGGAACGGTGATATAAACGGCTGTAATAATGAAATTGTAATACCGAAATATAATAACAAGAAAAAGCTTGAAGCAGGCGACAATATAATTGAGTTTACACCGTCTGAAACCGGTACATTTGCGTATAGCTGCTGGATGGGTATGATTAGGAGTAAAATCACTGTTGTTGACGATATTAGCGAAATCGATAAAGGATAAGCCGTATAAATAGAGAGTAGACGTTCTGGGCTTTGTTTGTTTTGCTGTTGCAGGAGGTTTAAATAATATGGGTAAAGAACAAAAAAAAATACTGATCGTGGACGACGAAGTAAAAATATTAGAGGTTATAAAATCGTATCTTGAAAATAGTGGGTATTCTGTTTATGAAGCATACAGCGGCAAGGAAGCAATGGAACAATTCGAAAAGGTGAACCCTGCCCTTATTGTTTTGGATCTAATGCTTCCCGATATAACTGGCGAAGAAATTTGCCGGGAGTTAAGAAAAAAATCACGAGTGCCAATAATCATGCTTACGGCGAAAATAGAAGAAGAGGATATTTTAAAGGGTCTTAATATGGGGGCAGATGATTATATAACCAAACCATTCAGTCCCAGACAACTGGTTGCCAGAATAGATGCCGTATTGCGCAGGTCTGTTGATTGTGCGGTTCCATTAACAAGTCTTATTTCATTTAACAATAATGAATTGGTTATTGATACCTTGAAATATGAGGTAAGAAGGAATGGAAAGGTTGTTAATTTGACTCCGAATGAATACAAATTGCTGATGATAATGGTAAAATACCCTGATAAGGCCTTTACCAGAGATGAGCTGATATATCTGGGCTTTGGACAGGATTTTAACGGGTATGACAGGACTATTGACACCCATATAAAAAATATTAGGCAGAAAATCGAATCCGATCCCAAAACTCCAAAATATATCTTAACCGTTTATGGAATAGGTTATCGATTTGGCGGTATATAGAAAAGGTGATTATGGTATGAAATTTAGTTTAAGAACCAAACTTACAATATCCTACATTTTGATAACTTTGATTTCAGTTTTTCTGATTAGTATTATCACAAACCTGCTGCTGGATAAACATTTTAAAGATTATATAAAACAAAATCAAGCGCGTAAAAACGAGGAGATTGCTTCGCTGACAGCTCAGAAGTTCAAAGTTGAGAAGGGTTGGGATCTTGACGCAATAGAGGATATTTGCATTAATGCTCTGGAGCAGGGAATGATCATAAAGGTAGTGGATTTATCCGAAAAGGTCATATGGGATGCCAGGCTTCATGACAATGAAATATGTGAGCAGATGATTGCTCATATGGCACAGAATATGAACAATCGTTATCCTGACTGGCAGGGAGGGTATGTTGAGGATACTTATCCCGTTACCAATAGTTTTGGTAAAGTCGGAAGTGTTATTATCGGTTACTATGGTCCATATTACTTTAGTGATAATGATCTGGAATTCATTAATGCAATAAACAGACTGCTTATTGGAGTTGGTGCTTTTTCTCTTCTCTTATCTATTTTTTTTGGTTCGTTTATGTCAAAAAGACTGAGCGCACCTATATCAAAGGTTATTACTACAGCTCATATGATTTCAAAAGGATATTTTGACGACAGAATTACTGAAAAATCAAATACTAAAGAAACAGCTCAGCTTACTGAAACTATTAACAACCTCGCAGAAACGCTTGAGAAACAAGAAGTCTTAAGAAAACAACTCACAGCAGATGTGGCGCATGAACTCAGGACACCTCTGGCCACTTTGCAAAGTCATATGGAAGCTATGATCGATGGCATTTGGAAACCCGATACCGAGAGACTTAAAGGCTGTCATGAGGAAATAGCAAGAATAAACAAAATGGTAGGGGGTCTCGAACAATTAGCGAGGTATGAAAGTGAAAATCTGATTCTTACAAAAACAAGCTTCGATATTTTGGAGCTCGTCCGGCATATTACCAATAACTTCGAGAAAGAGTTCTTAAATAATAATATTGTTTTTGAATTTGATGGAGAAGTAGATATTGTGAGAGCAGATAAGGATAAAGTAAGCCAGGTGGTTATAAATCTTCTTTCCAATGCCATAAAGTATACCCCTGGGGGAGGAACAATTAAGGTTACGGTTAAAGGTTCAAATGATGCTGTTCAGATAACTGTTAAAGATACTGGAAGAGGCATTCCTCCAGAGGATTTACCTCATATATTTGAACGTTTCTACCGGGCGGATAAATCAAGAAACAGGCTGACCGGTGGCGCCGGAATCGGTCTTGCAATCGCAAAGGCAATAGTTGAAGCACACAAAGGAAAAATCCAGGTACAAAGTAAAATAAATGAGGGAACAGAGTTTACAATATTGCTTCCCAAAGAATAAAGAAGCAATATACGATCGAACAAAGCTTGCATACTAAATACTGTCCCAGTATACTCAGCAGAAAGCTGACTTACGAAAGGCGCGGGGAGAATAGCCTGTTATCTTGCGAAACTGTCTGCTGAAATGTTCAACATTATTGTATCCGCAAAGAGTTGATATTTCTGATATTGTATGCGGACTATTGGTTAGCTGGTCTTTTGCAAATCGGATGCGGCAGTTTATGACATCATTAATACACGATACACCGAACGTTTGCTTATATATTGCCTGAAGATAGCCCGGACTAAGATGCAGATATTCTGCCATAGCAGATACACTCCAATTGTACCCCGGATTGTTATGAATATCTCTTCGCAATTCTGACAAGATATGGTATTTTGGTGAGTTCTGCTCAGAGTTGGAGGCTTCATGCAGTTTGTTGACTAATACTTTGAATAAATAGTCTACAGAATTCTCCCGATATTTGTTTCTTGATATATTCTCTGCGACGAGCACCTGAAATAATTTGTGGCAATAACCAGGGTCGGGCAGGAGAAAAGGAGTCCCCGTTGGTATCGCTGCCTGAGCAAGATTAGAGT
>JAEYON010000094.1 GCA_023411645.1 Bacillota bacterium | reverse complement strand
GCTTTAGTATCGGTGTTTGGATCTTTTGAGATCCTCTGGTAAAACAGGCTTTCCATCCGGTAACAAATCCCTTAATAGCATATGCATCTCATCAAATCTTTTAGAATATATCCGAATGCGCTTGTTTAGACGAGTCGCCAGATTATTTGCAAAATCCCTGCAGGAATCTGTATCATACAACTGTATTGTACTTAAACGCATCAAGTTAATTCCCTGCCGTTCCAGTACGGCCGACCGTATCAGATCTTTGCCCTGCTCCAATGGGGTGTTATGAAAAGCAAAGCTTTCGTATTCAACTGCCAATTTTGCACGCTTGTAATATAGATCCGCATAGCACCGATTTTGCCCAAGACGTATCTGCGCTTCACCGTTTAATTTAATCTCATAATTGAAAGCAGCTCCACTAAGTCCGTACCCTCCCAGCGAATAAGGCAGTGCGAGGATCATGAATGCAATCGATTCCATTACAGATGCAGAACCGTTTTCCACATATTTTACTGATCGTATAGCTTTGCGATGTCCCCGGTGCCCTGTAGTCTTTGAAAGAAACGTATTGAGCTTTTGCTTAGTCGTGATTGCATGGGTAGGATGACCAGGAGGATGTGAACACAACTGCAAGCCCAGCAGAATAAGCCGGTGGATGCTTAAGTTGCACGCAAGCTCCAGGAACAATAATTCTGGTGAAGAAACCATTCTGCCATTTCGTGACACTACTGCACCAGCAGGTAGAGCAAGCACACAGGAACGAACCTTTTTGCCATTATTTCTTAATCGCGCATTGGGTTCGGTAACCGTAATATGAGGCGCTTCTATTTCGCTGATTCTTTTACCCAAAACAGCATCAATATAGGGTATATCCCATGTTATGGCTGCAGATAAATGACTTAAATACTCTTTCATAAAATTATGTTACATCACCGATGGATGGTTTTTCAATTAATGGGCAATAATTTTACAAATAATTCTATTTTTACTTTGTAGATCCAGTAATAACTGCTTTATTAACATGATTATGTCAATAGTTTCAGACCTTTATCTATTTCTTGCGCCCATTACTTGAAAAACCATCCACCAAAATACAATATTCTTGGAAGGGAATTACGACATTCTAAAAGAAAAGACCAGATGCTTGAGAAGTAAAGATGTATAGGCAGTTTGAAAAGAATACAATTATGCAGAAAACCCGCTAAATTAGCGGGCTTTCAAATAGTTTGTGGTCGGAGTGGCGGGATTTGAACCCACGGCCTCTTGGTCCCGAACCAAGCGCGCTACCATCTGCGCTACACCCCGATATGCTATTATTTTTGTGCTTTCTTATTTTAACATCAAAAGATTATTAATGCAATGGCTAATTCATAACACTTTTTTCATCACCCATTGAAAAAATATGATACAATTATTTAAATTGACTTTATTTTTTTTGGGATGAAACTAGTGATGAAGCTTTTCCGGAATAAGGACGCAGCAGCAATGTTCCTCATTATGGAGGGAATTGTCTATACAATGATCATTAACTTGACTGTCCCGTTCACCCAAATGTTTGCGAAGAGGATGGGCGGAAGCGATCTGCATACAGCTCTGTTGAATGCGGTGCCTCCGCTTGTGGCCATTTTTACGCTAATTCCATGCGGAATGCTGATTGAGAGAATTAACAAAAAGAAGCAGACAGTTCTTTATCTGCTTTGTATTGTCAGTGT
This sequence comes from Bacillota bacterium, assembly GCA_023411645.1. GTDB lineage: Bacteria > Bacillota > Clostridia > Acetivibrionales > DTU013 > JAEYRF01. Next base: position 4,740 of record JAEYON010000094.1, on the reverse strand, counting down.
GTTTTATGCAGCAATAGCGTTTGTACCGATGATCCCACATGAGGGGAAAGTGCTGGCTTTTGTTGTCCTGATCGGGCTTATGAATTGGCCGGGAGCCTTGTATCTGACCACCTGGCAATCATATTTTGCAGATAATTTCAGGGGTTCCTATGCAAACAGGGTTTATACTGTCAGAAGCAGATTTAGCGCTCTTTTCGGTCTGCTTACAGTTCTGGTCACAGGAATTTTGCTGACCTATATTCCGAAGTCTGACGGGGAGAGACTTATCCTGTATCAGATATTCTACGGCATATGTTTTTTGCTGACGATAGTGCAGATAACTTTCTTTTCACGTACGAAGAGCCGAAAATGGCGCCATACCGATATATCGGAACGCGAAAAGCATGATGTCAAGCCTTCCCATCTGACGCTGAAAGATACCTTCGCCGGAATGCTGAGAAATAAGAGGTATTTGATATTTTGCATTTGTGGCTTTGTCTTTCATTTTTCATGGCAAATGGCCTGGCCGATATTTTTTATTTACAATTCTAACTATATGTATCTAAATGAGTTCCAGTTTGGTCTGCTTAATGTGGCTGTGGGAGCTGCCCAGTTTCTTTCACTTACGATGTGGAATAAGCTGATAGAAAAAATGGGAAGCAACAGGATACTTATTTTCGGAGCAACCGGATTGGCGTTAATACCGCTATTTTACTCAATGCTGTTGAGCTTTCCCGTACTAATTATCATGAATATTGCCTCTGGGGTTTTCCTTGCAGGCTTTAATCTTACGCTTTTTTTATCTCTTCTGGACACGCTGCCGAAAGAAAAAAAGACCGTTTATATTTCCGTATTCAATACTATTACAAGTATCACAGGATTTTTTGCGCCGTTGACCGGCCTGTGGCTCTACAACCGGACGAATATCTTCCTTGCGATGGCAATTTCGGGTCTGTTGAGGCTCTTTGGCAGTCTGCTCTACTACCTGCGGTGGCGGAAAAGCAAGGCAGAGAGGACTGAAAAGTCTCAGTCAGAAATGCCGACTAACCTTACGGTGTAATGTGCCGGAGCCAGATATATATGAGTGGGGGAGTATCGTTTTAAATAATGGCTGTAGTGCCGAATAATAACTGTAGTGCGAATAATGACTGAAGAGTCGAATAATAATTGGAGGAGAAATTATGCACAGACCTGTTATTGGAATACCAATGGGAGACCCGGCGGGGGTCGGACCGGAAATTGTTTTGAAGGCGTTAACGGATAGTAACCTTTATATCATTTGTAAGCCGCTTGTTATTGGCTGCCTGGGCGTGCTGCAGCAGATCGAACGGATTGTTGGGACAAGCTGTGCTTTTCATGTAATAAAAGAACCCAGCGAAGGATTATACAGCCCAGGAACGATAGATATTATTAATCTGGAGAACATCGATGCTGATAAGCTTGAGTTTGGTGCCGTCCAAGCGGAAGCAGGCAGAGCGGCTTATGAATACATTGCCCATGCTTCGCAGCTGGCCATGTTGGGAAAGCTGGCGGCCATTGCAACGACGCCTATCAATAAGGAAGCAATCAGGGCTGCTGGAGTAGGACAGACCGGGCATACGGAAATACTTGCCGAGCTTACCGGAACCAACGATCCTCTGACTATGTTCCAGGTCCGTACGCTTAGGGTGTTTTTCCTATCCAGACACGTTTCTCTTCGCAAGGCTTGTGATATGGTTACAAAGGAACGGATGACTGACTATATCGAGAGGTGCTGTAAGGCGTTGGAAATGTTAGGTTTGCCGGCATCCACGCTGGCTGTGGCTGGACTGAATCCGCATAATGGAGAGCACGGGCTGTTCGGAGACGAAGAGTGTGTGGAGATAGAACCAGCCATCCGGGAAGCGGCTGCCTTGGGAATTCCGGTGGTTGGACCGGTGCCGGCAGATTCCGTATTTCACCAGGCATTGCACGGGAAATATGGAGCGGTTTTATCGCTGTATCACGATCAGGGACATATTGCCACCAAAACACTGGATTTTGAAAGGACGATTTCATTGACAATCGGGATGCCGTTCCTTCGAACCTCTGTGGATCACGGCACGGCCTTTGACATTGCCGGAAAAGGTATTGCGGGGGCTGTCAGCATGACGGAGGCTATCAGATTGGCTGCTGAATATGCGCCGGCGTATAAGGTATTGTAATGACGAAAGGCGTTATGTGAGCGTAAGCCCTTAATAAAGGAAAGGATGATATAAGAACTAAAAAGAATGTACTCCCGATGCTTGCTTTTCTTGATAAACATTATTGATTTGGGAATATTTTTGGGTATATTATGGAGAGATAAATTTCTGCTTTAGGAGGGTACTGTGCCGGTTATTATTAGAGATGAGTTGCTGCAGAGTGTCGAAAAGCCTGCCAGATATACAGGCGGCGAGTTGAATAGTGTCATGAAGGATCCCTCAGGGGTGGACATCCGGTTTGCATTCTGTTTTCCGGATACGTATGAGGTGGGCATGTCCCATCTGGGTATGCGAATTCTTTACAGTCTGCTTAACCAGCGGGAGGATACATACTGTGAAAGGGTTTTTGCGCCGTGGACCGATATGGAGGCCAAAATGCGCGAAAACAATATTCCGCTGTTTTCGCTGGAAACCCGTGAGCCTGTTGGTAATTTTGACTTTGTTGGTTTTACGCTGCAATATGAAATGAGTTATACAAATGTGCTGAATATGCTGGATCTGGCGGGAATCCCGCTGCTTCGGACTGATAGAAAAGAAGGGGATCCCTTTGTGTGTGCCGGAGGACCGTGCGCTTACAATCCCGAGCCGCTTGCCGACTTTGTGGATTTTTTTATGATGGGTGAAGGGGAAGAGATCATTCAGGAAGTGATGGACGCATATGCGGTATGGAAAAAGGAAAGTGTGTCGCGGGATGCGTTTCTGAATAAAATAGTTGGTATAGAGGGAATTTATATTCCCGGCTTTTATGACGTTTCCTATCATGAGGATGGAACCATAAAGGCGGTTGAACCTTTGAAAAAGGAGTATCCAAAGAAGATCAGAAAGCGCATTATTAAGGATATGGATAATGCATTTTATCCTGAAGATATTGTGGTGCCATATGTATCGATAATCCATGACAGGATTATGCTGGAGCTGTTCCGGGGCTGCAGCAGAGGCTGCAGGTTCTGCCAGGCAGGATTTATATACAGGCCGGTCAGAGAGCGGACTCCCGCCAAACTGAGGGAGATGGCACAGAAACTGGAGAATAGCACAGGTTATGAGGAAATAACGCTGACCTCACTGAGCACCAGTGATTACTCCGCACTACCGCAATTGACCTCGGAACTGATCGAAAAAATGGAACCCAAGAAGGTCAATCTGGCGCTTCCATCCCTTAGGATCGATTCTTTCTCGCTGGATCTGATGGAGAAGGCGCAGAAGGTGCGAAAAAGTGGGCTGACATTTGCGCCGGAGGCCGGTACCCAGCGGCTGCGGGATGTTATAAACAAAGGTGTTACCGAAGAGAACCTGCTCGATTCCGTTGGGCTTGCTTTCAGGGGCGGATGGAATGGTGTAAAGCTGTATTTTATGATTGGATTGCCTTATGAGACCATGGAGGATGTGGAAGGAATAGCGGCTCTCGGACTGAAGGTGGTGGACGAATACTTCAGAGTGCCGAAGGAACAGAGAAACAGAGGGCTTGAGGTCACCATCAGCACCTCGTCCTTCGTACCAAAGCCATTTACTCCTTTTCAGTGGGAGCCTCAGGACAGCATGGATGAACTGCGGACAAAGCAGCGATTTTTAAAGGAGCGTATCAAGGACAGGCATTTGCGTTATAACTGGCATGATCCTGAGCTCAGTCTGCTGGAGGCGGTCTTTGCAAGAGGCGACAGAAGGACCGGAAAGGTGCTCCTTCGTGCGTGGGAGCGAGGTTGCAGATTTGACAGCTGGGGTGAGCATTTCAAATTTGGTGAATGGTTGAAGGCCTTTGAAGATTGCGGGATTGACCCGGCTTTTTATGCGAACAGAAGAAGGGGACAGGAGGAAGTGTTCCCCTGGGATCATATTGATATAGGTGTTTCGAAGAAATTTCTGCTCCGGGAAAAGCTCCGCGCACAAAAGGGAGAGGTGACTCCTAACTGCATGACCTCTTGTTCAGGGTGCGGGGTGACAACCTTTGGACAGGGAATCTGTATGGATCATACCGGCAGTGAGGATGGCTGCGGTAACGGCGTCGGCAGCGTCGGCGGCAGCGAAGGAAGAGACTGCGCCGGCAGCAGCGAAAGTGCAGTAATCCGTGGCAGTGTCGGCGGCAGCGACAGCATAGGCAACGACGACAGCGGCGTCGGCAGCGTGGACGGAGGGATGGACGATGAGTAGTGTGCGTATTAGGTTTACCAGAGGGGAAAAGGTCAAGTTCATCTCCCACCTGGATTTGATGAAGGTGTTTGAACGCGCGATCAGACGTTCAGGCTTGCCGATTGCCTATTCTCAGGGCTTTAACCCTCATCCGCAGATGGTTTTTGGATTGCCGCTGGCAGTTGGGATGACCAGCGAAGGTGAATATGCTGATTTTGATCTGACAGAGGAAATTGACACGCAGATCTTCATGGATAGGCTGAATGCATCCTTGCCGGAAGCGATACGAGTAACGGCGGCTGCACCGAAAAACACAAAGGGAAATATTATGGCTTCAATTTGCGGAGCAGATTATGACTTGGAACTATTTTTCGATGGAGAGCTTTCATTAGATGAAGTGAAAGAAAGAATGGAA
>JAEYON010000131.1 GCA_023411645.1 Bacillota bacterium | reverse complement strand
GTGCCCCTATATTTTTAAATTCTTCCGGACGCCAGTTTATATCAGTTCCGCCTGCGGCCGCGCTTAAAAATGCGTCAAATTGCTTGTCCGTAATTGGTTTGTCAGAATCCAGGTATTGAATTACCTTTGAAAGTCGGCTGTTTTCACGGGCATTTTCCAGAGCCGCCTGATATATTGTCTCCACTTGTATGCCGGGAGCGCCGGAAACGACTGCAGCACTTGTATTACCAGAGACCTCTGAAGCACCAGAAGACCCATAAGACCCGGAAGCACCAGAAGCACCGGAACGGTATTTCAAATCGATCTGCTCCCTATACCTGTCTAGAAGTATCTGCGGAGACGTCGTCATAACCGCAAGTTCTTTTCCCGTAAGCAGCCTGTCCGGCTGGAAGGTATTGTTTTTGTAACCCGTCACATATCCGGCCGATGTAAGTCTTCGCACCGGCTCAAAACAGGGATCTGTATCGTCAATATCCTCAAAAGGCGACATTCTTATCAGCTCCGAAGCAGTAACCACCTTGTAACCGGCGTCGGTCAGCAGCTTGAGACTTTTATCGAGGGCGCTTGCCACAGGAGTCTGAAGCGACATGTTGCAGCCGTCCTTCTGAAATATGATTTGACCGTTCAATATATCGGGGTCTTCCGCCAAGGCGCGTTCAATTAAATCCGCCATCTCCCTGACATCCTGCTCGTAGTTTCCCTTTGAGGGTTTCCATCCTCCCGCGTCGAAGCTTGCGGCAAGATATTGGTAATCCATGTATCTGTATGCATCGTAGGACGTATACCCGTCAGGAATCCTGTCAATATAGTGCGGCGGACGTGACAGTCGAATTTTATAGTTTGTTTCCTTCAGAGCCAGTTGATCTAGCATTTCGAGATCTTCAATCACTTCAAGCAAGCTTTTAAAACAGACTCTTTTCCCGTAAACAAGTTTCATGGGGCCAAAAAGTATATGCCTATATCCATGGCTCGCCAGCTCGTGGCCGCCCGCTGCAATTTCCCTTGCGAGCTTAAGTTGATTTTTAACTCCCGCAAGCGTGTCCTGTCCGAATTCGGGATAATGGTCATAGCTGACTCCACTCCACGTAAAATCGCCCTTTACACCTGCTTTATCCGGATAATTATGCTCAGTTGTTCCAATAACGTCAAATGTGCCCTTTGCGCCATATTTGTTAAGTATTTTTAGGAGCTCCGCAGTAAGACCAACCTGTTCGTCCGGATCTCTAACAGGCGGATTAGGAAGAGCAGCGCTTGGCCCATCGTCAAATGTCATAGCGACAAAGCGGCCTGAACTTAGAGGAGCTGTTCGTTCAATCCTTCTCACAGAACTCAGATACCTTCCGGCTGCGGCTTTCTTCCGGATTTTTCTATAGGCGTTTATTTTTCGCGCCATATCATAAATAAACATAACGATTACTCCTCTTTATGAGTATTTACATCCAACCAGCCCTTTAACGGTTTTTTACCCAATCCAACCGTTCTTCCGATCTCCATTATACAGGCATAAGCCATTTTGGCAAGCGGTCTGGGCAATTGTAAAAGCTGTTTCCTCTTTATTTTTTTCAATATCTGGCTTGCAGGCTCATAAAGTCTTGATGTCGGTGAGCCCCAGACACGTCCAAGGCCCATCCTGAGCGCATCCATTATTTCTTCTTTCCCGTTATATTCCCAGAATGCATTTCCTATCTCCCCGGTCCAATGTCCGTCGCTCCCTGCACAAAAGGCTTTGCCCCTCTTTGTGGCTTCCTGCAGCGCCATATTATTTGCTTCCATATTTCTGCATAAAGCAGTGCGGCTGTTGTATATCTCTATCCCGTCAATCTCATCCCATAAAGCCGGTTCATAATTCATTGCCCTTTTGAAGGGGTGCGCAATATAAACCAACGCGCCTTGCTCCCGAGCAGACGATACTATATCGCGCCAGCTGTAGCACCCGAAGGCATCCTTCGGCAGGTTGAGTCTTTCAAGTCCCTGCCTGAGAAAATACACAAGCAGATGCCCCATATCGGTAGAATATTCCGCTCCGGGAATGATCATAATGTCCGACCGGCCTGCTTTCATGGCCTCTTCACTGCCTTTAAAGCTATTGTGATCAGTGATTGAAATGCCCTGCAGCCCTGCCTGTAAAGCACTGCGTATTATATCGTCCACACTGCTTCGTGAATCAGGGGAATATGCTGAATGTATATGCAGATCAAACCTCAATATATCGACCTCCTGCAAGGAATGCGGTATTTATTTCGTATGTTTTTAGTGTGCTTGTCCTGGGTGCCTGTTTCAGGCATCTTTTACATGCATCCATGTCATGTTTATAGCTTTCTTACCACCTGTCGTATGTAAGCTAATGATGGTCTTAAATCATTTAATTCAAGCACTCCATCCTTAATTCGGGGATCCAGGAGCTGTCCTGTAAACTGCAGCAGGAACTTCAATTTATTCTTCTTCACTCTCATATAGCCGGGCAGTGACAAAAGATCCTGGAACAAAAACCGCATGCGGGTTCCCTGCTTATATCCGCACTTACGAATACCGGCACCGTCGCTGCCTGTATGCTCCCCATATAATTCCCCGGACGCAGCACGGTAAATAGCAAAGGGTATATCACACCCGGAAAGTATTGATAGAGGCAGACTTCCCCAAAATCTCGGATTTATCTCCATCAGAGAAACACCTTCGTCCAGGCTGCCTTTAAATTCAACCATGGCGACCCCTCTCCAGTCCAATTCCTTCAAAAGTCGGATTGCATAATCAACAAGCCTATCATCCCAGATACTCTCGCAAAAGCAGCTCGGGCCCCCTGTAACCGGGTACTCTCTAAGCCTTTTATGACAGAAAATTTCAAGGGGCTCTCCTCTTTTGTCAAAAACCGCTGAAACGCCAAAGCCGTCACCGCGTATGTATTCCTGGACCAGAGGAAACTCCTGCATGGAATGCATCTGTTTATACACTTCAATAAATGTCTGCCGGTCTTCTATTATTCTATAGCGTTTTACGGGCTTAAGCTTTAAAGCCTCGCCCTTTCTGTACTTTATAACAACAGGGTATTTTATTCTTTCAGATAATTGCTCAATGGTTTCATTAGCTAATAGAACTGTGGTTTCAGGACAGGGGATGCCTGTTTTTATTGCAACATCCATAAGCTTTTGTTTATCATCTGCAATTTCCATACTCTCCAGCGATGGAACAACAAAATCAAAATGAGGCTCAAGAAGGCTGCTATACTCGGATACAGCCTTTAGGCTGTCTATGCCGACAGCAATCAGAACAGGTTTTTCTTGCGCATCATGCGCATCAATAATAGATTCTCTTTTACGTTCTGCGGAATTTCTTCTACTCTTTGTGGAATTCCTTTTACTCTCTTCCGCCAGATTAATGATGCCGTTAATAAACTCCAACTTGTTTTCGGATGCGCTTGGGACAAGCCTCTTATCAGAAGCATACCTTGAATAGAAGCCCAATATGGATTTCTGCGGAACAGTATCATAATCCAGAGCAGTCACATCGATTGACCTTCTGCCGATAGATCTTACAGCCGCAAGCCCCATACGGTAATGAACATCAGTAATAAAAGCCCTTTTCAAATAGCAGTGCTCCCCTAATTGCGTATCATTCATTTTTGATGTTATCTTATCATTTCAGAAAATCACTGTCAAATATGCCGCAACAAGGCGCCACAGCGGCATAACAAGACAATCACGTGATTTACATTATTGCCCCAGCTTTATTTCAAATTTATCAAACCATACCTTATCAATGAATTGCTCCGAAGTGAAAAATGTCTTTCTAAAAATAGCAAGCTCGCGAGTATTCTTTTTAAGCCACAGGGGAACTGGGATGTCCAGCTGTGTACACAAATCAATGAGGCACGCTTCAAGTTTGTCCCTGAAGCTGTGCCCCGCTTCATTATCCTCTGCAGAAGATTCCCTGACCAGTTTTCCTTCTACATATATACTGCCATTGAGTGTCAATACGCTTCACCTTTCTTTTAGAAAATAGAGGGGACAGTCCTCTTGTGTTAAAAGCATTGTCCCCTCTGTGTTACCTACTTCCCAAGCTTGTATTCAATTGAATCCACAAGAGCCTTCCAGCTTGCTTCTATAATATCTGTGGAAACGCCGATGGTCGTCCATACCTCATTGCCATCCGTAGATTCTATCAGAACCCTTACCTTTGCGGCAGTGGCTGATGTCGAATCCAGCACTCTAACCTTATAGTCCGTCAGTTTCATTTCGTGTATGCTCGGGTAAAACACGGAAAGTGCCTTTCTGACTGCATTGTCAAGAGCATTTACCGGGCCGTCGCCTTCCGCGGCGGTTATTTCCTCCCGCTCGCCAACCTTGACCTTAATCATCGCCGACGAATTGCGTTCATTCGATTTAGCCGGCTCATTGACGATCACCTTGAAATCCCTCAGTTCAAAGGATGGCTGATACGTTCCAAGAATTTTCCTCACGATCAATTCAAAGGAGCTCTCAGCGCCCTCGTATTGGTAACCTGCATGCTCCATTTCCTTCAACTTCTCAATGATTAGCCTGGCTTCCGCCGAGTCCTTAGTCAGTGCCGGGTCTACTTTCTTTGCCATGCTCAGAACAGCGCTTCTGCCAGCAACCTCGGACATGAGAAAAGTCCTTTCATTGCCAACCAATTCGGGATCGAACATTTCATATGCAGCTGTGTTCTTGGCCACAGCATCCGCATGCATCCCAGCTTTATGGGCAAACGCCGCCTTACCGACGTAAGGAGCCCTTTCATCGTGGATCAAGTTAGCAATTTCGCTTATGGCGCGTGCCACAGGCGTCATCTCGCACATGTTTTCATCCGGAATACAGTTGTATCCCATTTTTAGCTGCAATGTCGGTATGATCGTACAGAGGTTTGCATTGCCGCATCTCTCACCAAATCCGTTTATTGTGCCCTGCACCTGTGAGGCTCCGGCCTGTACCGCCATGATCGAGCCCGCAACAGCCATGCCGGTGTCATTATGGCAATGAATCCCGATAGGTATATCGAACATCGAAACCATCTTTTCTGTAATACTGTAAATATCACCGGGCAAAGTGCCACCCTTGGTATCACAAAGACAAAGGCTGTCAGCGCCCGCATCCGCCGCCGCCCTCATCGTCTCTGTCGCATATCCGGGGTCCGATTCGTAGCCGTCAAAGAAATGCTCCGCATCATACACAACCTCCTTGCCCATCCTCTTAAAATACCTGACGGTATCGGCAATCATCCTGAGGTTCTCTTCCCGCGTCGTCTTCAGAATATCAGTCACCTGAAAATCCCATGACTTCCCGAACAGCACAACAGCATCGGTCCCCGCCAACAAGAGCGATCTGACATTTGCGTCCTCTTCCACTGGAATTCCCACTCTTCTCGTGCTTCCAAAAGCAATGAGCTTCGCATATTTGAATGGAATCATTCTTACTCTCTCAAAAAACTCCAGATCCTTTGGGTTTGAGCCAGGATTTCCAGCCTCGATATAGGCCACGCCAAGGGAATCCAGCCTTTTTACGATTTTAAGCTTATCCTCAACCGTAAAGGAAATACCCTGCGCCTGTGCGCCATCCCTAAGGGTGGAATCAAGCACAACTATTTTTTTCATATGGCCTCCTTTTCTCCAGAGGTTTCTCTTCCGTGGTCACTGATTACTCTGTTGATCGCATTGATGTAGGCCTTTATACTGGCCTCGATCACGTCCGTACTCACGCCTCTGCCAACATAAATCCGATCATCCTTTACAACCCTTACTGTTGCCTCGCCAAGAGCATCCTTGCCCTCAGTAACACCCTTGAGGCTATAATCCTGAAGAACAAGTTCAAAACCAACTGTTCTTTCAACCGCATTGAATGCTGCATTTACAGGTCCATCTCCGGTAGCCGCTTCAGTCACTATCCTGCCATCCTTGTAAAGGCTTAACGTAGCTGTTGCGATGACCTTGTTGCCGCTGTTGATCTGGAAGCTGTCCAGCTTGTAGGTCTCTTCAACCTCTGAGAATTTATCTTCCACCAAAGCTTCGATATCGCGGTCAAGTACGGTTTTCTTCTTGTCCGCCAGCTGCTTGAACTTCTCAAAAGCCTCGGTGATAGCTTCCGGCGACAAAGTATATCCCATTTCCTTCAGCCTTTCTTCAAAGGCATGTTTGCCTGAAAGCTTACCCAGTACCATAGTGTTCTGCGAAAGTCCGATGGACTCGGGCGTCATAATCTCATAAGTAGATTTCTCAGCCAGTACTCCATGCTGGTGAATGCCGGATTCATGTGAAAAGGCATTTGCGCCAACAATGGCCTTGTTCGGCTGAACGCTGATGCCCGTCAGGCTGCTGACCAGTTTGCTGGAGCGATAAATCTGCCTCGTATCTATGTTGTGTACTATCTCTCCATAAAAGTCCTTCCTGGTCTGAAGTCCCATTATAATCTCTTCTACCGAAGCATTCCCGGCTCGTTCACCAAGTCCGTTAACGGTACATTCGACCTGTGTCGCGCCGTTTCTGACGGCGGCAAGAGAGTTGGCCACCGCAAGCCCAAGGTCATTATGGCAATGAACACTTATATCTGCTTTATCGATTCCGGATACATTTTCCTTAATGCCTTTTATCAATCGTCCAAACTCCTCCGGCGAGGAATATCCAACCGTATCCGGTATATTTACCACTGTTGCACCGGCTTTAATGACCTCCTCAACGACCCTGTAAAGGAACTCCTCTCTGGTCCTGCTAGCATCCTCCGCAGAAAACTCAACATTTGAGCAATACTTTTTCGCATATTTCACCATGGCAATAGCCCTTGCGAGTACTTCTTCCTCAGTCATTCTCAGCTTATATTTCATATGAATGTCTGAGGTTGCAATAAATGTATGGATGCACGGATTTTCAGCATTACGCACTGCCTCCCATGCTCTGTCAATATCCTTTTCCATTGCTCTGCTGAGGCTTGCGATCGTAACGCCCTTCACATTTTCAGCAACTGTTTTGACAGCTTCAAAATCGCCCGGGGATGATATGGCAAATCCCGCCTCAATCACGTCCACTCCAAGGCGAACCAGCTGCCGCGCAATTTCCAGCTTCTCCTGTATATTCAGACTGACTCCCGGAGTTTGCTCCCCATCTCTTAATGTCGTGTCAAATATTTTTATCCTTGAAGCCATGTGATAAACCCTCCCTAAATCTCATATTTATAAGTATCCGGCGGTACCTATCCCGCCTTTTCTCTATTTTTATATATTCATCTGTTGAAACCACGCCAGAGTATGAGCTCTATCGATCAACTAATTCTTCAGCCAGCTCATCATCTTTCTTAGCTCTGCACCCACCTTCTCCAACCGGTGCTCGGACTGGCGCTGTCTGGTTGCAAGGAACTCAGCCCTGCCTCCTGCCTTGTTCTCCATGATCCATCTGGATGCAAACGTGCCGTCCTGTATTTCTGTAAGAACCTTCTTCATTTCTTTTCTTGTCTCATCGGTAATGATCCTCTTGCCGATCATATAATCGCCGTACTCAGCCGTGTCGCTGATGGAATATCTCATATACGCAAAGCCGCCCTGGTTGATCAGGTCAACAATGAGCTTCATTTCATGTACACACTCAAAATATGCACTTTCAGGCTGATAACCGGCCTCTACCAATGTCTCAAAGCCAGCCTTCATCAATTCAGTTACACCGCCGCACAATACTGCCTGCTCGCCGAAAAGATCCGTCTCTGTCTCTTCCCTGAAGGTGGTCTCGAGGATCCCCGCCCTGCCTGCTCCAATACCTGAAGCATAAGCCAGTGCATAATCCTTTGCTTTTCCCGATGCATCCTGGTGGATTGCAATCAGTGAAGGAACGCCTTTCCCTTCGGTATACTGGCTTCTCACTGTATGTCCCGGTCCTTTGGGAGCGATCATGATCACATCGACAAAAGCAGGGGGCTTTATCTGATTGAAATGAATATTAAAGCCATGAGCAAACGCCAAAATGTCTCCATCCTTCAGATTTGGTTCTATACTCTTGTAGTACATATCTGCCTGAGTCTGATCCGGTGTAAGAATCATGATCAGATCGCCAGCTTTTGCTGCCTCGGCAGTATCCAGGACCTTCAGTCCTGCGTCAGCAGCCTGTTTCCTTCTGGCAGAATCGGGAGTCAGCCCTACCACTACGTTTACTCCACTGTCCTTCAGGTTCTGCGCATGTGCGTGTCCCTGACTTCCAAAGCCAATGACAGCCACCGTCTTACCCTTCAGCAAATCCAGGCTGCAATCACTGTCATAATACATTTTAGCCATTAATTTCACTCCTCTTCATTATTGTTAACCTTTATGATTCGATTGCCTCTTTCGATGGCAATGGTACCCGTCCTTACAATCTCCTTGATTCCGAACTGCCTGAGCATATCCTCCAGTGCAGCCACCTTATCCGCCGTTCCGGACACCTCGACAGTCAGTGTGGATTTTGATACATCCACGATATTCGCTCTGAATATGCCTACGATCTGAATGATCTCAGTTCTGGTTGAGGCGTTCGCAGATACTTTGATGAGCGCCAGTTCACGGTTTATTGACTCATGCTTTTCCAGCTTCTTTAGCTTTATAACATCAATAAGCTTATTCAGCTGTTTGCCCACCTGCTCCACCGTATACTCGTCTCCGTCTACAACAATCGTCATCCTCGATATATCCGGATTCTCCGTAACGCCAACTGCGAGGCTGTCAATATTGAAACCCCTTCTACTGAACAAGCCTGCTACCCTTGATAATACACCGGCGTGATTCTCTACCAGTACCGACAATGTATGCTTCCCCATTTAGATCTCTCCCCTCCAAAAAACTTTTCATATCGTCGACTCCATGGGATCAACAGCGCATTCCAGCAAATACGGTCCGTCAAGCGCCGCAAGCCTTTCGAGTGCTGCTTCAACCTGAGCATCCGAACTGATCCTCTCTCCTTTAAAGCCATACGCTCCAACCAACGCAACAAAATCCGGATTATTGTCCAGACATACCTGAGAATAGCGTCCGCCATGCTTGGAATATTGGAGCTCCCTGACCATTCCAAGTCTGCAGTTGTTAAACAAAATAATTTTTACGCCAATCCCATAATGCTTCATCGTGCCCAACTCCTGCATGGACATTTGAAAGCTTCCGTCACCGCTGATCACAACTACGGGTGCCTCCGGCTTTCCAAGCTTGGCACCGACCGCCGCAGGCAAACCGTAACCCATGGTGCCAAGACCGCCTGATGTGATAAAGGTCTTTGGCTTACTAAATTGGTAATTGTTCGCGGTCCAGATCTGGTTCTGCCCTACCTCCGTGGTTATGACAGCATCTTTAGGAAGGTGTTTTGATAAAACAGACAATAAATACTTAGGATTCACATACTGCGAATCATTTTTAGGCACGGGTATCACCTGTCTGTGTTTCTTATTGTCTGAAACAGTCGCAACCCACTCGGCGTTTATTCTTATGCTTCCGTTTTCGTTTCTGCTTCCAAGCTCACTTGTGCTTTCGGTTCCTTGTACCCCAATAATTTTCAAAAGTTCCTTCAGGATCAGCTTGACATCGCCCACCAGAGGGATTGCAGTATCAATATTCTTTCCAATCTCAGCCGGATCAATATCAATATGAATAATCTTCGCCTTTTTCGCCAACCCGCTTGCAGCGCCAATTGCCCTATCCCCGACTCTTGCCCCGAGGATCAGCACCAAATCGGCATGGTGCAGAGCATAATTTGCAGTCTGGCTTCCATGAGTTCCCACCATTCCAAAATGCAGCGGATGCGTAGATGGTATAGCTGCAATCCCCATCAAAGTAGTAGTTACGGGAATATTACGTCTTTCTGCCAGTTCCAGCACTTCCGCGCAGGCATTTGAGGTAAAAACACCGCCTCCGACACATATGACAGGCCTTTCTGCGGCTTCAAGTGCTGCCGCCGCCTTTTTAATCTGCATCGGATGACCTTTATAAGTGGGCTTATAGCCTTTAATATCTACATTCTCAGGATATTTAAAATCAATAATACTGTTTTGTACATCCACAGGAACATCAATAACAACAGGTCCCGGACGTCCCGTCGAAGCTATATGGAAAGCTTCTTTGATCACTCTTGCCAAATCATCCGCCTTTTTTACCAGGTAATTGTGTTTGCTGAACGGAGCCGTTGACCCCGTGATATCCGCCTCCTGAAAGGCGTCTGTGCCTATCATCCCGCTGGATACCTGTCCCGTAATGGCAACGATCGGAATGCTGTCCATGTACGCATTGGCAATCCCAGTAATCAGATTCGTCGCTCCAGGCCCTGAGGTAGTCACACATACGCCCACACGCCCCGTAACGCGTGCATAACCATTGGCTGCATGTGCCGCTCCCTGCTCATGTCTTGTCAGTATATGTCTGATCGAACTCCCGAGTAACGCATCATAAAACGGAGATATGGCCGCACCGGGATAACCGAATATTGTATCCGTCTTTTCCATTTCAAGGGCTTTAATGATAGCCTCTGCCCCGGTCATTTTCATTGGTCCCATCTCCTCTCATAAATCAAAATCTCATTGTAAATAAAAACCCCTCGTCAACTGCATCTCTGCAGGGACGAAGGGAAACCTCCAACGTGGTACCACCCTGATTCGGCAGACAATTTGTCTGCCCTTGGCAAGTACTGGTGTACTTGGCTGTAACGTAGCCAACGTCATCACCTGGATCTTGGATAAAATCAACCTCTTGGATTAATCGGTCTTTGGATTAATCGACCCTTTGATTTCAATGATGATGCTCCGGAATGAGCTATACACAAATCCTATGCGCCGATTTTCACCAGACATCGGCTCTCTTGAGCATTCAGATTTATCTTCTTTCCTTCTTCGCACTGCCGTATAAATAATTGTATAATATTCTATCAACATCTTACAACAGTTGTCAAGGAAAAATTTTATAATAATAAAATTTTATAATAATTCAGTTGATTTAGCTCAGAATTAAATCGGATTAAGTTACTAACATTGTCATTAAAGAAAGCTGGATAGAAAGATATCATTAGTATTTATGGATTATAGATAAACCTTTTCTTTGGTATTACCTTCAATTTTGCCGATTCCATACCCATAACAAAAGGATTGATGCATACTGCTTATGATCAGTGCCTTAAGAAATTCCCTCTCTTCTCTGTTTAATCCTCTATCCATTGCTTCAATGAAATCCTTTGTTTTGTCAGAGGCAATCAATTTGATAGCCTCTCGGGTGCCAATCAGATCCCCATTGAGTTTATTTCTTGCCTGTTTAAGGTAAAGCTTTAGCGTCTTTTCAAAATATACACTATTCTTAATCCCGTCCGTCATCATAAGTACCTCCCGTATATAAGGCTGTAGCAAGGTTTTCCTGCCGAATCATGGTTTTCTATTCATCACCACATACCGGTAAGTTTTGCCCACATCAACCAAAAAATATACAGTTCCTTGAAAATTTCATCTTTCTTTTGACCCTATTTCTATGATAAATTTCATCTCATCGATAGCTCCATTTTGCTGATAATTTTTCTTCCGGATAAACTCCTTATCTTGTAATCAATCCATCTCTTGACTTCTCAGCAAGGACGATCGTCGTTGTGGCCCATTTATCCGTCCCATGCATCAGATGAGTTACGCGAATCGTATCGCCCGGGGCTTTTGAATAGATATACGTTCGAAGCTGCATCATCGTATTGACCTCTTCCTCATCCACCTGCCGAATAATACAACCCTTGCGGATTCCTCCCCGAAATGCCGGTCCGTTCTCGTCCACATGCGCGACATACACACCGCCTGAGACTGTAGCCGCTCCATCTATATTAGGTATGACATTCTTATCATATGCAAACAAACCAAGATAAGGCTCAGTAAATTTATCCGAATTGACCAGCTTATCAACAATCGGCTTCATAATGTTGATAGGAATGGCAAACCCTATTCCCTCTGCGCTGGAAACCTTAATGGTATTAATGCCGACGACCTCTCCCTTGGCATTAAGCAACGGGCCGCCGCTGTTACCGGGATTTATGCTGGCATCTGTCTGAATCAGATCTTCCATATAATTCGCTCCGGTTTCTGTCTCGATGCTGATAGTCCTGTTCAGAGCGCTAATGATTCCGGAGGTAACGGATCTCTGAAATTCCAGGCCCAGCGGATTCCCGATGGCAATTGCCTGTTCACCGACCTCAAGCTTTGTAGCGTCTCCCAGGACAAGATGGGGCAGTCCCGTAAGGTTTACCTTAACAGCCGCAAGATCCAGCACAGGGTCAGCCCATACAACTTTCCCGTCAACGTTCCTGCCGTCTGCAAATGACACCATAATCCTATTGCTTTTACCTCCGGCCACATGGTTGTTGGTCAAAATGTATCCATTCGAGCTAACGACAACTCCCGAACCGAAACCGACCTCTGTTCCCCTGTTACGGTCAAAAAGACTTTGCTGCGATACTCTTTCGACTGTAATTCCAACAACCCCGTCGGTCGCTTTCTTTGCAACCGTTTGGGTAACCGGTATAAAGGAACTTGGTTCCGTAGCCGGTACCGCATACTCAGAAGGCAGCATTTGATCCGTCTGCAGATTATTCTCTATCCGAGCCAGATCCCCTTGGGCTGTTCCGCCTTTAGCTGCTCCAACTTCGGCTGTCTTTCCTTTGTCTGTCCCCTCTGCGGCAGCTTGAAGCTGAGACGCTTTATCATTTAGGCCGGAACTTCCCCCCGGGTTTCTCAGCGAGACATACCGGGAGGCAGCGGAAAATATCACAAGACCTGCTGCAAGTAAACAGATTATTGAAATAATTAATATCCTGCTATATCCGTTTCGTTTCTTTTTTTCAAACATCCTATCATCCTCATATCCATAATAATCTTCGTAGTTATTATTACAAAATAACTCAATTGCATACGGAAAATTAGGATGAAAAAAAGCTCCATTCATCTTAATGGAGCTTCATTGTTTTTTGGGAATGTCTTTATCGGTCGTCACCGGAAGGAAGATTAGACTTGATAATCTTTTTTACACTTTTCTCAAACTTCGGCCTTGGCAGCATAACCTGATGTGCGCAGCCAAGACATTTTACCCTGAAGTCTGCACCGGTTCTCATAACCTCCCACTGCTTACTGCCGCAGGGGTGCTCCTTCCTGAATTCCACGATATCGCCAAGGCAATACTTATCTGCCATTTTCTCACCTCAGTATCCACTTTCATTCAAAATCAATATTTCTTCAAATAAGAATCGACTTCCCATTTGCTGATCCTCATCCTGTATTCATTGCATTCCTTCTGCTTGGCCTCTATGTATTTACTGAATATATGCCCGCCCACCACATCTTTGACAAAACTGCTCCTGCTCATTTCCATGATCGCTTCATCCAGGCTGCGCGGAAGTTCACCGATAGCGTCTGCGCATCTTTCTTCGTCGGACAGGGTAAAAATGTTTTTGTTGCACGGCGGCGGAGGCTGAATCCTGTTTTCAATCCCATCCAGTCCTGCAGCAAGAACTACTGCCAACACCAGGTACGGGTTACAGGATGGATCCGGATTCCTGAGTTCAAGTCTTGTTGCGGCACCGCGAGCCGCAGGCACTCTTATCAGCGGACTTCTGTTTCGTGCCGACCACGCAATATGTACCGGCGCTTCATATCCATTAATCAATCTCTTATATGAATTCACAAGCGGATTTGTCAACGCGGCAATGTCACGGATATGCTTCATCAACCCGCCGATAAACCAGTAAGCCTCCTGACTGAGCTGCTGCGGGTCCTTTTCATCGTAGAAGCTGTTCTTTCCGGCTTTGAACAGCGAAGTATTTACATGCATTCCCGATCCGGCAATGTTGAATATAGGCTTGGGCATAAAGGTGGCATGCAGACCATGCATCTGCGCAATGGTCTTGACCACCAGCTTGAAGGTCAGGATAGCATCTGCGGCCGAAAGAGCATCTGCATATTTAAAATCAATCTCATGCTGACCCGGCGCATTTTCATGATGGGAGGCCTCCACCTCAAACCCTATTTGCTCCAGTGCCAGGCACATATCCCGTCTGGCATTCTCGCCCAGATCTACAGGACCCAGATCAAAATACCCCGCATTGTCATGAGTCTGGGTAGTAGGATTTCCCTCGCCGTCCGTAAGGAAGAGAAAAAACTCGCACTCGGGACCGACATTAAATGTGTCGTAACCCATTTGTGCTGCTTTTGCAATCACTTTCTTCAGGACAAATCTCGGATCACCTTCAAAAGGATTGCCATCCGCAGTATACACATCGCAGATCAACCTTGCTACCTTACCCATCTGGGGCCTCCAGGGGAAAACTACAAAAGAATTAATGTCCGGCCTCAGATACATGTCGGATTCTTCTATTCTGACAAAACCTTCAATGGAGGAGCCGTCAAACATGCATTCATTGTTTAGCGCCTTCTCTAATTGTCTGGCTGTAATAGCAACGTTTTTTAAGCTGCCAAATATGTCGGTAAACTGCAACCGGATAAACTGCACATCCTGTTCATCCACCATTCTGATAATATCTTCCTTCTGATACTTAGGCATCACACACCTCCAGAACCGATAAAATTCGCTCCGTTCATGACCACTCTTGCTCGCTGGGTAACCCTATGGCTTCCTTCGACAGATACGAACCTCCTGAGCGCCTTTCTTAAACCGGGAAAGTGAATCCCCATTACAAATCATATTACAGGCAACCTAATCTAGAAATTCCTATGCTTTATACAGCAAAAAGGGGACTAGCATGTCCCCTTATCTTTCCCTTATTATAGCATATCAAAACCAATTTGCAACAGGTTTCAGCTCACACTGATTTCTACAGGTTTCAGCTTTTTCTGTCTGTTTATATGAACTGCCTTATTGCCTGTCTTTTCTATGAACTGCTTGGTTCAAAACTGTTGTTTCCTGCCTGCTTGCTTGTGCCTGCCGCTTGCCTTACCTATGCCTTTTCAAACATATCCTTGCTTACTCCGCAGATTGGGCAGACCCAATCATCCGGAAGATCTTCAAATGATGTGCCCGGCGCAATACCGCCATCAGGATCTCCAACCTCCGGGTCATAAATGTAACCGCATGCAGTGCAAACATATTTGTCCATGTTCATCCTCCCAAATTAATAGTACTTTATACCTAATAATAGATTATATTCCCCTTAGAGCGCAAACATAAACAAAAAGTTAAGCACTTCTTTTTCCTTTGCCCCCAAACAGAATCATCACGCCCATCAGTATCAGCACGACAGGAATCGCATACGGTCTGGTGTTAAGGCTCAACAAACGGTTCAATGAAAATGCGATGAAAAACACAAGTGATAAAGCGGTCAGTATCCCGATGGGTATAAGCAGCCCCCGTTCCCTAGAACCGAAGACATACAGCTCCATTAATCCGAAAGCTACGGAAAAAATATACACCGGCCACAAAATGCTCCAGCCGCCGAAAATCATGTTGATCTGAAAAACAATTCCCAACACCAGCAGGATGCCGCCCGGCACTAACACCCCCGGATTTCTTCTGCCTCCGGAGAAAAATGAGGAATGAAACATCAATCCCGGCAGGATTAAAAACACTGCCGGCCAGTATCTGCCTACAAGCGTTCCAATGAATCTAAAAATCGTTCTTAAGTTGATAAAATCCCATATGCTGAATAGATTAAGATTCTTTAAAAGAAACAGTATGCCCAGAATAATCAGTATGCCCCCTAAAATCTTACTTGTCTTACTCATAGTATAACCTCCCGAATATATGTCAAATTCCATTTGCCATTATTTTTTCTTTATACCCTATTATAGTGATATATTCGGAAAATGTCTGATACTATTTGAACACTCTTCCCTCTCCAGCTCCCACATTACATATCGGATGCCTGTGGCAATGAAGTCCGCAATTTTCATTACAGTATACAAGCGTGTATTTTGTAATACGAGAAAATCCATGAAACCACCAAAATTAACAATCCCAGTGACAAACATGTCTCCAACCGGCGGGAGCTCCTTCTTTACCCCTGATCCAGGCTTAACAGGGCCTGAACCGATCCCAACATAGCCAATATGATTCATACTGCCCAGGCAGGCGTCAATCGCTATGATAAAGGGCTTATCGCACTCCGATACAATACGGCCTGTAATTTCCTCCAGATTTTTTGCGTGAACTGGGTTTTCCAGATTTCCATATACATGTACTCCTTTATAATTAACTCCGGAGATTTTATAACCAACCAGAGGGCCTAGACTGTCCCCCGTTGAACGGTCTGTTCCTATACATACAAACACCAACGACTTGAAGCCCTTCTCCCGAGCATTGTCAATATACCTACGTAGCTCTCCGGTAAAGGTTCGAAAGGCTGTATCACTATTGGCATCTATATACTGGTGCTGATTTTCTGATACTTTATAAATCATGACTGCTCCAAAAACCGTTTTTTATATATTATTTCCAGATCATCACAATTTATTACATCTAATTTTTCGACTTTCACAACTAATTTACTTCACACATTGAATCTGATATTATGACATAGGGGGTGTTTTTACGGAATTATTAAAAAGAAGCGGTCCATTCATTGAGGATATCGTTAATGGCATGCTTGATTGGGTACGGGTCATTGACAGGGATGATAATGTCCTTTACATGAACAAGGCCATGTCTGAAAATCTCGAACGCAGCGCAGAAGCTAAAAAGTGCTACGAAGCTCTGGGACGCGCCAAGCCTTGTGAGAACTGTACTTCGAGAACTGCTGTCTTCAACGGAACTCCCTTCGAAAAGGAAGAAGAGGTCAACGGCAAGTGTTTCTCCGTCATGTCCTCTCCTCTGAGGAATAAAGACGGTGTGATTGTTGCCGTGGTCGAGGTACTTCGTGAAACCACACATATCAAGCAGTTGTACAAGGAAATGGAAGAGCAGAATAAAATCCTCAAACAAGAAATAGAGATGGCCAGAAAACTTCAGGCAAGTCTGCTCCCGAGTCCTCCTGTAGACCCCCGTCTGGACTTTTCCTTGCTTTTTATGCCCTGTGAAGCACTTGGCGGTGATTTTATCGATACATTCTACATAAACGATTCCCACCTTGGAGTATACCTGGCAGATGTATCCGGACATGGCATTCCAGCCTCATTGCTTACTGTTTTTTTACGTTCCTCACTAAATAAAAAGCTGCTGTCACCGGCAAAAGCTCTGGAAGAGTTGTTTTACGAATTCAACCGCAGCAAGCTGGATTATGAAATGTATATAACAATGTTCTATGCCATAATTGATCTTGACAACAAGACAATGAAATACTCCAATGCAGGCTTGAACGTTGTGCCTGTTGTCTATAGCGACACAAGGTTTGAACTGCTCCGGCTTCCGGGAATCCCCATCAGCAATTGGATGAGAAAACCCGCATACTCTGAAGGCAGCATAAAACTATACTCCGGTGATAAGCTGTTTTTATACTCCGACGGTATTCTTGAACTGAGAAACAAACAAAACGAGCAATATGGAGAGGACCGACTGCTTGAAATCCTGCTGAACAGCCACTCAAAACCAAAGCAGCTCCTGCTTCAGATCAAAAAATCTGCATTTAGCTTTGCAGATATAAAAACCTCAAACGACTTAAAGGATGATGTCTCAATGGTCTTGCTATCGATAGAATAGGGAATTGAGTCATTGGAACCGTCTCATGTCTTCACGCCTGTTACGACCCTGTCAATCCCAGCAAGATCCTTATGAATACGGATGCTTCTAAAGCCTGCACATTGGTGTTTTTCAATGTCGGTAGTGCCAGACGCATTGGAAGCACCGGACTTATCGGACGCATCGGACTCGCTAGATACACCGAACTTATCGGACACATCGGACTCGCTAGATACACCGAACTTATCGGACATACCTGACACACCGGACATAAGCGCCGCCACATCCTTCGCCTGATCATACCCCACCTCAAACGCCAGCATTCCGCCTTCTTTCAGATAGGCCTGCGCTTCCCCGATTATCTGCCTATAAAAGGAAAGTCCGTCAATCCCGCCGTCCAGTGCCTCAATCGGTTCATGCTCCCTTACCTCACGCTGAAGATCGCAAATATCAGCGCTTCGAATATAGGGTGGATTGGAAACAATTACATCAAACCTGCCGGCTGAAGAGGTCGTTATTTCCAAATTCCTGAACAGATCGCTTTGAAGCGTGGAGACCCTTGCCTCCACACCATTCGCACGCGCATTTCTCTTCACCATGTCCAATGCGCTCTCCATTTTATCAACCGCCACCACGGTACATCCGGGTAGATAATAAGCCAGACTAATGGCAATACAACCCGAACCTGTTCCCATATCAAGTATCCTGCTGCATTGGCTCGCTTTGAGATTGCCATTATTCGCTTCACTCGTACAAATACCCGTTTTATTTCTGCAAAATTCAAGGACCGTCTCCACCAACAGCTCTGTTTCCTGTCTGGGGATCAACACCCCCGGCCCAACGTAAAAGGATAGAGACATAAACTCCTGCATTCCGGTCAGGTACTGTAGAGGATATCCCTTCGAGCGCTTCTCCAATGCGTTCAGATACCTTTGATGCAGGCTCTCCTCCATCTCACGGTCTCCATAGGTATAGAGCTCCTCTCTGCTGCATTTTGCAATCGAGCAAAGCAGTACCCCGGCATCTATTGCCGGGGCATCAATATCAGCACTTTTTAAAAATTGACTGCCTGTTCTGAATGCTTCTAATAAAGTCATTCTCCGTTACTCCATATTACTGTGAAATTACCATTTATCCGATTCGTCATTCACAAGTACACTCTTCATCGCCACAATTGCGACCTCAATCTGCGAATCGTCAGGCTCTCTTGTAGTTAAATGCTGGAACAGAAGGCCTGGAGCATTTACTATTTTCATAAGCAGCCAATCCGTATGTCTGCCCGCAAATCGCAATATTTCATATGAGATTCCAGCAACCACAGGTATCATCAGAATTCGCAGCAGAGCATTAATCAGCCGATTATGCCATCCTAAAAAAGAAAATAGAATGATACTCACGATCATCACAAGAAACAAAAAGGAGGTTCCGCACCTCGGATGCTTCGTAGAATACTTCCTGACGTTTTCCACCGTCAGCTCATCCTCATGTTCATAGCAATGGATGGTTTTATGCTCTGCACCGTGGTACTGCCATACCCTTTTGATATCATTGAGCAGTGTGGCGAGATAAATATATCCGAAAAATATCAAAATTCGGATGATACCCTCAAATAAATTATAGAAAATGACGCCTGCACCCTCTTTATTGATTTTGATCAAGCTGGCCAGCAGGTTTGGCAGAAGAATAAAAAGACCGATACTTAAGGCCAATGCAATTATAACGGAAAAATATATGACCGCATCCTTTCCCTTGTCCTTAAAGATCTTTTCTATAAAAGCATCCACCTTTGAAGGTTTTTGATCCTCTTCTTCCAGTTCAACAAAATCTGCGGAATACATCAGCGCCTTTACGCCAACCACCATCTGCCTGAACAGATTTACGCAGCCCCTGACAAATGGAACCTTCGCGATCGGCAGCTTTCGTGGCAGCGGCTTTTTATCCAGGACAATCTCTCCATCCGGCTTGCGTACAGCTATTCCAACGCTTTCAGGCCCCATCATCAATAGGCCTTCAATCAGCGCCTGTCCCCCTATCGTTGTTTTTTTCATTGTATTCTCCTCGCATCCCAATAATGCAATAAAATATAAAAAATAAAGGCTGAATTTCTTTTCAGCCTTTAGTGTAACATTTTTAAGCACCTTTTTCAAACAGCATTTGCTTCAAATGCATGCAAATATCTTAGCCGCGGTCGTCCACGATGCCGAATTTCTTTTTAAATTTCTCCACGCGTCCGCCAGTATCAACAAGCTTTTGCTTACCTGTAAAGAACGGATGACATTTGGAACATATTTCTACGTGCAGATTAGACTTAGTTGATCCTGTGGTAAAAGTCTCTCCGCAAGCGCACTTCACAACTGCTTCCCCATACTTTGGATGGATCTTTTCTTTCATCGTCAATTCACCTTCCTTCGCCTTGCCGCAAAATAGATTCTGCCATTTTGCTCTCGCAATAAGGCAAAAAACATTTTAACACAGTTTGTCAGCATATTCAAGCCCTATTTATCGATAAATGATTTATTGATACTATTGACAAAATCTTCGTTTGTCCTGGTTTGAGTCAATTTGCTCAGAATCATTTCTGTTACATCGGACGTCCCCAGATTGCTCATAGCCTTCCTGATCGCCCAAATGCTTTCCATTTCCCTCTGGTTAAGCAGCAGATCCTCTCTTCTGGTACCGGACTTGTTGATGTCAATTGCAGGGAACACACGCTTCTCTGACATTTTTCTGTCAAGGTGGATCTCCATATTACCGGTGCCCTTGAATTCTTCGAAAATAACATCATCCATACGGCTGCCGGTCTCAATCAGCGCCGTTGCAATAATGGTCAGACTGCCGCCAAACTCTATGTTTCGGGCAGATCCAAAGAAACGCTTGGGCGCATGGAGCGCACCCGGATCCAGACCGCCTGAAAGTGTCCTTCCCGTTGGCGGGATTGTCAGGTTGTATGCTCTGGCAAGCCTTGTAATGCTATCAAGAAGAATAACCACATCCTTCTTATGCTCAACCAACCTCTGCGCCCTCTCCAGTACCATTTCCGCCACCTTGATATGATGCTCGGGCACCTTGTCAAAAGTGGAATAAATGATCTCACCATTAATGGAGCGCTGCATATCAGTTACTTCCTCTGGGCGCTCGTCAATGAGCAGGACAATAAGTTCTATTTCCGGGCAGTTAGTTGTTATCGCATTGGCTATTTTCTTCAATAGTATGGTTTTACCGGCCTTTGGCGGGGAGACGATCATCCCTCTTTGTCCTCTGCCGATAGGAGCGATTAAATCAATCAGCCTGGTTGAAAGCTCCTTGGGAGTAGTCTCAAGTGTAATCCTCTTATCCGGGAATATAGGGGTTAAGTGTTCAAAAGGAACCCTTCTTGAAACAACATCAGGCGTATCGCCATTTACTGTCAGTACATAAAGGAGTGCCTGGAATTTCTCTCCTTCCTTAGGTATCCTTCCTTTTCCCTTGACCTTGTCCCCGGTCTTCAGTCCGAACCTTCTGATCTGCGAAGGGGACACATACACGTCCTTGGTACCCGAAAGAAAGTTGTCGCTTCTGAGGAAGCCGTAACCGTCAGGCAACACCTCAAGCACACCCTCAACAGGATCATCGCTTTCGATTTTTTCCACGCCGTTTGTCTGGCTTGATTTTATCGCATCAGCTTTCCCATTCTCTACTACAACATAGTCCGGCTTTGGCTCCTCGGATTCCGGTCTGATCTGAATAGTGATTTCGCTCGGGGTCTGCCGTTCGCTCCTCTGCCATTGATTCTCATTGTTTCTGCTATACCTTGCTTTGTACCCGCCTTGAGTCCTAACCTGTCCGTCCAAGTACCTTCTTCCGGTCTCGTTGTGTCTTGATTCAGTCGGTCTTGTCTCTATTGGCTTTGCTTCCGCCGGTTTTGTCTCCACCAGTTTAGCATCATCCGATTTAGACTCCGCCGGTCTGGCTTCCACAGGTTTTACATCTTCCTGTTTTACTTCTTCCGGTTTAGCTTCCGTCGCTTTAACCTCTGCTACTTTAGCCTCTGTTGTTTTGGCTTCTTCCGATATGGCCTCCGTCGGTTTTGCCTCAGTAGGTTTAGCCTCCGCCGGTTTTGATTCTTTTCGATTAATCTCTGCTTGTTTTACATCTGATGGTACCGCTTCTGCCGGACCGGCCGTTGATGCTGCAGCTCCCTCCACTGGTTTCATAGGAGTGTCGTCAGCCTTAGTTTGAATTGTTTCAGTCTGGGCAGTGCTTTCGTCTGCTGTAGAAACTTTTCTGGGTCTGCCTCTCTTCGATTTTCTCAAGGGCTTTTCCTCAGCACTCTGAACTTCTTCTGCGTCCTGAGGTTTCTGAACAGATACAACTTTCTCAACCTTCTGAGCTTCCGCTTCGTCGGATACAGCAGCCGCATCAGATAAAACTGCATTTTCACTTTTTGGCTTCCTGCCTCTTTTCTTAGTCTCCTTTATATCCTCTGAAGAAACCTCAACAGCACCTGCGGTGCTTTCATCAGCTTTTTCCTGTTTTGGTTTTCTTCCTCTTTTCGGTTTCAACTCTTCTTCATTTTTGCTATCTTCAATTCCTTTTCCAGCGTCCAATGCTTTCTCGGTGCTTGAACGGCCAGCCTTGTGAATCTTAGCGATCAACTCATCCTTGCTGCTCTTTAGAACATTTCTAAGACCCATCATCCTGGCTATGTACTGCAAATCCTCAAGAGATTTGGCAGTAAGATTTACTTCTTCCATAATCCACCACCTATTTATTGTTGTTTATATTGAACATGTATTATCTGCAGAATTCGACCGATGAATAAAAATACATAATAGTCCTGTCTGCTGAAACATATGAAACTTCCAAAATCTAATTGGGAAATCTAAACAATAGAATGAATCTTAATATACTCACACATTATAGCACCCAACATACATTGTTGTCAATCTTATAGCACAATAGTCAACCATGTCTGGCTTTAGTCAGACTTTGCGATAAAACTCGAGAAAAACAATCATCAAATGTATCATTTTTTCAATTCATATGGGCAGGAATCTTCCTGGATCACAATCTGGCTTCTTGTCAAAATTTCCTTCAGATCCTTATTCCTGGCTGCCAGTATTTTTTTACTGCTGCCGCATTTAGCACAACGCAGAAGAATACATCCTGAAAGCAAAACCAAACCGATATCAGTACTGCCGCATTCGCAATACAAGTTTTTATTTAATGCGATATCATGAATACGGTTCAATGTGTCAAACATTACCTGTGTATTTTGAAAATAACTCTCATACCCAAACGTATCCATGAGTTCGTCAAATTCTTCCTCAAGGCTGTCCACCTTTTTCCGAACTGCCTCGTCCTTGCCAACAAAGCATATCTGCATCCCTGTTTCAGGACAATTAAAAATGATCGGTTCCCCTAACAGAATACTTCTTCTAGTTAACATATAAATGTGCTCGTTACCGCATCCGATACAGGGAATGCCGATCAAATAGCTGCTTTCACCTTCCTGCTTTAATGTTATCTTTGACTGTTTACATCGACATGACAGGCTGCAAGCTTTTTTATATAATAAATTAAACAGCGAGATATTGAAGAATTCAAAGCTCCCGCATGATGAACACTTGTATGCGATGGTAGCCCCTGTGTCTATCAGCATTTTTCCCACCTCACATAATTATATTCGCCATTTATAAAAAAAATCCTGCATAAGCCTGTAAAACTAATATTTCCAGATGTTTATGACAAGTATAAATATTCATAATTACCACTGGTGTTCCGAATATACAATTGATATAATATTCACATTAAGTATTTAATAAGGCGGAACATGATGAAGCATTTTTTTATAGTAAATCCGGCTGCTGGAAAAGGTAAAACGATTAGGGTTATTCCAGAAATACGAGAATTTTGTGAAAGTCACGACTTTTCTTATGAAATTGAAGTGACACAATACCCTGGTCATGCCACAGAAATCGCAAAGAAACATAGCTCAGCCCAGACGCTGAGAATATACTCCGTAGGTGGCGACGGAACACTTAACGAAGTGCTCAATGGGATGGCAGGAAGCGGAAGCAGCCTTGCAGTGCTTCCTTGCGGCTCAGGCAATGATTTTGTTCGCAGTATCGTCGGTGAGAAAATTCCTGACGATATTATCCCTATGACCATTGAAGGTACTGAACGACTTATTGATTACGCAAAGGCGAATGATAAATATTTTATCAATATTATGTCTCTCGGGTTTGATGCACAGGTCGCATATCAAACCGTTCATTTTAAGAAGCTGCCGCTTATATCGGGAAAAATGGCTTATATTCTTGGAATTTTATCAACAATTATTAACTGCAGGAATGAGCAAATGGAATTGAAAACCGATGAAGACGTGCTCACAGGCAAATGCCTGCTGATCGCAGCGGGAAACGGCAGGTATTATGGAGGCGGAGTCCATGCTCTGCCCGACGCATTAATCGATGACAGCATGTTTGACATTTGCTTTGTAGAAGCTATGACAAGGCTTCAGATATTACGGCTGTTCCCCAGGTACATGAAAGGTCTTCATCGCACAATTCCAGGCGTTCATCTGCTGCGTTCAAAAAAGGTCGAGATCACATTGGACAAGCCGATACCATTTAATCGCGATGGCGAGATCATCCTTGCTGATAAGGCAGTGCTTGAAATATTTCACAAATCGCTTCCATTTGTCTATCCCGTCGGTTTCTGACAGTCATATACGCAAGCTTGATGTATGCTTTGCTATATGACCGGTTTGCTTCACTATACGACATCCAGTAAACTGTATTGAGCCGTATAAAGCTTATGGTATGCGCCGCCCTGCTTCATTAATTCATTATGCGTACCCTGCTCAATAATCTTTCCATCCTCAATATACATTATTTTATCTGCATTTTTTATGGTGGAAAGTCTATGTGCAATAATGAAAGATGTACGGCCCTTCAGTAATCTTTGCAGGCCTTCCTGCAGAGCCATTTCCGTTTTCGTGTCAATACTTGAGGTTGCCTCATCCAATACCAGTATTCTCGGATCAGCCAACAGCGCTCTTGCAAAGGATATCAGCTGTCTCTGCCCAACCGAAAGCCTGGAACCCCTTTCATTTACCTCTGTATAATAGCCATCCGGCATTGCAGCGATAAATTCATGCGCTTTAACTGCCTTCGCAGCTTCAATGGCCTGCTCATCTGTCGCATCCAGTCTGCTGTACTTTATATTATCCATAATAGTTCCGGAGAAAATGAAAGTATCCTGCAGCATAATCCCCATTTGTCTTCTAAGAGACTCCAGAGTTACACTTCTTACATCTTTTCCATCTATCATTACACTGCCCGAATTAATATCATAGAACCGACTTACCAGGTTCACAACCGTGGATTTTCCCGCTCCAGTCGGACCTACCAGCGCAACTGTTTCTCCGTGCTTCACAAAAAAACTCACATTATCGAGGATGACTTCGTCTTTTTCATAACAGAAAACAACCTCCCTAAATTCGACATTTCCCTGTATCGGCGGCATCTCTACGGCGCCGGGCAGATTGTCAACAAGAGGTTTTTCATCAATCGTTTCAAAAATTCTTTCCAGATACGCGACTGCATTGATAATTGCATTATAAAAGTTGCCCAGGTTGCTTACAGGTTCCCAAAAACGCCAGATATAGCTGATAAACGCAATGATGATGCCTACGGTGACTCCTCCTGTACCAAGCCATCGTACTCCAAAGAAAAAGACTGCGGCGACACTTGATACAGATATAATATCAATGAAAGGCCACATTAAAAACTGTATCTTTACGGCAGACATCCAGGACTTCCTGTATTCACCGCTCTGATTAAGAAAAATTTCTATGGTTTCCTTCTCTCTGGCAAAGGACTGCGTCACCTTGACCCCACAAATGCTCTCATGTATATAGGCGTTCATATTAGCCTGTTTTCTGCTTACCTTCTGCCATGCTCTGCGCTGCGCGCTTTTCAACAGCATTGTAACAATAATCAGAAGGGGTAGGCCGATCATGCAAATCAACGCCAATTTGACATTGAGAAACAGCATAAAGCCAATAATAGCCATCAGGGTAAACATGTCTGTTATCAAATTGATAATCCCGTTTGACAAAAGGTCACTAAGCGAGTTGACGTAGTTAACAACCCTGACAAGGATCTTTCCATGAGGTCTGCTGTCGTAATAGCTGAAAGGCAGCTTCTGTAAATGAACAAACAAATCCTTTCGGATATTATAAAGGATGCTTTGTCCGATAAACGTCATTGACCTGATCCTATATTTCATACAGATAGCATTGAAAATCAGCGTAGCCAGAAAAATCATCGCAAGCACAGTCAATCCTCTTATGTCCTTCTGAGGAATCCTTTCGTCGATCGCTACCTTGACAAGATAAGGCCCAAGCAGCGCAAGCGCACTGGCCGTCAGCATCAGCAGCACCGTTAACGCGACCTTCCATCTGTAGGGCTTCAGATAGCCGAGCAGCCTTTTAAGTTGATTAAAATCAAATTTGGAATCAAGCTCCTCATCTATATCAAACTTGTTTCTCGCCAACCGGATCGCCTCCTTCCCCAATCTGTTTGTCAAAATCACCATACTGGTTCATAAAAACGCTATAGTAATATCCTTTTGCCGCCAGCAGCTCCTCATGAGTACCGCGTTCGATAATTTTCCCCGACTCCAGCACAAGGATAAGATCTGCATTTCGTACCGAAGAAATCCTGTGTGCAATAATAAATGCGGTCTTGTCTCTATAAAACTCCTTTAGTGTTTGGAAAATCTCATGCTCTGTTTCAATATCGACACTGGAAGTTGTATCATCGAGAATTATAATAGATGGATCCCTGATTAACGCGCGAGCAAGCGCTATCCTCTGCTTCTGCCCACCGGACAGTCCTACGCCGCGTTCGCCTATTATAGTATCATAGCCCTCGCTGAATTCAGTAATAAACCCATGAGCACCTGCCATTTCAGCTGCCCACACTACCTTGTCCACAGTTGCTTCCGGTACGCCGTAGGCAATATTTCCTTCGATCGTATCAGAAAACAGGAATATGTCCTGCATAGCAACGGCAATGCTCTTTCTCAGTTCCCTTGGTTCGTAATCCTTAATATCTTTGCCGTCGATCAATATCCTGCCATCCGTACAATCGTAAAATCTGGATATCAAACTGATAAGTGTGGATTTACCGGAACCTGTAGGCCCTATGATAGCCACCGTCTGCCCCGGAAAGGCTCTGAAGCAGACATCCTCCAGCACAGGTTCCCCGTCATAGCAAAAGCAAACATCTCTGAATTCCACCCTGCCTTCGAGCTTTTCAACCTCCACGGCTTGTTCGTTTCCTTTGATTTTAGGTTCTCTCTCCAGCAGAAGCATGATCTTTTCAGCTGACGCCGCAAATCTCTGCACATCATTAACCAGCCAGCCAACCATCCTCATGGGGTTATTCAGCGCCCAGATAAAGCTGTTAAATGTAACGAGCTCGCCAAGTGTGATCTTTTCTCCAATGACCATTATACCGCCTACCAGGATAATCACTACCGATAGCCCACCGGCAAGTGAATCCAGCACAGGCAGATACTTCTCCCAGATCCTGGCCGCATTCATATTACTATCTCTGAAGCCTGCATTCTCTCGGGAGAATTTATAAATTTCATAATCTTCTCTGGCAAAGGCTTTAATGACTCGATTTCCGCTTATGCTCTCCTGCACGACGGAATTCAGTTTTGAAAACTGCTCCCTGATGGCAGAAAATGCAGGTTTGACCTTACCTGTCAGTTTTACGGCAAAATATCCGGTAATAGGCGTAACCGCCAGAAGGATAAGCGAAAATGTCACATTAATAGAAAAAAGGATGGCCATGACAGAAATGAAGGTAATAGCATGCATAAACAAAGAATATATGACATATGCGGAAAAATGCCTGACCGCTTCCATATCACCCGTCATACGGGCCATAATATCACCAGTTTTTGTTTGGTCAAAAAACTCAAAATCCTGATCCTGGATCCTTTTAAAAATCGATTCTCTGGCGTTGAAGACCACATTCTGAGAGACAAACTCAAAAATATATAAATAAACGTATCTGACTACTGATTTGACCAGTGTAGCAATAATCATGATCATAATCAGTGAGAGAAGAATACCGGTCTGCCCATCCTTGATGACTCGATCAACGATCACTCCCTGTACGTATGGGTTTATCATGTTCAACACGTTCACTACTGCCACTAATGCCAGCGCAGTAAAAAATATGCGCTTATATTTTCTTACATAACCCCAAACCCATTTAAATTCAGCCATAGTATCTATTGTCCTATCATTTTTTTATGTCTTTCTTTGGATACTACTTTCGTGACATGAACCCTTCTTTCACCCTTCTTGATCTCATCAGATAAATATACCATCCAACGCTAAATATGGTCACATAAGCAATGTCAACAACGAAGGACAGTATCAGGCTTCCTTTCGCTTCCGCATATTCCGGTGATGCCTTTAAATAGGGGATCTCATTGATCTGACGAGATATTATCATACATGTGAATGGGATCAGAAATATGGCTCTATAGATTAAAAATGACTTTACAGCAGTTATAGCAAACGCAGCCTGCTTTTTAAGAGCTATGCCCGCAAATATGGAAAACAATCCATATACGACAGCTGCGCCAGTAAACACCGCCCCGAGAATACCGGCGTTCAGGAGATATATAAAAGAAGCCGAAATTATAGCCAGAATTGGCTCAAACGAGATCAACATTAAAAAAAGAAACAGCAAAAAACCGCTTGCGCCTGTTTCCTCATTATACTCGTAAGCCTTCCTGAACTCGTTCATTTTGCTCACCCCCATATAAAGTTAATTGCAGTATATCACAAACACAACATTCAGAACAAGTGTTCCATGAAGAAACTGTTCGACATTATTCGACTTTTCATAACTCAATGAGTAAAAAAGTATGGAAATACAAACAGCTTCCAAATGGAAGCTGTTTGTATTTAAAATTTTGTTAGAGATTGCTACTAATGCTAATCCTTATTCTTGAGCGGGCATGATTGCAAGTATGCCTCCGATTTCTGTCTCATACCCATCGGCATTTACGGTGAAATCTTCAGAGGTGCCCGTAATATAGGCTCTCAAAAATTCTGCCTTCTCAAGAGCATCTCCATATATGTTCACTTCCACCGCTTCATTGAATTCAAGCGTTTCTCCGGGGCTTACAATGGTCCCCGTCAGGGCCATAATAAACAACTTGTCAGCCGACCAGGTGTATAATACTTCCCGGTCTGAATCCAGCAGCTGAAAATCAACCTTCTGCCCTGAGCTATGTGATATATAAACTTCTTTCTTAGTGTTATTCGTAATGGCCAGCTTCATGATGACAAGGCCATCCTTCACATGTGCAGATGGTTTGACCAACACTTGTGACGCCTCCCGTTCTGCCGCTTCCTTCTCCAGCAGCTTCAGAAGCCTGTCGATCACAGTTGCGCCCTGTGCCCTGGTAGCGGTATCTTTAGCAAAGAATTTGTTGCTCAATGGCCTTTTGATAATCCCATAATAATCAGCCAGCCCAATGTCACCACTGAATACCGGATTTATGCTGTCATCGTCTGCAAAGGGCTTATACGCCAGCTTGATCAACTTATAGGTATCTCCGGCTTTATAACGGTAGGCATTCATAATATAGTGCACCATCTCTTCCCTATTCAGAATGTCATTAGGTCTGAAGAGATCCTCATCATCGATAATATTGGCGACACTCAAATCAAACAACGCAGAGGCATACACATCCTCATTTGTTACATCGCTGAAAAATTCGGTAATATCCGTCTCCCTGAAATACATGATCTGAATCCCCAGAGACTTCTGCAGCATCAGAACAAATTCGCTTCTGGTCAATGGCTTATCCGGCATGAATTTCCCATCCTTCGCCAGAAAACGTATATGTTCTGCAGTGTTCATGATCGAATCTTTTCCCCAGTGACTTGCAATGTCTGAAAAACTAGCCTGTGCTATATCGTCCGGGGTCAATACGGGTTCCTCCTGTGCAAAAACCGGTATGCTTGCAGCAGTAATGGCAAAAACCATTATAAAAACTAATAATAATTTTTTCATCATTTTCTTCACCTCTCTATTAATCCTTTAGCTGATAAACTAACTACAGGTTAATAGACGGCATTTACAGAAATTTGTTCCATTCTCTACGCTGTGCGTCAACAAACTAAATGGACTTATTTATGATATGTCTCACCATTCATGATTTTAAATGCTCGGAACAACTGCTCCAGCAATATAAGGCGTGTCAGCTGATGGGGAAAGGTCATGTCGGATAGAGATAACTTCATATCGGCCTTCCGCACCAACTCAACATCAAGGCCAAGAGAGCCGCCGATTACAAAGGTGATGTTGGATCTGCCGGAAGTGAAACAATTCTGCAGGTCGGAAGAAAATGCCTCAGAGGTTTTCTTCGCGCCTTTAATATCAAGTACAATGAGAAAGGTGCCTTCTTTCAGCTTACTCATAATTCCGGCAGCTTCCTTTTTTTTGATCTGCTCTTCCTGAGCCGCACTTAGTGAATCCGGCGCCTGCTCGTCCCCAACCTCCACAAGCTGAAGATCACAGAACCTTGAAAGACGCTTTGTGTATTCGGCAATGCCATCCTTCAGATAGCGCTCCTTCAGCTTTCCTACTGCTACGACGGTAATCTTCATAGCTCGATCACCCTGCTTACTCGGTCCCGAAGAGCAATGTCCACTGTAACGTCGGTGCCGGCCTGCAAGCATTTCTCGCACAACGCATTGCACACCGTCTGGTAGGCCAGCTCCGGGAAATTGTTCTCCTTACTTAAATGCCCGAGAAGGAACCGCTTCGTTCCCTTCTGCGCCATATATGCAATGACCTCTCCGGCGGCATCGTTTGAAAGGTGCCCATGTGCACCGGCTATCCGTTTCTTTAATGGCCAGGGATACGGGCCCACCTTGAGCATCTCCAGATCATGGTTGGACTCCAGCAGCAGCAGATCGCTATCCTCAAAGCTGGAGAGCAAATCCGTACTAATGTGCCCTATATCCGTTGCAATAGTCACCTTTTTCCCGCAGGCACAAAAGCTGTAGCCCACTGGCTCATTGGCATCATGCGGTATTGGAAAAGGCGTCACAACAATTTCACCTATCTGAAAAGGAGTATATGACGAAAAAACCACCTTGTTATATTCTGCAACAACACCGATCATTCCCTCCATCGCCCGCCAAGTACCTTCACTGGCATATATGGGCAGATTAAACTTGCGAGATAGGATACCGGCTCCCTTTGTGTGATCACTGTGCTCATGTGATACTAAAATGGCACTGATCTCAGCAGGGTTTTCCCCTATGGAGTCCAATGCCGCTATGATCCTCTTTGCGCTGAGGCCCGCTTCAACAAGCAGCTTTGTGCTGCCTGAAGAGATGAATAATGAATTTCCGCTGCTTCCGCTATATAAGCTACAAAATCTCATAATGCCCGATTCCCGATTCACAATTTCCGCTCCCGAATTTTCTTTACTCTACTCTCCATCTCCCGTACTATTCGTCCCATCCGCTCCCGAACTCTCTCGTCCTGTCATCTCCCAATTCTCCGTATATCCGCTCCAAGGCTTCGCAGCTTGCCAACAAAGTCCTCGTAGCCTCTGTCTATGTATTTAATATTGTCCACCTCAGTAGTTCCTTCCGCCGCAAGTCCGGCAATGACCACTGCTGCGCCGGCCCTCAGATCAATAGCGTTCACCTTTGCTCCCGTCAAAGCGGCCGGCCCGTCTATGACCGCCACATTGCCATCAACACGTATTTTCGCGCCCATCCTTTTCAGTTCATCCACGTATTGAAATCTTTGAGGCCAGATACCCTCAGACACCGTACTGCAGCCATTAGCCAGGCACAGCAGCACTGTTGCCGGCGGATGCAGATCTGTGGCAAACCCGGGATAGGGGAGCGTCTTGATATTCGCCTTCTGAAGCGTATCACCGCCAACTACCCTGATCCAATCCTCACCCTCTATGACATTTACATTCATCTCTATCAGCTTGGCCGTCAACGATTCCATATGCTTCGGTATAATATTCTTCACCGTTACATCCCCGCCTGTAGCCACGGCAGCAATCATAAACGTACCTGCCTCGACCATATCCGGTATAATGGAGTGAACCGGACTGCCGTCCAGCTTATCAACGCCCTTTATCTTGATTACATCAGTTCCGGCTCCCTTAATATTCGCACCTGCCGCATTCAAAAAGTTAACAACATCGACGATATGCGGCTCCTTGGCGGCATTCTCAATAGTAGTGGTCCCCTCTGCCTTCACCGCCGCCAAAATCAGATTAATCGTCGCTCCTACACTGACAACGTCCAAATAGATTTGACATCCAACCAGCTTATCCGCGCTCATCTTGATCATCCCATGCTCGATGGACACCGACGCGCCCATGGCCTCAAACCCTTTGATGTGCTGATCCATTGGCCTGTAGCCAAAATCACAGCCGCCGGGCAGAGCGACCTCCGCCTTTCCAAATCGGCCAAGCAACGCACCCAGTAAATAATAGGATGCTCTCATGCTCTTTATCATATCATAGGAGGCTATATAAGAATGGATGTTACTGGAATCAACTAAAATGGTATTGTTATCTTCATATTTGACTACCGCTCCCAGTTGGACCAGTGTATCCCCCAATACTCGCGTATCTCTAATGTCCGGCAGGTTCTCAATTCTGCAGGTTCCTTCAATGAGCAATGCCGCAGGCACAACCGCAACCGCAGCATTTTTGGCCCCGCTTATAAAAACATCACCATGCAGTGCTTTCTGACCATGTATAACGATTTTCTCCAACCCGTGCACCTGCCTTCTTTTCTTTCGTATATAGGTGGGTGGCATTCCCCGGTTATGGTAGTTGCAGGAGTGTCCCATCATTTATTATAGCACTGTTTTATATTTTGTACTACAATTAGTTCATTATGGTTGTTCCGCACTGTTATTATGGTTATTATTCTGTTTTCACAAGTCATATGGATAGAGATATTCCGGCTCGGATTGACCCTTAATCCTGACACGCCACACGGGCAGCATCTCAACGGATTCAACACCGTTCATGGATGAATCCTCAAGTTTATAGCCGCTGTCGATAGAAGTAATGATCAGATTGCTGCCCATTTTGAACCTGGCCAGCA
Source organism: Bacillota bacterium (assembly GCA_023411645.1). Taxonomy (GTDB): domain Bacteria; phylum Bacillota; class Clostridia; order Acetivibrionales; family DTU013; genus JAEYRF01. The sequence continues at coordinate 5,522 of JAEYON010000131.1, read as the reverse complement.
ACGCTTGATATGCGTCAAAACGTTCAATACTATCCTGCTTAAATCCGTTTACACGTACTTTCCCGTACTCAAGGCGCAGCACGCCGTTCTGATCCAGCGTAACATATGCGTAATTATCAAACACAGGAAAACCTTCAAAGCTTTCAATGAAAACTACCGTCACGCTGCCGCCCCGGGTTCCGCTAATATCCATATCATCACTGCCTGCCCGCGCTTCATCGCCTTCCCCGCCTGCACTGCCCCTCACAAGACTGTCAACTACGTACTTTCCGTCTAAAAGACCGGCCTCCTTTAGAAATTGCTGCGCCGCTTTCCTTATCTTCTCCTCGCTGCCCATGTCAATAACAGCAGCCGGCTGATCATCTGTGTAAATAAACTGTGTATCGCTGATAAACTGAAGCTTTTTTTCGCCTTGCTCAAACTCATAATCCTGAACTGAAGCCACTCCCTGGTCGCTCGACGCTTCCTGTCCGATGACAGCGTATCCGCTGCCCAACAAAGTCTGTGCCAATGCCTGCCTGTCCAGTTTGCTATAGGAATATTCAAGCCTGTGCAGCCCGCCCGGTATAGTGGGGATACTGCATTCCAGTGACACTCCCCGGTTCTTCAAAATCACTTCGGCATTTTGAATTGTTTCCTTCCGGACGCCCTGTCCTTTGACAAATGTCAGATTATTTACCAATAAAAAAATATTGAAAGCGATCAGCAGTGTAATGACCACATTTTTTGCCTTAGCCACATCCATATGCTAGTCTCCTTCTTCGGGGATCATTTCAACTGATATGTTTCCCTGGTTCCTCGTTTTAATAAACAGCGACGGACTAAGCTGCCTTGCAGATGGAGAGTCTACGAAATAGCAGGGATATATATCCTGTATGCTCAAGTCCCTGAAACTAATTCCCGATTTCTCCAGTAGATAATTAAAACGATCATCAAAATTTCCGCCGCCGCTTCGTTCAAACCCTTTCAGCAGCCAATCGCATTTCAACACCCGCTTCGTATCAGCCTGGATCTCGATAGCGTGCTCCAGCCTGGAGCCGGGGTCGTCCTTCAATCCGCCGCTTTCCTTTGACTCAATATCGACCTTCACCGTAATCCCTGAAACCTTATAATCAAAACCAAATCGATATATACCACCCGGCAGCTTTTCGACTAATGTCAACACAATATCAGCAGGCGACTCAAACTGATTATATATTTGCGCAATGAATTGATACGAATGTAGAAGCGCTTTCTCTGCCCGGCCTTTGCCTGACGTATCCGCTGCCTCCAGATAACGGTAGGTCATATATCCGTCCTCGTAATACCTGTAGACATTGTCACCATAATTAAACTGCAGAATATTACCTCTGATTCTGCTTCTGTTGTACCGATCCTTTTCGGTTCCCAAAAGAATATCAGCCAGCTCCTCATCGTTCTCGAACTCAACCGGGGGCGCCATGGAAAAGCTATTATACCTCCAGTATTTCGGAGCTACAGCATAAAGCACATCGGGCTCATCATTTTCCTTAGCGATCCCGCCGCCTTTAAGGGAAGTATAGCCACGATTGACCTTGCTCACAGCAACAATACTTTCCTCCAGCTTCACTGCTGCCTCGTATCTGATCCGCCTTGAGCTATAGACTGTGCCATCGCTGCAGTAAATATAGAATATACTCATGCTCTCATCCGTAATATCCCGATTTATCATCACCTTACGAATATCACTCAACTCATGCATCGGGTTTACAACGCCCAAAAACCATGACAGAAGCTCCGTATCCATAGCATAGCCAAAATCAATCAGAATTCCTCGTTTCGATATAGCATCGCCCCAACTGCCACCGGCCTTTGTCAATTCAATATCACCAGAGATAATTTGATATAGTCCCTGTCTCGCCTCGTTCCAAAGAGTCGTATACCTGCTCTCATCATCCGAAACCACCCAGTAAGAGCCGCTTCCATCGGATAAAACCAGCCTGTCCGGTAAAAACAGTTTTTCGCGCAGTATTTCATTATTGATCCGAGCCGCATGTTCAAGGCCGAACAGCCCATAAATAAAACCGGTAGGATTCCCCCGGTTTTGATAGCTCCAGAGAATTCCTACCTGTGATATGCCCACTATAAGAAGTATGATAATACAAATCGTCTTCAGACGCTCTTTCATTTGCCTTTCCTGCCAAAAATGTCAATGACTGATTGGTAGCTTTTCTCAATCCCGTTTGTAATACTGTTTCCAATTTCAGTAGCCTTCCTTGTTATCTTGTCAGTCAACGATTCAGGTAACAGTTCTACCGTAATGCTATTAAACTGAATTTTCCCTTCAACCATTTCTGATTTTCTGTAAGAGATAAACATCAGATTATTTACGCCATCAATTAACAAAATCTCTGTGGAGAATATACCTGATCCAATTCCCCAGGATTTATCTCCGTCTGTATTACTTATAAGCTCATATTCATTTGTTTTTCTGTTTAGTCTGGCTATCGAGATGACCACGTCATCGTAGTCCGACTTTCCGGAGAGTATGTAAGACCTTTTATAGGTCGAATCCTTATCGTTTTCAGGTTTGGTAATTGTCATTATGAACTTGCCATTATCCAATGCCGCTCCATTTTTCAAAGTGCCCCAGTATTCACTGTCAAAGTGTTTTCTTGCGATATCTTCTTCCGTTTCCACGGCGGCATTCTGAATGTCTGGAGCAGGGGCGCTGGTGATTCCCTCGGCAGACAAACCAACACCTCCGGACCCTTCTGTATTCCCTGCGAAGACTGTCATGGAAAATGCCAATAATATCAAAACAGCTATTAAAACTGCACCCAATTTTTTTATCATCGTATTGCCCCTTAAGCCTTATTATGCTTCCTTCTTATACATTATCCATTATAACATAAATTTAGTAATTTCATTATACTAAAAAGATGTTACAAAATCATTACAGTCCATTTAAGAAAAAATTACATAATAAATCCTGCAAACGCTCAATTTTCCGGGCTTGTATGGATTACAGGCAACCTTACCGTAACCTCCGTTCCGACACCCTCCTTACTGCTGATTGTAATCACCCCTGAATGAGCTTCAACTATTTCCTTGGCAATAGAGAGGCCAAGGCCTGTACCACCCATTTCTCTTGAACGCGCCTTATCCACCCTGTAGAATCTTTCAAAAATCCTGTTCAGATCGCACTCGGGTATACCAATTCCGCTGTCCGCCACCTTAAAGTATACATCATTCACGATCTTTCCGATATAAACCGTTACCTTCCCATCTTCAGGGGTATACTTAATTGCATTGCCAAGAATATTGAATACAACCTGCTCAAGACGGCCATAGTCCCCTTGGATATCAGGTATATCGCACAGCACAAAGCACTCGAGCGTCTGATTCTTGGACTTTGCCTCCAGTTCCATTCTTTCAACCGCGCTCCGAACCAAATTCACAAGCGAAATCAACTGAAAGTTCCACTTTGTTTGCTGATTGTCCAGGCTGGAAAGCTGAAGTAAATCTTTGACAAGCCTGGTCATTCTGTCTGCTTCCGAGTTAATGACACTAAGGAATCTCCCGGCTGTTTCACTCTCCTCTATCGCTCCGTCCAGCAGCGCTTCTGAATAACTCTTGATGGAGGTCAGCGGTGTTCTCAATTCATGAGAAACATTTGCCACAAACTCCTTGCGCATATTCTCCAGCCTCTGCTGCTCCGTAATATCCTGAAGTACAGCAATGATTCCTTCCGGGTTCTTATTTGTATCTGTAAAGATCGCAAAGTACACCTTTATGGTCTTCCCGTTAACCACTATGCTCATTTCAGTGGATTGCCTCGAATGAAGATACAGCACATCCTCAACACAATAATTAAAGCCAAACCTGTCGCAGTAATCCCTGAAATTATCCAACCTTTCCTCCACCCCCAGAAGCCGGTCGGATGCAGGATTCGTATGAATGATCTCCCCCTTCAGGTTAAATGCAATAATTCCATCCGTCATGTAATTTAAGATAGTCTCCATTTTACCCTTTTCACTGGATATCTCTGTGATATAGTTTTTCATACTCGCAGACATATAGTTGAAGGTCTCTGTCAGCTTACCGATCTCATCCTCCGACTTAACCTCAAGCACCTGCCCAAAGTCGCCTCCCGCTATGCTCCTTGCCTTATTCATAAGCTTCGCCAGAGGCAGTGTTATGGTACTCGAAAGTATATATCCCGCCACAAAAGCAATCACAAGGCCAATAGCCAGACTGGTATATATTATATCGTTGAAATAACGGGTTATAACGGCCCAATCATCTTTGAAGTACCGGAAATACAGTATATACTCGCCATACGGTCTCGCAAAGTCAAAAAAGCTTTTATCGCCATATGTTTCGAGAATTCTTCTATTATCTTCTTCACCGGATAAGGCACGGACATAATTATCAGAGGCCAGCAGCGCATTTAGCGCAGCCGAAGGATTATTCTGAAACTCAATATCGTTAGTATCGAGTATCTCACCATTTTTATCGGTAATCGTATAGTATCTGTATTCAAGATTGATCTGAAAAACACTTTCGTTCGTTTTCAGAGCTTCACTGAGACTTTGCGCATCAATAGTACCGTTCGAGGGCGTAATATAGCTGAAGCCCTCTTCGATCCTGTCCACAAAGTTGTCATAATATTTTATTTCGATCCTGCTGTTCAGAAAGAGCCACGTAGGTATAATCAAGCAGACGGTAATAAGACAGAAAAATCCTACCAGTCTCCATTGCAAGCTATTAAAAAACATTGCTTTACTTGTCCTGCCTGCTGAAATAATAACCGACTCCCCGCTTGGTCATGATATATTCACAGTTGGAGGGATCCCTCTCAAGCTTTTCCCTCACCCTGCGGATCGTAACGTCAACAGTTCTTACATCTCCATAATATTCATATCCCCAAACCTTTTCCAGCAGGTTTTCCCTGGAGAATATCTGTCCAGCATGCATTGCAAGGAACTTGACAAGCTCAAACTCCCTTAGCGTCAGCTCGATTGCCGTATCACCACGCTGTACCTCATACCTGTCAATGTCGATAAGCAAATCGCCGCACTGGATAAAAGCGGTTTTTGTAGCGGCGACCTCCTCCAGCGACGTCCTTCTGATATTTGCCTTGATGCGCGCCATCAGCTCTCTCTGGCTGAATGGCTTTGTAATGTAATCATCCGCGCCAAGCTCCAGACCGAGAACCTTGTCCACCTCTTCTTCCTTCGCCGTAAGCATGAGAATCGGCGTAGCCAAGGTCTGCCTAAGCTTTCTGCAAACCGTGAAGCCATCCATCCTGGGCAGCATCACATCCAGCAAAATCAGATCCGGTTTCTCACTGAGAGCAAGCTCAATGGCTTGCTCCCCGTCGTATGCTTCGATTGTGTCAAAGCCTTCTTTTTTTAAGTTATACTTGAGGATATCCACTATGTTTTTTTCATCGTCTACGATCAAAACTTTTTTACTCACAAAACACGCTCCCTCTGCAGGATATCGGAATAAACAATTCACAATCAATATCACTGAATCCAATTATAACATTAAACCGA
>JAEYON010000120.1 GCA_023411645.1 Bacillota bacterium | reverse complement strand
TTTAAATTATATTAAGTCATACGGTATGTCATTAAACTTTGCTAATTCCATTAAATCATATGACAAGGTTTCGTAATCTTTAAAAATCGGTAATAGGGTTATGGTTTCATTATTATTAATGTATATCCGAATTTTCCCTCCAAAAAAAAAGTATTTAAACTGTATTTTAGTAATATCTCTATATTCGATATTAGTAGTATTTCTTTTTGTGTTTACAAACATATTATCTTCATTAATAGTTATTTGCTGGCTAAAATATGCATCCAATAACCTATATATTTCTACAGCGAAACACATCAATATTGCTGTATACACTACTCCCTGTAAATTAGAAGCTAATTTGTAATACTTTTGTGAAACAATTACTATCCAATATACTATGCAACAAGAAAATAAAATGCATGGCATAAGTACTTTAAAAGCCCTAATACTATTCTTTGGGAAATATACTTTCATAGATAAACTCCTCCCTGAATAAAAACTCTACTTGTGTTATTTTATGCAGTAGTTTTTTTTCATTAGATATTTTATCTCCGGCTATGGTTAGTTGAGTCTTTTTTATTTCTTAGATTTAAAGTAATAATAGATATTAAATAAATTAAGGTAGCTAATAAAATTAAGAAATCTATTAATGTGATTGTACAATGGAATATATAGTTGCTAATTATTATTACGTCAATTATGGAAAAGCTCGCTAGTGATACAATGCAATTATTTTTAGACTGCACTAACTTTTTATTTATATTAATATTTATTATGTTTATTATTTCTATAATTAAAAATGTACATTTTGCTACTAACATGATGCCCCTCAGTCTTTGATAATAAGTTTAATATTTTATAATAATTCTATAGTTATTAGCGTTATTGTATAATATGATTAACTAGAACTTTGGTCTATGAATAAAAATTGAATATCCTAAAGGAATAATTAAAAATATATATAATATAACTCTATCATATGTAGTTAAATCCCTATAAAAGAATAAAAATACAAACAACTAAGTTCTCCTTGTTTAGGTTGTTTTATATATTGTTTATAAATATGTATTATCAACACTATATAACTAATGTTTGTTTTTTATGTAATATATTATGTATTTAACTATTACAACAGTACCAAATATAATAATTGAATATAATGATACTGTGTTAACTATGTTTCTATCTACTACTTTTAATATTACCTTTTTAAAACAAAATACTAAAATAATAGCTATTAGTAGTATTTGAGAGACTATATATACCCTTTTCCCTAGTATTTCTCTTGAAAGTTTATTCATTTGGAATCCTTACTTCCCTTTCGAATATCAGTTCTAAGTAACTAGCAGTTGACGATAGTCCAGTTAATGTATTTGGTGAGAAAGCTTGTACAAATCTCCACCCATCTAGTAAATGTTCATCAATAATTTTATGATAATCTTCTATGGGTTTGCGCTCAAACGCACCACTCCTTAATTCTACTTTAACATATTTACATTCGTACAAAATGTTCACCTCTTTTATTTTTTAAGAATTAGCAATATGACTACGACTTTGAACTCTTTAGTCATATTGTTAATTAGGGAAACTCTGAAAAAAAGGCCTCCCGGTTCCCCTTTACACCCTTGGCTATTAACCCAAGGCTCTCAGCTGCCTTAATCACTCCGTATGCATTTGTCCCCTGTTTGTCTGTGCCAGCAAATTCTCTTATTTTGGTTATACATGTTTTAAAACCGTATTGTTACTGATGGTTGCAAGACAAGCAGCTCAGCAATCGGTTATGTCATGTTGTTTGATACAGTAGTATTTTCTTAGTTTATATAGCATTTTTCTCCTTAAAATTATATGTACCTAATTCCTTTTTCAGATATATAATAATCAATTTTTTCTTTTTCACTTCTGTTATATTCTAACTCCAGATCATGTATATTCTTTTTTTTAATAACTTTAAAATTTATTTTATTTTCGTCTGATTTATAACATACAACTTCATTCCACCTATAAAATTCGCCAAAAGAATAAATTCCTTCTTCACATATACATATTGTTTTCATCCATAATCTATTCGCTAAAAAGATTGCCATAAAAAGCGCAACCACTGTTAATATAATCTTAATGTATGATTTTGTGCCTAAAACATTTAAAGCGCTTAAAATTAATAAAACTAGCGGGATTATTTTTAATGATTCAGTCTTATGTCCTAAAGAATATAATTCAAAAATACATTTTCCCCTTTTATACTTTCTTATACTTATTAAGATTAAATCAAATAACACCATAACAATCAAGATCACTGCTGGTATTCCAATTAGTAGTGTCATCACATCAATATAACTGTATACATACCTAATAAGGACAACACATGCAATTGTAATCAGAGTAAACAAAGTGCTCAAAAATATAACTTTTCTAAATTTCCCAATTTGGTCTTTCATTATTAAATGCGTCCTTCCAAAATCACCTAGACATCTAGAAAAGTCTTTCCTAGATGTCTAGATATTGTTTTTCTTATGCCTTTCCACCTAGCATCATAGCTCCACCTACCGCACATCCAAAACCAGAAACAACTAAAGCAGAAGCTCCTACGACAACAATAGCAGTTGCAGTTACCGGTGCAGTAACTATAACCGCACATGCTGCAATCCCAACTCCTACAGCTGTTGCAAATACACCTACTCCATCCCAAAAGCCGCCAGCATTGATTGACATCAAATCAGAATTACTAAAATCCTCAAAATTTATGGATATTAACTCTCTCATAAAATAATTCTCCTTCCTCAATTATTTTGCATTCCAAGCGCCTACAGTTCCTGCTACTCCACCAAGCCCTGCAAAAGCAACACCAGTATAATATAAGACTCCTGCACCTGCAGGTGGAGCAACAATTGCTAATACTACTCCTGTTACTGTTAATGCCGCCACTGTAATACCTGCAAGCCATCCTCCCCCATCAACACACATCATTTCATCATGAGTTAACTCAGCAAAACCAACATTGTTCAAATTCATTGCATAAGTCATATTTAAAGACCTCACTTTCGTTTCGTTACTTAATAAATTTTTATACAAAAGCACTTACACTTCTTTTCGTCCTCTTGCGCATAGATTTCAAGCCAAAATCTCAGATGCCTTCGCAGTATATATTAACTCCTATTCCATGGTTAACAGAAGCTAATTACAATATATTTGGACTAACCCCTATATACACATCTACAATCATGTCATTAGGTGTCATACCCGGAAGTAATTCATTGACCTGCACATTATATCCAGCAGTTATTTGTTGTAAATTATTTTGATGGATAAACGCTAGCATTTCATTATATGTATTCTGCAATGCCGCTGGGTTTCCAGTGTGTCTTGCGTATACTGCATTTACAATGTGAAATGCAGGTTTTAATGTGTATTCACTAGTCAAATCAAGCTTTTTATCTATTGGCACAAGTATTTCCATATCTAACATGTGATTCCCATTAACATTTTCTATTGCAAAGGTAATTGTTACAATGGGACCCTGTTTTTTTGCTCCATTATCTTGTAGAAGTTTACCTATTTTGATCATTTCTTCATTGATTTGTTGTTGTGTCATTTTCTTTCTCAATGATAAAACGTTTTCAAGTCTGAATTCTTTTCCGTATTCTACTTCATTGTATCTGTACTTCCCTTCTATATTCTGATTCTAATTAGTTTCGCTATGCATATTGCATAACATGCTTGGAGAACTATATTTGTATGTCTATTAATAAATAAAAATTCTATTATTAACCGTAAAACATTCAAATATTTTATTTTTTGTCGTCTTTGCCAAATAGGTCAGACAAAAATTCACTTATCTTTTGAATATAATCTCTCCCCCATCCACCCCCAAGGACATCCTGTAACTCAACTTCATCCAAATCTATGAAATCCTGTGTATTTATCATGTCATAACCCCCTTCACCACTAATAAATACATATTATTCCATATAAATAAAAAAACAATATATAATACACAAGATGCCTTTTTAATGTAATGAAAGGGATCGAAAGAGAATATCAAGTGTAAAAATTTCATTCTTGCATCTTAAGGATAACTCCCCTTTATTTTTTTCTACACTTTCTTTTATGTTTAGTAACCCAAATCCATGATCTGAACTATTGCTTTTTGTTGTAGCTATTGTATTTCCGTCTATCGATATATTTTTATTTACAGAGTTCGATATATTGATAATTAAACAGTCTCCTTGAGAAAAAACTTCTATTTTAACAAAGGGCGCAACGCTTTTTTCCGTTGCCTCTAATGCATTATCAATAGCATTACAAAAAATAGTACTGATATCAAATGGGCTGATAAAATTATCAGATGGTAAGCACCCACTGAACTCGTATTTAATACCCTTAGACTGTGCAACCTGAGCTTTATCGTTAACAATTGCATCTACAATGGTATTACCTGTGCTAATAATATTTTTATCTGAATTTAGTGAACTATTTATTTCACCAATGAAGGACTTCACTTCACCTAGCTTGTCCTGCTCAATCAGGTTCTTTATACACATAAGATGATTTTTCATATCATGCTTTAGCCGCTTAGTGTGCTTTGTACTTTCCATTAAACTTTTATAGTGCTCAAACTGTACGTCAAGCTGAGCCTTGGATAGTTGGACATTATAGAGTAGATATTTGTTTAAAACTATCTTATCAATCATAACTAGAAGTATTCCCGTATAAAGAATTGCTGTAATAGAGGATATTATCATTATAGCCGATGCTTTAACTGGTACTATTTCAAGTCTAGTTATTCCTATATCAAGCACTGCAACATGAAATGTTCCAAATAACGGAAGAGATGTTAATAGTAATGTCTGAGAAACTGATAATTTGGATATTTTCAGATAAACATATGATTTGAAGCTTCTAAGTATGCCAAATATAATTAGAAAAATAGTAAGTTTAAATATCGAAATAAAAATTAAAAACTGAGTGTCACCTAATGTTCCTGCAAAAAAATTATGATTTGAGCTTGTATTTATTACTGCTACTACTAATACTTCGGTAGAATAGCTAATGCAGAAGGTAGTAATGCAAGTGAATAATCTATGAATTACTTTTCCGGTAAACAAAATAAAAAAAATCAAGAAAGGATAGAACAATAATACTAGTTCTCCACTCTCTTCAAAAAATATGCTAATAATTAATATAGAAATATAACCTATAATATAGGTTATCAATATTTTTAAGAAAGAGTTCTTTCTCTCTAGTAACACGATGGAAAACATTATCCAGACTATACTATTAATTACATCTGAGAATACATTAGCTAATACACTAGTCATGCCCATTACCTGCTCCTCCTCATATACCCCCTGAAGGCTTCTGAAAATTCCTTATATTTTAGCTTGCTTAAGAATATCTTAGAATTGTTATCCAGGACGATTTCATTTTTGGAAAACTGAAATATGTGTTCAAAGTTAACAATGAAGCCTTTATGGCATCTAAAGAAGTTTTTATTCTTCAAAGAAACCTCTATGTCACCTATTTTTAGATACAACAATATTGACTCTGTCTTTAGTTGTAGTTTGGTAATTCTACCCGTACTTTCAAAGTAGTAGATTTTTGACAATGGAATTTTATATGTAAGATTTTTATTTGAATAATTAAAAAAGTTATCTGCCGTTTGCTCAATATCTTGATAGGCTCTTTTCATAGTATTATATATTTTTGACTCATCAACCGGCTTTACCAAGTAATCAAAAGGTTTAACCTCAAATGCTTCAAATACCT
>JAEYON010000087.1 GCA_023411645.1 Bacillota bacterium | reverse complement strand
CTAAAGTCTGCAGATTATGAAGAAAATCCATAATGAATACCGTATGATATAATTGTTAAATCTAGTTTTAAGGAGAGGGATCTATGGATAACAATAGTCTGCTAGAGTTAAAAAATAAACTGGCTGCCCTGCCGGTACTGAAGGAACGCTTAAAAAAGCTGGATGCACGGATCGGTGAGGCTGACAGAGAAGTTAGTCTGCTGCTTCAAAAATATGAGAGGGAGTCGCTGGACGTTGAACAAATTCAAAAGAATTCCCTATCCGCGACGATATTGAAACTTGTGGGGAAATATGAAGACAGGGTGGATAAGGAATCCCGGGAGATGTTTCATGCAAAAACGGAATATGACGCCGCCGTAAACAGGCTAAAAGAGCTTAAGCTTGAGCGGGAGGAAATAAGGATGAGGCTTTCAGACCTGTCCGGGGATAAACGAATATATGAGGAAGAACTGAAAAAGCGGGAGGAACAAATTAAAAGCGGGTTCACAGATGAGGCTTCTTTGAAATACAGTAAATTAGAAGAAGAACTCAATGGTATGCGCAGTCAGCTTGCAGAGACGGAAGAAGCACTGAGGGCGGCTAGAAGAACGCTCGGCACGGCCCAAAATGCAATGGAGCAGTTGGACGATGCAGATAGCTGGGCGACTTATGATATTTGGTTTAGCAAGGGGATATTCAGCCATATGGCAAAATATGACCGTATCGATAGTGCCGAGGAGCAGTTTCACAGACTGGCCTCTCAGATCACTGATTTGAAGAAGGAACTGAAGGATATCAACCTGACTGCTGATATTTCCCTGTCGAGCATTGATTCCACCACAAGGACGATCGACTTCTGGTTTGATAATATATTTACGGATATGGCAGTTCGCGACCAGATTCGCGATAATCAGGACCAGCTAAGAAGTATTTATGGTAAAATTAAACATGTAATTGATAGACTCGAGAGCATCAAATCGGATATCAACCGACAGATACGGCAAACAGAAAAAGAGAAAAATGATCTAATTCTTTCATATGAGGGGTAGCCCATGAATATACAGATATTTGGCGCAAACAAGTGCTTTGATACAAAAAAGGCTGAACGTTATTTCAAGGAGCGAAAAATAAAATACCAGTATGTAGATATTCGAAAATACGGGTTGAGCAAAGGAGAATTTGAATCAGTCCGTTCAGCGGTTGGTCTGAGGGAAATGATTGATACTACTGCACCAGAGTATAAAACGCTGAACATGCAAAATCTTGGAGTGGGAAACGTAGCCGCGGAGGTACTGTTCAAAAATCCCAAACTGTATAATACCCCAGTGGTCAGAAACGGCAGGAAGGCTACGATAGGGTACCAGCCGGATGTTTGGAAGGATTGGGAATAATGCTACAGGTAACAATTTTACTAATGAAAGTCTGAACGTCGGTAGAAGAACGGCGACCATCTTTACTAGCAGGAACAAATAAATGCTCCGATATGTCTAATTCATGGAAAGACAATATGAGGAAGAGAAAATACTCGGAGGTTTATTATGAGAAAACGGATTAATGTTCTATTGGTTACAATGCTGGTATCTGTGGCATTAACGGCATGTTCACAGCAGGCAGACATAGGAAAAGAAGGCACAAAGCAGACAGTTAGGGATAATACCGGCACAATGCAAAGCGATACAGTACAAAGCACGGTTGTATCGGATGGTTCAAATGATACAACTGAAGAGGGCAGTACGGATTCGCCTGGAAATGATATGTCAGATGGTGGAGAGCAAAGCTATACTTCGGTTGGTTTTGATTATAATAAGATTATGACGGAGACGGACGTGAGCCCAGCAGAAATGTTGGCTTACATAAGAGAGAATAGCGGAAAGCTCTCTGGCGGGCAAGCGGTAAATTTAGTACTAAAGCTTGAACAACTGCAGATTGACGGCCTTTCGGCAATGTCGGACAGATACTTTGATGCGGATCAAGGTGAATTATTGGTTGATAATGTTTATGATTATGAATCGGGAGAAATTAATATAGACTCCATAAAAAACGAGAGTTTCCGGGAGTTATTGGCTGATGTCCTAAGAAACGGGTATAAAATAGAGACCGCGGAGGGTAGCACCTATCCTGTTATCGACTACAGTATATACGAAAATTTCAGTTCGATGCTGCCTGAAGATCTTAAAAGTTATTTTACACTGATGGCTGTCGAATCTGGGAATAAGCCCGCAAGCGACGGCGGACTAGTTATTGGATGGGATGAGGTCTTTAATAGAGCGTTTGCCCAGGAGCAGTTCATTCTGAAGTATAGTCAATCACAAAAGCTTAATGTGGTAAAGGAACTATACAACAAATACATTAATTTCATATTTGATGGCAGCAGTTTGCCTAATTCGGAGCATTTCACATATGATACAAGAACATTGGAACCGCGACTTAAGGAGAGTCTGATAAAAGCTGCCGCAAAGAATGGAGATTCGCCGCTTGAGAAAACAATCAGAGAGTATTTGGAGATATTGAAGAAAAACAATTATAAGCCAACATCTAAAGTTAAACAGTTCAGGGAAAATGCAGTTTCCGCTTTGAGCAAGTGAGTAGGCTGGAAACGCTTTGAGCAAGTGAGTAAGCCGAAACAATATAGTTTATGAATAAAGTGGATGGGGTTATTTTTTGTTTATCAGGATCAATCCAACGATGCAAAATATTGACCCCAGTACTTTGTTAAAGTTAAATCCCTCTTTATATAAAAGGATTCCTATTGGAATCAGCATAAGAGCAAGAATAATATTCGCCACAAGGGATCCCACACTAATATTCCATCCGGCCCGGTATGCCATAAGGTAGCCGAACTCAA
>JAEYON010000079.1 GCA_023411645.1 Bacillota bacterium | reverse complement strand
CTTGGTGTGGTACAATTATTATTGCACTAATCATTATTTATTTCAACACAAAAAAGACACTTCATTGCAAAGTGCCTTTAAAGTCCTACTCTTCAGTTGTTGTTGAAACGTACTTGTCAAGTATCGCTTTCTGAATTTTGTCTCGTGTGACTGCGTTGATGGGGTGTGCAATATCCTTAAATTCACCGTCAGGTGTTTTTCGGCTTGGCATCGCTATGAACAGGCCGCTCTGGCTCTCAATAACCTTAATATCATGAACCACAAACTCATTATCAAAGGTTACAGACACGACCGCCTTCATCTTGCCCTCAACGTCGATCTTTCTGATGCGGACATCCGTGATTTCCATTAGCTGCTCCCACCTTCCCTATAATCATGTACATTTATATATTCTATAAAAAATACTATTTTCCTTCTTATCTTTTACAATTTTAATACTCAGACGTATTTGCTTGGGCTTATGACTGTATTTCCAACCTCTTCATCCACATTGTTCAGGGTAAGTATGGAGAACCAGCTGTCAACTAATTTCCTGGTCGGCTCGGCTGTTTGTATCAGGACACCGATCCCCTCCACCTCACAGCTGAATTCACGGGAAAGCTCCAATATACCTTTTGCAGTCCCCCCGCCCTTCATAAAATCATCTATGAAGAGCAGCCTTGAATTGCGTTTGAGTGAGCGGAGCGGCAGCACCATAGTCTGTATCTTTTTTGATGATCCGGAAACATAATTGATATTCACCGATGCACCATCGGTAGCTTCGTTGTTACGCCTGGCGATAACAAGCGGTATATTCATATACCTTGCCGTCATAAAAGCAAGCGGTATTCCCTTTGTTTCTACGGTTACCACATAATCGATATCCCTGCCATAAAAACGCCCGGCGAAAACTCGGGCAATATCAGCGACGATGTCAGGATTATAAATGACGTCCAGCATGTACAAATATCCCCCGGGCAATATCCTCTCTTTTTTAGACAGTTCGCCGCTTAGGCTTTCAGCCAGCTTTAGTGTCATCTCCTTCGAGGACATGGGAAGATAACGGACCCCGCCCATCGCGCCAGTTATCGTTTCTATTGTACCAATCCCCTGCTTTTCGAACGATCCCCGAATGATATCAATATCCTCACTGACGGATGATTTGGCGCAGCCAAGCATCTGCGTGAATGTACCAAGCGTAAATACCTTGCCCGGAGAATCACACAAAATCCTTTGCAATGTGGATATTCTCTCACTCCTTTGAAGCTTCTCCATAAACATCACCTTTTTCTCATTATATCATAGAATTCCGAATGTTCTACGGTTTTTTGATGCAATCGTCCGTATTTATTGGTAAAGAATTCTGAAGTATATAAAATGGAATCCCCCAAATATAATATACGGCATATTATAAATGGCATATATTATTAGGAAATGGTCAATGCTTTGAATAAGGCCGGGCCTCAATTTACTTTTATACTAAGTTGTTGTATTATTGAAGCAGAATAAAAATATGGGAGTGTTATTATTTGCAGGGTGAAGGACTATTAAGCTCAAAAGAGATTAAGAGAATACATATGGCAGGAATCGGTGGAATCAGCATGAGTGGGTTGGCTGAGATACTGATTTATCAGGGTTATACAGTTACAGGCTCTGATTTGAAGTCATCTTCGATTACACAAAAATTAGAAAAAATGGGAGTCAGGATTTCGATCGGTCATCAGGCTGAAAACATCACCGGCGCCGACCTCGTGATATATACGGCTGCCGTGAAGCCGAATAATCCTGAACTCATTGCCGCATCGCAGATCGGTATCCCTTGTATGGACAGAGCGACACTTCTCGGCGAGATTATGAAAAAATATCCCAACAGCATTGCTGTATCAGGCACTCACGGGAAAACCACCACCACCTCGATGGTTGCAATGATCATGCTGGAGGAGGGCCTGGATCCGACAATACATATTGGCGGTGAACTTAAGGCCATCGGAGGAACTACAAGGATCGGAACAAGCAGTTATTTCATTGCCGAGGCCTGTGAATATACTGAAAGCTTTTTAAAGTTTCATCCATCTCTGGCCGTTATTTTGAATATTGAATATGACCACGCAGATTATTTCAAAGATTTTGGCGAGTTTAGAAACGCCTTTCTAAAATTCTCGAATCTTGTCCCGCAGAACGGTTATCTGGTGGTCAACGGCGATGATCAAACAGCCTTAGAAATCTTACAGCATGCCCTTTGCAACAAGATCACCTTTGGCATCGAGAATAACCGATGTACCTGGAGTGCAGCTAATATCACCTATGATAGCCTTGGTTGTGCTACATACACGTTGCTTTATCAAAATGAGCAGATATGCGATATTAAACTGAAGGTACCCGGGTTGCATAATGTGAGCAATTCACTTGCGGCAATCGCAGCATGCAGTATTATGGGGTGTTCTGCTGCTTCCGCGGCAAAAGCACTTCAGAAATTCAGCGGTACCGGCAGGCGCTTCGAACTGAAGGGAAACAGCGAAGGTGTAACGGTCATGGACGATTATGCACACCATCCTACCGAAGTATCAGCGACATTGAAAGCAGCTTTAAATTGCGGCTATTCCAAAATCTGGTGTGTTTTTCAGCCTCACACCTACACTCGGACCAAGTTTTTGATGAACGAGTATTCAACCGCGTTTGAAGAGGCCGACATTGTAATATTGTCAGATATCTATGCGGCGAGAGAGGCCGATACCGGCGAGGTCAATGCCGCAATGATGGCAGACAGGATTGCGGAAACCGGTAAAAAGGTTTTCTATATCAAGGAATTTGAGCGCATTGCAGATTTTTTAGATAAAAATGCAGAACCCGGTGATCTCATCATTACAATGGGAGCCGGAGACATATACAAGGTAGGCGAATTGTTTCTTGAAGCCAGGAAAAAACTCGCTGTGAGCTGACTATACCAGACTGTTATTCACGTGACCGGTTTTTATCATTTCTTAACAGAAGTCATGGCAAAGCGTATTTCTCCTTCTGCCGCGAGCTTATCCTCGACGGTTGCTTTTACGTTTGCCTTGACAATACCCATTTTCGAGGAGAGTATTTCCGCTTCCAAACGCAGCGTATCCCCAGGCATGACCTGTTTTTTGAATTTCATTGCATCAATACTTGCGAAGACACCCAACTTCGCATCACCTGATGCTTCCTGTGCACCTGCACTCTCAGCATTTACAGCGATACCTGCCGTTTGGGCAAGCGCCTCGACAATCAGCACTCCGGGCATTATCGGAAACCCCGGGAAATGTCCCTGGAAAAACGGTTCATTGACAGTCACATTTTTAATACCCACGGCTCTTTTGCCGGGCTCCAGCTCAATGATCCTGTCCACCAGCAAAAACGGGTACCTGTGGGGTAATATTTTTTGAATTTCAACATTGGATAGCATCTTTGCACCTCATCTATTTATTGATTTTTTTCCAGAGCCCTGCATCCTTTTACAAGACCGGGTAATATGGACTGTATAAAGTATTTCACACTGGCAAGATCCGAATGGAGCAAGCTTTCAGTAATAACATGATATTTATGCACAAAAGGATCCAGATTATTGAGCCGAACCTCATTGACACATTCTATTAGCGCATCAATGTAGTCCGCACATTTGAGGATCTTACCTTCTATCGTGTCATCCTTTCCGTCAAACAGAATATCTCTGTACATGCTTTTATATGGCTCCTCTACATCAGCCAGCAAATTCTCCTCAACCACCTCTTTTTCAAGTATATTAAGCATATCCCTGAACTCTTCATTCTTATACTTTACCGTGCTAATGATATCACCGGTCATGGACTCGACTACATCATGGTTGAGTAGCTTTTTCATCAGTCTGCCCCAGTCAATAGTGTTGCCATTCTGTTCCTCGATAAGCGCCAGCATCTGTCCGACCTGTGCTACAAAGAAGGAGTGCTCGCTGACAGTTGCCCTCTGGTGCATAAAATCTGTTGACCAACGGCCCATGTTATTTAATTTGCGCACGGTCTGCAGATAATGATCAAGTCCCATAAAAACCTCCTGTTTTTATAGCAATCAGTATACGGCCATTAATTCCGCCGGAGGCATATAATATCTGCATACCGGCTCATATGCAGATATTATATCAAAGATAGATGCGTAAATATAGTTTATTATGGTACAATGTTTATAAGAGCGTTGAGGGGTTAATGTTCCTGAACTATTGCACAATAACGGAAACAAGATCTTCATTCGCAAGAGCTATATAGTTCATCTCGGGCAAGTGGAAACTCGCAAAAATGCTTTAGTAAATATTTATAAAGATGCATTTTTGCTCAGACAGTCGACTTGCTTATCCTCGCTCTGACTATATATCTCTAAGCTGCATTCCGCAAAAGTTTCCTTATATTGTACAATAGCTCATAATACATAAGAATACTTACGTCTGAACAGTAACCTAAGTAGGAGAGGTATATATGGGCACTTTGCGATATATTAAGGATCTATTGCTGAAATATAAATTAAGATATGCTCTGGGTGTAGTGTTTTTACTTGGAGTGGACGTTCTTCAGTTGGTGATGCCGAAAATACTCGGAGATGCTACAGATTATCTGGAGAGCGGCACCCTGACATTAGCGCAGCTTACCAGATTCGCAGTCACTATAGCCCTTATTGCCGTGGGCATTGCCGTGTTCAGGTTTTTGTTCAGATATACGCTGTATGGTGTGTCCAGAACCATTGAGCACTCCTTTAGAAATCGATTTTACGCACATCTACAGAGACTTTCGACCAATTACTTTAATGTCCACAAAACTGGCGACCTGATGGCACATGCCACCAATGATATGAACAATGTCACTATGGCCACGGGTCAGGGGATCATCTTTGCCATAGACTGCCTGCTGATCCCTGTTGCGGCGCTTGTGATGATGCTGGTCACCGCCGGCCTACGTCTGACAGCAGCCTGCTTTGCTCCGCTTCTATTTCTGGCTGTTACCGTTTTGTTCTTTATGAAGATTATGGAGGCCACTGTTAAAAAGCAGCAGGAGGCATTTTCAAATCTGACAGAGACGGCAAGAGAGAACTTCTCCGGCATCCGGGTCATTAAGTCCTTTGTCCAGGAGCAAAAGGAAAGTGAAAAGTTTGAACAGGTCAATAGAATCAACAAAGAAGCTAATTTGAAATTTGTCCGGCTGATGAGTATGATGTTTCCAAGCGTAATGCTGATCTCCTCCATATCATTTGTCATAGCTCTTTGGTATGGTGGTATTCTCGTTATCGAAGGGGCTCTGTCATTGGGAGATTTTGTCGCATTCAATTCATATCTTGGTCTGTTGATTTGGCCAATTACTGCACTGGGCTGGGTGGCCAATATCTTTCAAAGGGGTTCTGTATCGCTGGAAAGGATCAGTACGATCATGGATGAGAAGCCTGAGATCACAGACAAGGAAAGTGAAACGGATGCCAGTACAGGTACAACTCTCAGTGTTAATAAAAGCGATCCTGCCGCTGGGGCCGGGACATATTCCGGAGAAAGCCGATTAAACGGTTATCTGGAATTCAGGGATTTGTCTTTCACCTATCCCGGTTCGAAAGAGCCGGTACTGAAAAATATCAGCGTCTGCGTTGAAAAAGGCAAAACGCTTGCCATTGTCGGGCGAACCGGCAGCGGTAAAACCACGTTGATCAACCTGATTCCAAGATTGCTGTCTGTACCGCAGGGTACCCTTTTCATAGACGGCAGGGATGTAAATGATATACCCCTGTCCAAACTACGTACCAGTATAGGATGTGTTCCCCAGGAAACCTTCCTTTTCTCAGACACCATCCGCAACAATATAGATTTTTATCGTGATCTCACAGATGAGGAGATTGAAAACGCATCAAGAACAGCAAGGTTATATGATAATATCATAGAATTCCCCAGACAGTTTGACACCATGGTTGGAGAGCGCGGCGTCACGTTGTCGGGCGGCCAGAAACAGCGCGTTGCCATAGCAAGAGCCGTGCTTGGTTCACCCTCCATTCTGATACTTGACGACTGCCTGTCGGCAGTAGATGCAAAGACAGAGGAGAGTATTCTCGCAGACCTGAAGCTCCTCATGAAGCAGCGCACCAGCATAATTATCTCCCACAGGATCTCCGCAGTTAAGGACGCTGATGAGATCATTGTGCTAGACGACGGAGAAATTATTGAACGCGGAACTCACGCATCACTGATCGAATTCGGCGGATATTATCACAATCTTTACATGCGGCAACTTTTGGCCGACGAGATAGAGGAGGTGGAGTAGTATGGCAGATAATAAACCGGAAATCAATGACTTTCAGGAAGAAGAGCTCAATGCGAAGGCTTATGACGCTCGCCTGATGAAAAGGCTTCTGTCCTATGCCGCCCAATACTGGTACTTATTTGTACTGGCAATTCTCTTGTTGTTTGCCTCCACTGCTGCTGATCTTATAAGGCCGTTTCTCATGGGTCTGGCCATTGACGATTTCATCAAGGCGGGAGATACAGCTTCATTGAACCGGATGGGTCTCTATTTTTTGCTTCTGGTCATTGCCGGCTTTCTGTTCAACCTGCTCCAAATCTATGTGCTCAGCTATGCCGGACAGTCAATTATATATAACCTGCGCCAGCGGCTCTTTTCACACCTGCAGAGGATGCCGCTGTCTTATTTTGATAAAAACCCGATCGGGCGGCTTGTCACCCGTGTTACGAATGACACAGAAACGCTGAATGATATGTATACCAATGTGCTTGTTACTTTAATAAAGGATTTTGTATTGTTGGCTGGTACAGTCGTGATTATGTTCCGGCTTAATGTCACACTTACATTAATCACACTTGCTGTAATGCCTGTAGTAATAGTGCTTACGATATTTTTCAGAATCCGGATCCGAAAGGTATACAGGAATGTGCGTATATCACTTGCCAAGATAAATTCGGCCATTTCAGAAAATATTTCAGGCATGCGTATTATTCAGATGTTTCACAAAGAAAAAGAGAACTTCGACAAATTTGACGAGACCGGAAAAGAGTATAAAAAGGCAGTCATGAGTGAAGTAGTGACTTTCGGACTGTTCCGTCCCGTCATCGAGCTTCTGTCCTCCTTTGCGATGGCACTGCTGCTCTGGTTCGGCGGAAGAAGTGTACTCCAAGGCACACTTACCTTCGGTATCCTGTATTCCTTCGTAAATTACATCTCAATGCTTTTCCATCCAATCAATGACCTTGCGGAAAAATACAATATACTGCAATCCTCCATGGCATCATCAGAAAGAGTTTTTCAGATCCTTGACGCACATGCAGAGGAGGATAACGGAACAAGACATCCGGGAAACACCGCTCTCAAAGGCGATATCGAATTCAGAAATGTCTGGTTTGCATATAATGAAGAGGACTGGGTACTCCGGGATGTCAGTTTCAAGGTGCCTGCCGGAAAAACAGTGGCGATCGTCGGTGCCACCGGAGCAGGCAAAACGTCGATTATTAGCCTTATGAGCCGATTGTACGAGATTCAGCGCGGTGAGATTTTCATCGACGGCATAAATATTAAAGAGCTTCGAAAGGATGATCTAAGGCGGTATATAGGCGTTGTCCTGCAGGATGTTTTCCTGTTCAGCGGTAAACTCAAGGACAATATCCGACTCAATGAGGATAGCATTTCTGACGAGAAAATCAAGGCAGTTGCGCAATACGTTAACGCAGACGGTTTCATCAGCAAGTTACCCGACGGATACGACTCAGAGGTGATGGAGCGTGGTTCCACTTTCTCGTCAGGCCAGAGGCAATTGCTCGCTTTTGCCCGCGCTCTGGCCTTTGACCCCACCATACTGGTACTTGATGAAGCCACCTCAAATATCGATACGGAGACAGAGCTGCTCATACAGGACGCACTGGGAAAGCTGACAAGGAACCGCACCACCATCGTTATTGCCCACAGACTGTCGACTATCCAGCACGCAGACAATATTATAGTGCTGCATAAGGGCAAGGTAAGAGAATCAGGAAACCATCAGGAGCTGCTTGCCAGGAAGGGCATGTACTATTCCTTATATTTGCTTCAGTATCAGAAGCAGGAACCGGGAGAATCCACCCCGACAGCGTAAGGAAGCTCAGGGAGCCTTGAAAAAATGCCGGACCCTTTTGTTATAAATTTCAACGTCACCCTTTTAATATGAAGCATACAATAAAATGTAAATGGTCACCATCATTGACATCCGTTTACATTTATGTTAGCATGTAATAGAAGGCATTTCGCAAAGGACTTGCGAGGTGTCTTCTTATGTTATTTATTCTGCGTTAAGGCCAATACATTTGAAAGGGAGATGGAAATGCTGCAAACAGTATTGTCTGAAAGGATGTTTAAAATACTTTCAGATCACGTCGCTGAGATTGAGAGGGAAAAAGAGTTAATCATCAAAGGCTTTTATGCCGACAATGCAGCCACTGGTATGGATAGTGAAATATTCTTCAGAGATTATACTGCTAGAATTGAAGAATTTCTTAAAAAGGTTCGGGTAAAAAAGGATGGTCCGGATAGCTGTCCTCTGTCCATTATCGGAAGCACAGTAGAGGTAAGAGATGCGGAGGATATGGAAGTTTTCAGCTTACAGATCGTTCTTCCATTTACAAATAAACTGCCTCCTGATATGAGTCAAGCTTCATGTTTTTCACCTATGGGAAGGGCACTGCTGCTCCGGCAAGTCGGCAGCAAAGTTGCGGTAATGACGCCGGGCGGTCAAGTAGAGTATGAAATCGTGTCTATCACACTTGATGAAGAAACCGCCGGGGATGAAACGCTCCAGCTTTTCCATAGCAATACCAGTATGGCATATTAATAATCTTTATTAGCCCGACTCCCGGGGGAACATTTGTAAGAACTGCAATGTTTTCCCGGATCCTTTGGGCGCAGGCCCAATCAATAAGCCTACTCCAGTAACAGACTTTTCAAAGTATTCTGAATAATACTCCTCCCGCTTCCATAAATAGAAAAGCAAAATATGACATCCTCAATTTCTTCATCCTTAATCAGTTTCTTTGCATCAAATGTCAGACACCCCTCCTGATTAAAGCCCTTTGGATCGATTACGTATATCGTCGAATAATTCGGTACAAGGAAAGGCACAAAAGCGCTGCCATAAGAATCCTTTATAACCAGTACTTTACGGCTTGAGGGGCTGTCCGTCGTGATTTTTTCCAGCCGCTGATCACCCCATGCGAAGCAGGAATACTTGTAGGCTCCCAAGCTTTTGAAGTCTGTGTTAATAATGCAGTCAACATTGTAGGGCGCCTGCATATTTCCCATTTTGAAAAGTGTCAGTTGATGGTCGGTTTTTGGAATATAGTAATCTAGTTGCTCCGGATTATTTTTTAGTCTAGCTGCCTGAGGTAGCTTGTATATCTGAGAGTATAGCCCGCCAAGGAATGGCTCATAGGTGTTCTTGGTATAGTCGTCGTCAAGGCTTGCAGGCTGTATCCCGGCAGCTTCACAAAAGGCAGTATATACATAATAAGCGCCCAAAGCAGTCCAGTGGACATCCGAGCGGAAATAAATATTCTCATCTTTGTGTCCCATCAGATAGTCATATACTTCCACAATCCTAACGCCAGTTGCATTGGCTTCAATAATGGACTCCGCCTTGCTTTGGTCATAGGCTTCAGTGCTATATGCGTCGGAAGCGTAAAATGCCGCGCTGGTAGGACCTGTAATGGAGTAAAAGCTGACATCAGGCAATAATTCTGCCGTTTGAGCCAGCAGCCTTCCAAAGGATTTTAGTCCATTCGCCCCCGTTGGCATCATAACCCTGTCCTCATAGATGATCAGGGAATTATTCAGTTTCTGGTCCCTTTCTTCGCCAGTATCACCCTGTTCCACGCCGGAATTGCTCTGCTCCGGATCTGGATCACTCAGCTCCGTTCCGTTACCACCCTGCTCTGCGCCGGCATCCCCCTGCTGCGCATCGGACCGTGTTCCTTCTGTATTCATTTTGTCGGTTTGCAGTTGTACGGAAGCGTAATTTTTTCCCGGCACATCGGATGATCGATGCTCATCAGAAGCTTCCAGCCCTACTGACGGCCGCGAGTCTTCTGATGAATTCAGCCCAGATGATTGAGGTTTTGCTTCCTGTGGCTCCTCAAATGGAACCTCCGATTCTAAGTCGTCTTGTCCAGGCGCACGGACAAAGTCATCCACATTCACACTCATCAGTACAGAAACACTTTCAGAAAAAGCATCAAGGAAAAATAAGCCTGCATACGACTGATACCCCTGCACTGAAAGGTCTCTGAGCAGAAAATTGTCCAACAGGTACTCTTCATATTCCTCCTCGAATTCCCCGCTGAAAACTCCGCTCAGCGACAACGTCGGCTTGCTGCTCAGCTTTCGATTTTCAAACTCGGAGAAGCCGTCACTGTCCGGAAATAGTGAGATCGCGGACAGGATGAGCATGAGTGCTGTAAATGTCATGATGACCGAGTACTGAACCTTTTTCATGTGATTCCTCCACCGTGGCAATCAGAATCTAAAGTATATAAAAGGGTTGTAACTATTACTCACAATGCCAGACATACTGAGTGCCAGCGCTAATGTCATGCAAATGGCCGCGCCCACAGCCAAAACTCCTTCAGGCAGGTTCCTCTGCCTGATTTTATTTAGAACATAGTCCTTCGTAGGTACAGCACAAATCACACAAAGAGCGATAAACGGCAAATAGTTGATTAGAAGCCGCCATACATCCAAACCCGTAAATCCCGCCCCGGCAAAGCCGAACATCACCTGAAGCGCCTCCATATTACGTCTGAAATCAACAAAATAGAAAAAATTAAACCCAAACATAACAAGGAAAAAAGAATATGCTATCCTAATGGCCTTGGGTACCTTTTCAAGCGCCTTAAGCAAGAACCTTTTTTCCAGGATAAGAATTACTGCGAAATACAGTCCCCAGAAGACAAAATTCCAGCTGGCTCCATGCCACAGCCCGGTAAGCATCCAGACAATCAGAATATTTCTGTACTGAAGCCTGCGATTTCCGCCTAACGGGATATATACATAATCCCTGAAAAAAGTGCCTAATGTCATATGCCACCGGCGCCAGAAATCTGTAATACTTTGGGCAGTATACGGGTGATTGAAATTCTCAGGAAAATGGAATCCAAACATCCTTCCCAGTCCAATTGCCATATCGGAGTAGCCTGAGAAATCAAAATAGATCTGAAAGGTGAAGCATAAAAGCCCAAACCAGACATATGGTGCGGAAAGACTCATAAGATCTCCATCGAGAAAGGTCACTGCAAGGCTTCCCGCATAGTTTGCTATCAGCGTTTTTTTCGAAAGTCCGAGGACAAAACGCATGATACCGTCGTAAATATCCTGCAGTGAAATCCGACGGTCTGCCAGTTGATCCTCGATATCCTCATAGCGCACAATTGGTCCTGCCACAAGCTGCGGAAACATGGAAACGAATAACAGGAAGTTCAGAAAGGATTTTTGCACCTTTACCTTGCCCCTGTATGCGTCAATCGTATAGGAAATCGTCTGCATAGTGTAGAAGGAAATGCCTATAGGCAGCGATATGCCGCTGTTGGGGATACTTACGCCAAATAGAGCATTGAAGTTATCAATAAAAAAGTTTCCATACTTGAATAAGCCCAGCAAACTCAGGTTCAAAACCAGAGAAATAATCATGAACAGCTTGCCTTTAGCAGTATCCCGGTACTTTCCTGCCAGGCCGCCGCAAACAAAGTCGATCAGGGAGCTGTAGATAAGTAATATGACCCATACCGGTTCACCCCAGGCATAGAAAAGAAGAGAAGCAACAATTAAAACAATATTCTTTATCCTGATATTCGGAGCTATCATATAAAGCAGAATGGTTATTGGTAAAAACCTAAGCAGAAAAACCAAACTGGAAAATACCATATATCCTCCAATACCCACAATGATAAAAGATGACAAGGTAAATAGTACCATTGTTTTGGCATTATGGCAACTACTCAAATCCAGTATATTTCACCTCCATCAGGAGGGACGCGGGGACAGGTACCTCTCGACCACCGTTGATACGCACCACATAAAAAAAGGCAGAAAGCTCGCAGCAACAAGCCTCCTACCTCAATTAATGTTAATTCCTATCCGAACAATGCCAGTAAAATACCTGCAGCGACAGCAGAGCCAATGACTCCTGCCACATTCGGACCCATGGCATGCATCAGCAAATAATTTGACGGATTGGCCTTCTGACCTTCTACCTGCGATACCCTCGCTGCCATCGGTACGGCGGATACACCGGCGGAACCGATCAGCGGATTGATTTTGCCGCCTGAAATTAGATACATCAGTTTTCCAATGAGCAGCCCGCCCACTGTGCTGAACATAAAGGCGAACAACCCGAGGGCAATGATCTTAAGTGTCTCAGGCTTCAAAAACCGCTCGGCATTCGCAGTTGCACCTACGGTAAGTCCAAGAAAAATCGTAACAATGTTGATCATAGCATTCTGAGCAGTGTTGGAAAGTCTCTCAACGACACCCGACTCTCTGAAAAGATTGCCAAGCATCAGCATACCTATCAAAGGAGCAACCGAGGGAAGAAGTAAAACACAGAATATGGTAACAGCAATCGGGAAAATGATTTTCTCCAGCTTTGATACTTCCCTGAGCTGTTCCATCTTTGTTTCTCTTTCCTTTTTGGTGGTCAGCAGTTTCATAATCGGAGGCTGAATCAAAGGAATCAACGCCATATAGGAGTACGCAGCAATAGCTATGGCAGGCAACAGCTCCGGAGCAAGCTTTGTGGTAAGGTATATGGCTGTAGGTCCGTCCGCGCCGCCAATAATACCAATTGAGCCTGCTTCCTGCGGCGTAAAGCCAAGTGCAATAGCAACGATAAATGCCGCAACGATCCCAAACTGTGCGCCGGCTCCCATCAAGAGGCTGCTAGGTCTTGCAATCAAAGGACCAAAGTCTGTCATCGCTCCAATTCCTAAGAAAATCAATGACGGATAGATGCCCAGCTTGACACCCTGATAAAGATAGTATAACAAGCCTCCCGGCTCTGTTGAGCCTTCTACAGGCCCACTCATAAGACCGGCAAGCGGTAGATTGGCCAGCAAAACACCAAACGCAATCGGCAATAACAGAAGAGGTTCAAATTTCTTTACAATGGCCAGATACACCAGAACACATGAAACAATGATCATTACACACTGCTGCCAGGTAAGCGCCGCAAAGCCTGAATCTGCAAATATTGTTTTTATC
Organism: Bacillota bacterium; assembly: GCA_023411645.1. Lineage (GTDB taxonomy): Bacteria > Bacillota > Clostridia > Acetivibrionales > DTU013 > JAEYRF01. Next base: position 2,263 of record JAEYON010000079.1, on the reverse strand, counting down.
GCATCTACAAACATCTATTGTCACCTCACTGTTGAATAACGGCAAGGATATCACCTGTACTGACAGTTGAACCCTTAGCAGTTTGAATTTGTGCTACTACGCCGTCCGCAGTTGCTACGATCTCATTCTCCATCTTCATTGCCTCAAGAATAAATAGGATATCTCCCTTTTTAACCCTGGAGCCGAAACTTACCTTAATATCCAGAATAGTTCCCGGCATAGGTGCTTTCACAGCTTCCCCACCTGAAACCGCTGCGACGGCAGGTGCTGCTGGTGTGGACGTCTGAACAGGGACAGCTGGTGCTGCTTGTGTTGCCGGTACTGATGGAAGAACCTGCGGTGCAAAAACCGGTCCAGTAACATCTTTTGTACTCAGGATCGCCGCCTGTCCCTTTTCTACTTCTACTTCATACTTTTTATTGTTAATGGTAACCTCGTATATCATTTAAAAACCTCCGCTCATTATTTTACCTTTTCATATCCGGACTTTCCTTCAGCTATATCCGGCCTTTACACTATTTTGACTTATTCAACAGCCTTAATCGATTTGAAACATAGCTCAGATAGCGGAATCCGGGATTCGTCGCTTACTATTGCCATAATCATTGCCGCTGTTTTCTCATCTACATTTCTCAGCTTCAATTCCCCTGACGAAGACTGTATTACATATGCCTCCTGTTCCCTATCTGCAGGTTGCGCCAATTCTTCGGCATTCTCAACTGCCGCCTTTTTATCGGTAGTTTTTCTCAACACGACGGACAACACTACAATTATGGCATATAGGAAAGCTAGCACCAAGAAAACTAAAAGCATGGTAAATAAACCAACTATAATACTTTCAAAAACAGACATGCTACACCATCCTTTACTTTTTGACTATCGTATAGGTAACCTTCGTTACCTCTCTTTCTTCTCTTTCCTTGAAAAACTTTTCTGCAATCTGTGGAAAAGCAATATAGGAAAGAACATCCTTATCATTTCTTGCAATCCCCTTCAACTGAGCCTTTGTTTTTTCAAATGCAGGCTCCAGAGTATCTGCGAACCTGTTTTTTATGGGTTCCTCATCACCAAGCACCTTCTTAATCAGGTCAGGATCGATTTCTCCCGGAGCCTTGCCGTACTCACCTTTTAAGTAAGACTTTATCTCTTTTGATACATTCTTGTACCTTTCACCGGCCAGCACATTCGAAGCCGCCTGAACACCTACCATCTGACTCATTGGTGTTACCAGCGGAGGATATCCCAGGTCTTTTCTTACCTTTGGCGTTTCAGTAAGGACTTCCTCCAGCTTATCCAGAGCATTTTGTGCTTTCAACTGTGCAATAAGATTTGAGAGCATTCCGCCGGGAACTTGATACACAAGGGCATCCGTCTCTGTACCCATTACAAAAGCATCCATCAGTCCTGATGATATATATTTAGACTTTATAGGTTTGTAAAAATCGTTGATTTTCTTAAGAGCACTGTCATCCAAACCAGTGGTATAGCCCATCTGCTTCAGTGCATAATTTAATGTCTCGGTAGCAGGCTGAGAGGTTCCGCCCGCAAATGATGAGATAGCGCAATCAATACCGTCGCATCCCGCCTCAACTGCCTTGATCTGTGTGATCGGACCCAGCCCCGTGGTGGAATGGGTATGCAGGAATACCGGCAGTTTTACTGTCTCTTTGATCGTTTTAATCAGGTCATAGGCTTCCTGCGGTCCCATGATCCCTGCCATATCCTTGATGCATATTGATTGAACGCCCATTTCCTCAAGCTGTTTAACCAGCTTTGCATAATTCTCCAAATTATGTATTGGGCTGGTGGTATAGCAAATACAACCCTGGGCATGCGCTTTTTGTTTTAGTGTCTCGTCTACCGCTACTTCAATATTTCTGAAATCATTTAATGCATCGAAAATTCTAAAAATATCAATACCGCTGCTGACTGATTGCGCCACGAATTTCCTTACAATATCATCGGGGTAGTGCTTGTAGCCAAGTATGTTCTGACCCCTCAGCAGCATCTGAAGCTTTGTTTTTTTCACCTTTGCCCTGATCTTTTCAAGTCTTTCCCACGGATCCTCACTCAGATATCTCAAGCATGAGTCAAACGTTGCTCCTCCCCAACATTCCAGGGAGTAATAACCCGCGTTATCCAAGGTTTCCAGAATCTCTTCAAAATCTGAAAACGGCATTCTTGTGGCGATCAACGATTGGTTCGCATCACGTAGTACGGTTTCTGTAATATTTACCCTCATCTCTTCATCTCCTTATATTAT
>JAEYON010000047.1 GCA_023411645.1 Bacillota bacterium | reverse complement strand
AATACAGTTGCTGCACAGATGGGGATTGCTCTTGACCGTGAGTTTGTTTATAATGAACGGGAAAAAATTCGGATTGCTATGGAACGGGAGCATCTAAAGAGCAATTTACTTCGGAGCATCAGCCATGATTTGCGCACTCCTCTTACAGGAATTGTGGGAGCAAGCAGTTATTTGCTGCAGCGTGGTGAAAACCTTGAGCGCGAAAGCGTGCTGCACTTATTGAAGGATATTAATGAACAGGCGGTTTGGCTGACAACCATGGTTGAAAATATGCTGAATATGACGAGAATCGATAATGGAAATCTGGTAGTAAAAAAGCAGATAGAAGTGGTAGACGATGTTGTAAATGAGGCAATAACCCATGTAATCGGGCTTAATGTAAGACCGTTCAGCAAAATATTGCCGGTAGAGTTAATTGCAATACCAATGGATGGGAAAATGGTCGTTCAGGTTCTTATCAATCTTTTGGATAATGCCGTAAAGCACACACCGGATGGATGTCCGATTGAGATTTCGGTAAAGCAGTCAGAGGACTGTGTCGAATTCAGGGTTGCAGACGGCGGACCGGGATTTGATCAACACATTGCGGAGCATCTATTTGAGGCCTTTGTTACAAATGGAAGAACCGGGCCGGATGGCAAAACTGGAATAGGTCTTGGCCTTGCAATTTGTAAAGCAATAGTACAGGCGCACGGCGGAAGCATCAGCACGGGAACTTCGCATCTCGGGGGAGCGCTGTTTATATTTACGCTGCCAGTAAAGGAGGAGAGCTGATGGGAAACACAGTAACGGTATTGGTCGTAGAGGATGACAAATATATCACGTCCCTCATTACTATGTTTTTAAAGGATGAGGGCTATAAAACCATTTTAACGGCGACAGGAAAAGAAGCTGTCTCGTTGTTTTATTCGAATAATCCGGACATCATTTTATTGGATCTTGGTCTGCCGGATATGGATGGAATAGCGGTTATCGAGCGGATAAGGGAAAAGAGCAATGTGCCGATTATCGTTGTCTCTGCCAGGGAGGAAGAAAGTGAGAAGATTCAGGCTCTTGACTGTGGAGCAGACGACTATATCACCAAGCCATTTCATACGGGTGAGCTCCTGGCAAGAATCCGGGTTGCGGAGCGCAAGCTAAATAATATGGCTGCCATGATGAATAAGGAGATATTTACATGCGACTATTTAACTGTAGATTATACAAAAGGTATCGTATATATTGATACAGAGGAAGTCCATCTGACGCCGACGGAATATAAGCTGCTTAATCTGCTGATAACCAATCGGGGGAAGGTCCTTACACACAACTATATTCTTAATCGGATCTGGGGTTATGGAGAGGTTGGCGATGCCAAAAGCCTGCGTGTATTTATGGCAAGTCTTCGCAGGAAAATTGAAAAAGACACTGCAAACCCGCGTTTTATTCTTACACAGGTAGGTATCGGCTATCGATTTACCGATAAATGACGGTTCTGGCTGCAGACGGATTTTCCGCATCTTGTATCACAGAAGCTTTGACTATATAATGGAGAAAAAAGGATGGGTGATGCGGTGAAGTCTGTTTTGGCTATGATTAAATATAGAAGATTAACTATTATCGTGTTTTCTCTGTTTTCCTCATGGCTTCTGGCCTTTCCGTTTGAGGGCCGGATTCTGTACGCTCTTGCAGATTATCACAACGTTCCTGTTCATCAATTTGTTTTCAGTACAATGGCCGCTCATTTTATCGGGTTGGTTCTTTGCGGCTTTTTTGTTAAAACTTTGAAAGCTGCGAAAAGACTTATACTTGCCTCCATTGTAATATGCGCCGCAGCTTCAGGCGTTTTTTTTCTTCCGCCATCATTTATATGGACAGCGGCATTGCTTACAGCCTCTTTGCTGGCCGGTTGCAGTGTGGCGGCGTGGGGATTCTTTCTTAAAAGCGGAACACCGAAAAACGAACGAATAAAAACCATAGCTGATGGTTTAATCTTCTCCAACATTCTGATGATCCTTATTAATATGGCGACTATACATGTTTCTCCTCATGTGGGGCTTGCTTTATCCATACTGGCGCTGGGTTTGGCGTTCCTGTCAGCTCTGAAGCTCCCTCAAAAGGAGGAAGCTGATAATCATGAGAAGATAACTATGTCTGATGATCAACCGGAGAGTCCGTCCAGAATTGAGAAGCCCCTCTTTTTTCTGGGCCTGTTCATTGTGGTCATCACCATCAATTCCGGTCTTATGTACCAGGTGCAGGGACCTGCCTTTTCACATCTTGAATGGCTGACAAGCTGGTACTGGGCTCTTCCGTACATTGCTGCCTTGTTTATTATGAGGAATCTGTCTCGTAAAGCGAACCGTTCTTATGTTCTATTTGTTGCTATAGCCATGATTGGCTTTTCCTTCATTGCATTCCTGGTACTTGACCGCTCAGCTCCGGGCTATCTTGTTGTGAATACTCTCATGATGGGAGCTTGCGGTGTATATGACCTATTTTGGTGGAGTATCCTGGGAGAAATGCTGGAGCTTCACAGGAATCCCGCCAGAGTTCTCGGTATCGGACTATCAGCTAATGTGCTGGGTGTAATGCTGGGCGGGATGATTGGAAACGCCTTGTTTTCTGCAAACGTGCAAAGCCAGAGCTCCACTCTGCTGGCACTGGGTGTTGTATGTGTTTCACTTGTGATGCTTCCTCCATTAAATAAGCGCCTCGCTGTACTACTGAAAAACCATGCCTATCTGTCGGTACTTTCTGAAATGCCGCTTCAGGAACAGTCACGCCTGATTCAGGATTTCTCAATCTCGGAGAAGCTTACGGAACGGGAGAGTGAAATTGCCTCATTGCTGCTCACGGGAAAGACATACAGGATGATCGCAGGCGAGCTCCATGTGAGTGAAAATACGATTAAAACACATGTGAAAAATCTTTATTCAAAAGCAGGTGTTCAAAACCGAACAGAATTGATTAATATATTTCTTAACAAACATCCTTCTCCACTAATTCATCGAAATCTAATTAAATAGCGTATTATAAGAGGCTCTCACCCGAATGGGTGAGGGCCTTTGTTATATGGAATCACCCGAATAGATGATGCAGTACATGAGAGCAATTACGTAAAATAATGCTAAGACGTGTCTGCTGAATTGGCTCCTGCATCCGTATAGAAAACGCTATATAGCCAACAGTTTACACAGAAACAAGGGGGAAAACATATGTATTGTAGACAATGTGGTGGTAATATACCGGAAAATGCTAAATTTTGCCGTTCCTGTGGTACTGAGGTTGACATGTCTGTCAAATCGCCTCAGAATGTGACTGTTCAAAAGCACCCTGCTCATGTACCAGAACGCCTGACACCCATACCGGAACGCCCTGTTTCTTGGATGGGACAATCTGTTCCTGCATGGAAGAGGAGGCGTTCCGCAGGAAAGCATGTAATATCAGCCATCGCGGTGATGTTGGTGATTGTATTAGCGGTTGTGATTCTGCCAAGAATCGGCGGAAACCCTGAAACCGGAGCCAGCACGGATAGCAAGGCGCTAGAACTGAGCACCCTCTACTACACAGATAAGGATTATAAGGCAAATGCGGAAAAGTTGACAGTCACTGAGGAAAATCCGGTTGCATCGGCTTATGGTGTAAAGATTGATTTTGGCGAGTATGGCATTGACGGATCAGAAACGCTGCAAATAAGAGAGCTTCCCGAAAAGACTGATAAGTCGAATGGAGTAAAGGTCACTGCATACGATTTTGATCTTGGAGGGCAGACCGTCTTTGATGATGTGATCACTATTACTATCCCATATGATGAAAAATATGTTGAGACGGGAGCCGAGGGCGAATGTATCGGTGCAAAATACTATAACCGGAGCACCGGCGAATGGGAGGGCGTTCTATACGAGGTAGACGCCAAAAACCGGCAGGTGTTGATTTATACTACACATTTGTCCACTTACGGTGTGTTTCAGGTAAAGAATGAAAATACCCGTAAAGCCTATATCACTGATGTATATGCTATTGCCAGCCAGATGAATACCGGGAAATCCTTTGAGGTGCTGCAGGAACTCGCTGATAGTGGAGAACCCGGTAATGCGGCGTTTGAGGCGGGTTTTGAAGCCATCAATACCGTGACGGGAAACACCGGCACAGCTGTGACCGCAATCACGCTGGGCGGGCAGTATGATGGTGCGCTTGCCGAGGCACTGGACAGCGGGACGCAGCATCTAGGGCTTGCGCTGGCAGTCGTGCAGACATGTTATGATTTTACTTACAATTTTTCCGATGACGCAGGAAAGCTAAGTACTCTGTCCAACCTTGCAAAGAACATCGCCAACAATGCTGTGGGATACCTCGGATCGTCTGCTTTAAAGGTAGGCTTTGCAGGTATCGCCGTATTTGATATTATTCTATCCACTGTACAGAGCGATATGGTGGAACTGAAGCTAGAAAACATCGGAGATGTATATCAGTATTACAACGATGTGGAGGCCCCGCGCTTCAATAAGGAATGGCGAAGAATAATGATCAGGATCCTGAACGAAAATCAGGATGATACGCAAAAGGCACAGCAGCTAATCGAACAGGAAATAGACGGTTACTGCAACCGGTTCTGGGAGCTCGGCTACGGCAAGGTCAAGGAGATTGCCGGTGTTTCGGGGAAGAAGTATTCCTTCGACGAGCGCGAATGGACAAAGGATCGAGAGGTACTTACAAAGCAGTACAGGGCTCATTTATTAACAAGGCTGCAGGCACCAATGATCTCAGCACGAAAATATCTTTTGAATAAGGCTATGGAACAGGCACAGCGTGAATATGAGAAACAGCTTCGAAGCCTGCAGCAGGAGCTTAACAAAACAGTCAGAGTTCAAATTATAGAGAAGCCCGATAGTGAAGGAGAGTATAAGTACACCGGTTATACCGTCCGTTTCGCACCCCTCTCAAATACTGCTAATATGAAAAACTGGACAGGAAAGATGCCTGGAAGTGGTACAATGAACACTTCGTTTACAATACTCGGACATATGCAGTGCGGATTTCCAAATACCATTGAACTATATGCTCCCGGAAAAGATACGCCGGAGCTGACTATTCCGTTTAAGGTCTCCTATCCAACCACAACAATTCAATTAGGTGAGAACAATGAAAAAAAGACTGAACAGGTTCAAACTGATGCCCCTGATGATAGCGTTGAAGTGCCAGTTACTGCGCCTGTCGCACAAAAGGAATACGCATGGGTGCTTGTTGACACAGTCAACGAAGCATATCAGGAGAATCTGGACAATACGAATAAAAGCGGTGCATATCTGGTTGAAGCCGGTGCTTCGCCCGGCAGCTATAACTACTCAAGCAAATATATTGGTGAAAGTGACGACTGGTACGATCCAGACATGATCCACGGAGAAAGCTACGCTACTCAGTTAACCATATCGGTTCCGCCTGAGTTAATCCGAGGAGGAGAAGTTGTAAGTCTCAGTTTCAATCTAGCCTTTACAGAAACAAACCTTTCTTACTTTGATGGAAGAGGAAGCTGCCGGGCGGATTTTGGCTCTACCCGTTTTGCAGATGAGGACGGAAAGAGTGTATTTGAGATTTATTCCTCTGTAAAGTACAGCGAAAAAAATGTAACATCTGTAAGCGGCACAATTTCGGCAGAAATCCCAGTCGGTTATTCTGAAGGACAGCAGGAGAAGCTTTGGACAGGAGGAGGCGCCGGAGGAACTTACTATATATATGAGTGGCGGCCAATCCCCTGATGTGCGCGTATTAATGTCAGACCGCATATAGCATTCGAGGTTATTATCATTGTGAGCTTTTTAGCTTGAGAAGAGCTGGATGACCGTATATAATATACTTATACTTTATGGAATATTTTATTAAATTCTGACAGGAGGCATCATCGGATGACTACTAATGATATGGTAAAGCCAGCCGGATCAGGGAAAAATAGCACCAGTACGACTGCCTTCTTAAGCGGCCTGCTCAAAGCGCCGGATCTGGAGCAGTATATAAAAAGCAACGAGGATGAAATGCAAATGCCGCCCTTTTGCGAATACATAACGCAATTATGTAAAAAACAGGGCGAAGTACCGGAGCACATTATAAAGCGGGCAAATATCGAACGTTCCTATGGACATCAGATTTTCAGAGGGTCAAGAAATCCTTCGCGCGACACGGTTCTGCAGCTTGCATTTGGGTTTGATGCCGATGTTGATGAAGCTCAGGAGCTTTTGAAATATGCGGGAAAGAATGCGCTATATCCAAGGGTGAAGCGGGATGCGGCATTGATATACTGTCTTCATGACCATTTTACAATAGTTGAAACACAAAGGGTTTTGCATGAAATGGGTCTGCCTTTACTTGGCGTGGCAAAAATGATATGAAGGATATAAAAGCTGCAGTCGCCGATATTATAAATAACTTTAACGATACGTATCCAGCAAATTTTCTGGAGAAATACGATCAGATGGAATGTCTGGCAAGCAGCCATGGCACAGAGACCTTTTTAGTCCGGCAAAAGGGAAGTGAGCAGTTGTATGTGGCGAAATGCTACAACAAGGATATTTACTCCGTTGTGCATGAGAGCAGCATCCTAAAGTCGCTGGATCATAAAGGCCTGCCAGCCTTTGAAGACGAGTTCCAAAACGATAATGTGCTGTGTATTGTACGCGAATATATCGCTGGTGAACCACTCGATCAATACATTAAGGAAAATACTCTATCGCACCAGGAAATTACCGGCATCTGCATTCAGCTGTGTGATATTCTGATTTATCTGCACGGGCGGGAGCATCCCATTATTCACAGAGACATCAAACCTCAAAACATCATTGTAAAACCGGACGGAAAAATCGGTCTGATTGACTTTGATATTGCGCGCGAATACCATTCTGATTCAAAGAGCGACACACAGTTCATCGGTACAAGAGAATATGCACCTCCTGAGCAATACGGATTTTCACAGACAGATGCCCGCACGGACATTTATTCCGTCGGTATTGTTTTAGGCTGGATGCTTACAGGAGAGACGGACGCAAAAGAGGTTTTTCGAAAAGTTGGCCGAAACAGGCTGGCAACCATATATAAAAGGTGTACTGCTTTTTCTCCGGAGCATAGATTTACATCGGCAAGTAAACTCAAGGCCGCGCTTTTATCTTCCGATGGCAAAGGGAAGATATCATTGCTTCGATGGACGATGTTTATTCTGTCGTGTTTTTTATTCCTTTGTGCGGGATTTGTTTTGGGTCGATTCACCGACCTGCCGGCAATGGATTTGAAACCCGGTGAAGGTATTTCTTTCGAAGAGCCGCTGATTGAGCAGGCTGTCCGGCTTCAGCTTGGAAAGACGGCGGATGAACCACTTACAAAGGATGATTTATTATTAGTTGATAGGCTATATATTTACGGTGATTCTTTGATTGCCAGGAGCGAAGAAGAACTGAATGCCGGGGTGAAGAAGCTCTTTGAAAACAATCGGGTGAGAGAAGGACCAATCCGCTCGCTTACTGATCTTGGGAAAATGCCTAATCTGAAGCAAATATCCATTTCAATGCAAAGGATAACTGATCTAACTCCGCTTGCTGCCTTGCAGAATCTTGAGGCAGTAGAACTAAAAAATAACCCGGTAACAGATATATCAATCTTGAGCGAGCTGAAGTTTTTAAGTCGGTTATCCATATTTGATACCCGTGTTACAGATTTGTCGCCGCTTGATAACTGCCCAATGCTCACTGAAATGAATGCCGGCAAGCTGCCAATCCGCTCTCTTGAAGTGTTTGACGGATTAAAGGGTCTTCAGAGGCTTAGTCTATATGATACGACTATTGATACACTCGACGGGATAGATAAGCTGACAGAGCTTAGTTTTTTTGAAGTGTCTGGTATTATAGATGGTGACCTCGCTCCACTTCTATTGTTACCGCACCTTGAGGATGTCATCCTGGGGGAGGATATGCGCCAGGCAGCTCAAGCTATCGGAGGGAAAGCGGATTTTACAATATCTTATCGTTAATCAAATCGGGAAATATTAGTAAAGGAAATATGTCAAATGTGGGCTGGCAGCTCACCTTTTTTTATTTAATGTCATATAAAATGAAGATATCAACAGCAAATTTACAAATTAGTCAATAAGGAGAAAGCTTATGAAGAAAACTGTGAAAGGTGTATTTTCTCTCATTCTATCGCTTACCATTATCTTAACAATTGCTTTGCCGGCATATTCGGCTGACATCAATGCGGCACAGACAAAAGCTACGGCACTGAAAATGCTTGGATTATTCAAAGGTGTGTCCGAGACTGATTTTGCGCTTGACAGGGCGCCAACCCGCATCGAAGCAATGGTGATGCTGATTCGCACACTTGGTAAGGAAGCGGAGGCACTGGAGGTGGGCGGTAATCATCCGTTCACTGATGTGCCGTCCTGGGCGGACAAGTACATAGGTTACGCTTATGAAAAGGGACTGACCAAAGGCGTATCTGCCACAAGCTTTGGCGCCGGCAGCGCAGGCTCGGATATGTATCTGACCTTCATGCTCAGGGCGCTTGGTTACAATGACACGGCGGGGGATTTTTCGTGGGATGCTCCGGATATACTCGCAAAGGCCGTTGGTATCCTTCCTGATGATGTGGATACTGTTAATTTTCTGCGATCGGATGTTGTAATGGTCTCGTGGGCTTCACTGGCGGCCGACGTGAAGGGCGGCAGCCATATGATGGCAGATAAATTAATAGAGGAAGGCGTATTCAAAAAGCAGGATTACGGAAATGTACTTGATTTTGTAAACGAACACAAACCGGATGCATTTATTGCCTATAATTTTGATGCGCTTTTATATGCATTATCTGACAATACCGTGAAGGCAATAGCAGTTGATCCCGGGGGGAAAATAGTTGTCACTGGCGAGGTGACCATACCAGAGGGTGTAACATTAACTGTAAACCGAGGCAACGATTTTTATATCGAAGGAACACTTATAAACAACGGCACAATCCGGGTCATGGGAGCCGATTCATTCACAGATGATTTTATCAATTACTCCGTGACGGCTGTACAAAACGGCGGCAAGGTCATCAACAATGGTGAGATAAAATTGTGCTCATCCGTCATCGGGGATAGCGTGGACCGCGGTCCGGTCGGCGGGCAGCTGCGTGTTTTTGACGGCACATTTGAAAACAAAGGGTCAGTTTACCTTGAAAAAGGAATGGTCAATACGCATGGAGGCATGGCGGTAGTCGTCGGAGGGACGTTTGTCAATGATGGGCTTGTTGTTATAAACGGCTTCTTCCTTCGCGTTGATGAAGGTAAATTTATAAACAATAAAGGAGCTGTTATCATTAACAACTCACATATTCTTGTCGAAGATAAAGGAACATTTACGAACAACGGAAAGATCTCCGGGGCAGGAGCAAATGAGCAGAGTAATTCTATCGAATTCAATGATGGGGTACTTGAAGCCAAAATTCGTACGGCTATGAACAAGTCGGACGGTGAGATCACAAAGGAAGAAGCTGCGGCGATTACCTCCCTGGATTTGAGCAACGAGAGCTTTGACGATATGAACAGTAAGAACGGCGGAATCCGGAATATCAGTGCTCTACAGTATTTTACCAACTTAAAAGAGTTGAATCTGTCGTTTAATGACATTGAGGATTTTTCGCCGCTGGAAGGTCTGTCGAGGCTCGAGAATTTAGGCTTCTCAGGTGTGCCTGTCAAGGATTTATCCCCTCTAAAGGGGCTGACGAATATGACTTGCCTTGTATTTGATTGGAACTATGCTCCGGATCAGGGGCGCAATGGATTTGAAAATCTTAATTTCATGTCGGATATGAAGAATCTTGAGATATTTGAGGCAAAGGGTGCAGGAATCAAGGATATTTCCGTTATTGGGAATTTACCAAAGCTATGGAGCGTATTCTTATCGGACAATCTGATTACAGATGTAAGCCCGCTGGCAAAGCTATCGAACCTGAAGGAATTAGAACTGAAAAATAATCCAATAACAGATTACAGCCCGATCAAGGATATTTACGGGAAGCTTGAATATAAGGATTTTGAAATGAAATAACTTTGGAGACTGTCTTGAGGAGGTTTTTTTAATGAAAAAGACATTATCGGTATTGCTTGTTACATTGCTGGTTTGCGGAATTACAGCATGCGGCGAACCTGCCGCTCGACAGACAACAGAACCGACTGAGCCCGCTGCTTCTGCCGAAGTGACCGATGTGGAGCCGGCATCACAACCCGATGAGGAACCTACGCCAGAACCGGTAGTGGTATTTACCGATTCTGTTCTCGAGGAGCTTGTACGCAAAGCGATTAACAAGCCAGAGGGAGACATTACGCTTGACGAGGCTGCGGTTGTTAAGGAGTTGAACATGGAGATGGATGGCGGCGCCCCGCTCGCCAGAGTTGCGGATGTCAGCGACCTTTTACAGTTTCCTAACCTGACCTGTCTTAATCTAAACTGGGCGCTTAATGATGGCGATGAGGTCTTTGACATCAGTCCGCTGGCCGGTTTGACTAAGCTGGAATGTCTCTATATTTGCTGTACCAATATCAACGATATCAGCTCACTTTCAGGGATGACCAACATGAAAGATCTTTGGATATGGGGAAACAATATCAGTGACATCAGCGCACTGGCGGGAATGACGCAGATGGAGAGCATATGGATGAAGAACAATCAGATCTCGGATATCAGCGTGCTTGCCAACATGAAAAACCTTGTATATCTGTGTATGGAAGATAATCAGGTATCGGATTTGTCGCCGCTGGCGGGGCTCACCAAACTGAAGACCGTCTTGCTGTCCGGCAACCCGGCCACCGATTATTCGCCGCTTATGAATGTGTATCCGAAGCTTGATGAAAAGGATTTTGAAATAAAGTAAAGAGGCTAAAGTAACCGGTTATACTGAAATGCAGGCTGATCCGCTTTGGGTCAGCCTATTTCTTTTAGTCTTCCTATCGTATTTTATTTTGATTTTTCACAGAACGATAATTTATGCAGTTTTATGCGTTATGGTAAAATATGTGGGCAATATGTGATATAATATCTGCGAGTGACCGAGACGCAGATATTATATGCCTCCGGCGGAATTTTAGCAGCCCGCGCGTAATTTTCGGTCAAAGAGCGTTGCACCGAAACGCGCATGGGCAATTATATCATGATTTCTGCGGAAATCACGATATAATATCTGCGAGTGACCGAGGCGCAGATATTATATGCCTCCTCGGAACTATGACCACTGAATGGAGAGATGATTTGAGATGCTGGATGAACATATATTGAGTATGAAAGAGGACATTGTGCGCAGCGTACAGGAGGCAATCCGGATAAGGAGCGTGGAAGACACCCCAAAAGAAGGAATGCCCTTCGGAGAAGGTGTGCACAAAGCTTTAGAGCATTGTATGAAGCTTTCGGAATCATTAGGATTCAGAACAGTAAATGTGGATAACAGATTAGGCTATGCTGAATATGGACAAGGTGATGAAATGGTCGCAGTCCTGGGACATCTGGACATAGTGCCTGAAGGCGGCGGCTGGAAGTACCCTCCCTTCGCTGCGGAAATACATGATGGAAAGATCTACGGAAGAGGTGCAATTGATGACAAAGGTCCCATCATTGGAGCACTTTATGCGCTGAAGGCAATAAAGGATATGCGATTACCGCTGAATAGAAGGGTGAGAATAATGTTCGGGCTCAATGAGGAAACAGGATGTAACTGTGTCGAACACTATGTCTCCAGCGGACAGGAATTGCCGGTATGCGGGTTTACACCGGATGCCCAGTATCCCATCATAAACGGTGAAAAAGGGATCGTAACCTGCAAGTATAAAAGAAAACTGGAACAGCATGGAGGTATTCGAATTCTGTCTATAATGGGCGGGATCGCCTCAAACGTGGTACCGGATTATGCACAGGCTGTGATCGCTTTGCCTAAAGACAAAGCTGAGGACATCAAAAAAATGGCTGAAAAGACACAGGAGATAGAAATCGAAGAGAAAGAGGATTCCCTAGTTATAAAGGCCTTTGGAGTATCTGCTCACGGCAGTACACCGGAAAAAGGGAAAAATGCCATTTCACATCTATTATTGTTCTTAGGCCGTCTGGATTTTGAAGGTGAAGCAAGACATTTTATTGATTTTATGAACCATTATATTGGGTTGGATGTGAACGCAGAAGGCTTAGGCATCTATCTTGAAGATGAAATATCAGGCAAATTCATTCTCAACCTTGGAACGATTTGCGGAAATGCGGAAGAAATCAGCGTTGAAATAAATATGAGATATCCGGTGATGAAAAGCTACGAAGATTTTATTGATATTTTCAGAGAAAAGATGGATATTGCAAAAATGGAGGAAGTCTATCAATGGCATAAAAAAAGCCTGTATATCTCTCCGGACACAGAATTAATCAAAAAGCTGCAGAAGGTATATGAGGAGAAAACGGGGGAAAAGGCTGAGCTGATATCAATAGGCGGCGGGACGTATGCCAAGGAAATGGAGAACATTGTTGCTTTCGGACCGATATTCAAAGGAGAACCAATGGTTGAGCATAAACCGGACGAGTATATCGAAATTGATTCATTGATAAAGAATGTACAAATTATGGCAGCTGCAATTTATTCGCTAGCCATATATTATAAGGGAGGGTACTGTATAAATGACGAAATTTATTATCAACGCCTGCAACAAGAAAAGCAAAATCCACAAAGAACTCTATGGGCATTTTTCTGAACATTTGGGCAGATGTATCTATGAGGGGATATATGTAGGTGAAAACTCTCCCATAGCAAATACGAATGGAATGCGCAATGATGTGGTAAATGCTTTAAAAGAGATCAAAATTCCCGTTCTTCGCTGGCCGGGAGGCTGCTTTGCAGATGAATACCACTGGATGGATGGCATTGGCCCGAAGGAAACCAGAAAGAAAATGATCAATACCCATTGGGGCGGAGTATTGGAAGATAACAGCTTCGGAACGCACGAGTTCATGGAGCTTTGCCGTCAGCTTGACTGCGAGCCATATGTGAATGGTAATGTGGGGAGCGGATCTGTTGAGGAAATGCAAAACTGGGTCGAGTATATGACCTTTGACGGCGTATCTCCGATGGCAGAATTGCGGGCGAAAAACGGAAATGCAAAGCCCTGGAAGCTGAAGTACTTCGGTGTCGGCAACGAAAACTGGGGCTGCGGAGGTAACATGCGGCCGGAATTCTACGCCGATCTGTACAGGAGATATCAGACATATGTCCGCAATTATGGCGACAATAAGATATATCGTATTGCATGCGGTGCCAACTCATTTGATTACAACTGGACCAAAGCTGTGATGGAGTCAGCCGCTCAGTATATGGATGCTATTTCGCTGCATTATTATACCGTTCCCGGCGCCTGGAACGAAAAGGGGAGCGCTACAAAGTTTGGAGAAGAGGAATGGTATGCTACGCTCTTTAAAACATTGAAGATGGATGAGCTTGTAACAAAGCACGCAGCCATTATGAAAATGTATGATCCACAAAACCGCGTCGGGCTGATCGTTGACGAATGGGGAACCTGGTATGATGTGGAGCCCGGTACGAACCCCGGCTTCCTGTACCAGCAGAACACCATGCGTGATGCGCTCGTAGCCGGCATCAATCTGAATATCTTTAACAAACACAGCGATGTTGTGGTAATGGCTAATATTGCTCAAACGGTAAATGTGCTCCAGTCTGTCATCTTGACCGAAGGGGAAAAAATGCTTCTGACTCCTACATACCATGTATTTGATATGTATAAGGCACATCAGGATGCGACTCTTCTTGAAAGCTTTATTGAAACAAGAACTGTCGGATTGGATGAAAACACAGTGCCGAACCTTCATGAATCAGTTTCAGTGTCTTCGGACGGTCGTATCAATATTACATTGTGCAATCTGTCGTTGAATGAAAGCTATCGTATAGATACTGAGATTGCCGGATTTAAGGCTGCTGACATAAGCGGGCGCATACTGTCTGGGGCTATTAACGACCATAATACCTTTGAAGCACCGGAGAATGTCAAACCGAAGGAATTCGAGCAATTTACGGTAACTGACAGGGGGCTCACATTTGAAATACCTGCGGTAAGTGTCGTCTCACTAACTTTGAGCTAATATGAAAGATTACTGCAGAAATTGCCTGTTCAGTGGTCAGGAAAAAGAAAAAATGCAAAAGAGCATAGAAGATTACATCAATAGCCTTTCACCGGAGATCAAAGCCGGTGAAGGGCTAATTGAAGAGCGTCTGAAGCTGTGCGCAGACTGCCCCGATCAGGCGGAGGGCCTTTGCAGGATATGCGGATGCTTTGTCATGGCACGTACAGCGAAGAAACAGTCTTATTGTCCTGCTGTTTCACGCAGATGGTAAGTGCCTTGCCCGGAAGTGCTAACGCTTTTTGGAAGTTCGTCGTGATGAATTGTTACATAGATATGAAAAAGTGGTAAATGATAAAAGCATGACTAAAGAACGGAGGCCGTCACGAAATTGTTTCAGACTGAAGGGCGTGATCAAAATGGTACAGAAGGAGTCTTTAAAAATAACGGGGATGTCCTGCGCGGCATGCTCAGCCAGGATCGAAAAGAAGCTCACAAGAGCTGACGGGATTCTTTCAGCTAATGTTAATCTGACGACAGAGAAGGCTACGGTCGAATATGATCCCTCACAAATAAAAGTATCTGAAATGATCAAGATGGTTCAAGCACTTGGGTATGAAGCTGAAAAAGCCGAAGAAATCACTCGAGATGTTGAAAAAGAACGACGGGAAAAGGAGATTAAAAGTCTTCGAATCACATTGATTATCTCGATCGCTCTTAGTTCTCCGATGTTGCTTGCAATGGTTCTATCTTTTATGGGGATCGATATTCATTTCCTTCACAATGAATATTTTCAGTTGATCATTACTACACCCGTGCAGTTTATTATCGGCTTCCGGTTTTATAAGAATGCATTTTATGCTCTCAGGTCAAAAAGTACCAATATGGACGTATTGGTTGCGATGGGAACCTCCGCTGCTTATTTTTACAGCCTTTATAATGTTTTTTCTCAGGAACACACAAGTAGCGGCATGAAGGATCTTTACTTTGAGGCCGCGGCTGTCATCATTACGTTGATTCTGCTGGGCAAATACCTGGAAGCAGTGGCAAAGGGAAAGACCTCTGAGGCGATAAAAAAGCTTATGGGGCTGCAGCCAAAAACAGCAAGGGTCATCCGGAACAATACGGAGGAAGACATCCCCATAGAAAATGTGGAGGTCGGTGATATAATCGTTGTGAAGCCGGGAGAGAAGATCCCGGTTGACGGCAAAATTACAGAGGGGAGCTCTTCAGTTGACGAATCAATGCTGACCGGCGAAAGCCTTCCTGTGGAAAAGAAACCGGGTGATGCTGTCATCGGCGCCACAATTAACAAGTTTGGCACATTTAAGTTTGAAGCTGACAAGGTAGGCAAAGATACCGCGCTGGCACAAATCGTAAGGATGGTCGAAGAAGCACAGGGCTCCAAAGCTCCAATACAAAAAATCGCAGATCAGGTATCGGGCATCTTTGTCCCGGTTGTGATCGGCATTGCAATTATTGCGTTTGTGATCTGGTTCTTTACGACCGGCGATGTGACAAAGGCGATTGTAAGCGCGGTTTCGGTATTGGTAATTGCCTGTCCTTGCGCACTGGGACTTGCGACGCCTACTGCCATAATGGTTGGCACGGGAAAAGGCGCTCAGAGCGGAATTCTCATAAAAGGCGGAGAACATCTTGAAACTGCATTCAGAATTAACGCAGTTGTATTGGACAAGACAGGGACAATCACAAAAGGCGAGCCTGAGGTGACAGATATCATAGCCCTGGGGGATATGGCTAAAACTGAAGTATTAAGACTGGCAGCTATAGCGGAGAAGAGCTCAGAGCACCCATTGGGCGTGGCGATATATGAAAACGGGAAGAGAGACTTTGACAATATACCTGACCCGGACAGTTTTGAAGCCATTCCCGGAAGAGGCGTCATGGCGGTAGTCGGAAATAAATCAATTTATATAGGAACAAGAAAGCTAATGCTTGAAAAGGGAATTGTTATCGGTTCATATGAAGCGATGCTGCAAAAGCTGGAGGACGATGGAAAAACTGCTATGCTTATGGCTGTTAACAATGAGCTGGACGCAATAATTGCCGTCGCTGACACACTGAAGGAGAATTCCGCGTATGCCATAAAAGAACTTAAGGAGATGGGCATCGATGTTTATATGATAACCGGTGACAACAGAAGGACCGCAGAAGCAATCGCAAGGCAGGTTGGAATCACCAATGTACTTGCGGAGGTTCTTCCGGAAAACAAGGCGCAGGAGGTTGAAAAGCTGAAAAGCAAAGGAAGGAAGGTTGCAATGGTCGGAGACGGAATCAATGACGCACCCGCTCTTGCAACAGCAGATATCGGAATGGCGATTGGCACCGGCACAGATGTGGCGATTGAGGCAGCGGATATCACGTTGATGAGAGGGGATTTGAGAACGATTCCGGCTGCCATCAGACTCTCAAAAAAAACAATGAGAAAAATCAAGCAAAATCTGTTCTGGGCGTTTTTCTATAATGTAATTGGTATACCCTTTGCTGCATTCGGCTTGCTGAATCCGATGATCGCAGGCGCAGCTATGGCATTCAGCTCGGTTTCGGTCGTAACGAACTCTCTTAGTCTGAAAAAATTCGACCCCACAAAAATCAATAAGTAATAAAGGTAATTACGCCCAATCTATATTACGTTTCTATTACGTTTAAAAACCACCCAAAAAATTCTTCCTGAGGTACGAACTATATTACATCAAAATACCAAAGGAGGAAAAGGATATGAATAGGAAGTTGAAAAGACTCATAACGTTCTTACTGTGCATGGTGCTGGTAATATCTTCGTCAGCCGCCGTGTTTGCCGCTAAGCCTGCAAGTGAATCCAAGGCCGTCAAACCAATAAGCTCTTTACTTAATTCAAAGGGTTTTAAAGATGTGGATGAAAACCATTGGGCATATGATGCTATTATGTGGATGTTTGAAAATGGTTTCATTAATGGCGTAGGCAATGATCAGTTTAATCCGTCCGGAATAGTAACAAGAGCGGAATTTGCAAAAATGATGATCAACACACTTAAACTGGAGCAATATTCTCCTCAGACGCCATCATTTCTGGATGTGGATAAGAAACACTGGGCATATCCCTTCGTTGAAGGTGCAAAGTCATATCTGACAGGCTGGAGAACCTCAAGCGGGGATTACTTTAAACCATCCCAGTCAGCTGTCAGAGAAGATATGGCTGTGGCTCTTGTGAAGGCATTGGGATATTACAATGATACAGTAGATGAGAGAATCCTTGATCAATTTGCCGATGCCGGCAGTATAAACAAAAACCTGAGAAGACATGTAGCACTTGCTGTTAAGAACGGTCTTATGGAAGGAACAAATAAGAACGGGCAGAAGGTATTTAACGCTCAGGGCAACTTGACCCGTGCAGAAGCTGCTACGCTACTTAGAAGAGCTTTTATTAACAATGAGGAAAAAATCACGTACGACGAAGATAAGGTGACTTACGATGATACAGGAACATATGTTAAGCCGTCTGTGTCGGTAGCAAACGAGAATAATACAACCGTTGTAAGGTGGAATAAAATCAATTCCTCCAAGCTGCAGGGATATAAAGTGGTTATATCAAAATATGACTCCACTCCGAGCTACCCTGAGAACGGATACCTTTACTATATCACTGACCTGAACAAGGATTATGCAGTTATAAACAATAGCACCCCATACAACAACGGTGATTTTGGCAAATATCTCAAAAAGGGTGAAAAGTACTACTTCAGCGTAACAGCCGTTTACACGGATAAGAACGTGGCAGGGAATGCAGTCCAGTTTGAGTATAAAGGCACTGAAAACCCTGAGGCATATGTGGCTCCGGTTGTCAACGTTGAAGAAGATAATGGCAAGCTTATACTCAGATGGAATAAGATCGATTCTGCAAAGTTCAAAAACTACAGAGTAGTTGCTTCCAAGGGTGATTCAACGCCATCATACCCTGATGACGGATATTTGTTTTCCATCACTGACCGCAACAGGAATTATGCCGTGATCGATAATACAACCGCTTACACTGACGGTGATTTTGGAAATTACTTTACAAAAGGGGAACGGTATTACTTCAGTGTAACCGCGGTATACGAGGATAAAGTAGTGGCAGGGAGTGCTGTCAGGGTTAAGTATGAAGGTGCTGAAAATCCTGAGGCTTATGTGGTGCCTGTCGTCACCGTTGAAGAAGACAATGGGAAGCTTATACTCAGATGGAATAAGATTGATTCATCTAAGTTCAAAAACTACAGAGTAGTTGCTTCCAAGGGTGATTCCACGCCATCTTACCCTGATGACGGATATTTATTTTCCATCTCGGACTCCAACAGGAATTATGCCGTGATCGATAATACAACAGCCTACACTGATGGTGATTTCGGAGGCTACTTTGTAAAGGGAGAAAAGTATTACTTCAATATAACAGCAGTGTATGAAGACCGTGTAATCGCCGGTAATACTATTCGGGCTCAGTACAACGGTGATGACGGCACTGTATTCCCGGCTCCAAAGGTAA
>JAEYON010000032.1 GCA_023411645.1 Bacillota bacterium | reverse complement strand
GTTACACTCATATGATTTGTTCCCTTAAAATAAACTTCAAAAGCATTAGGATTAGTGGCTGGTATTAGCTTTTCCGGAAGCTGAATGCCTGGATAAACGGACTCTGTTGTGGCAATTGCGTGCATCATGGCATCGGTATATATACATAGTATTGGCAATGGATAGATTTCTTTATTAAATATGGTTTTGCCATTAATACATTCAACTTGCTCACCAATTAAGCTGCCATCAATATCAATTACCGCATCTATGTCGCGGCGTTCTCTGCCAAGCTGTGCGCTTGCGGCACCACCCAGCGAGTGCCCAAATAAACCGATTTTGTTGGTATCGATGAGTTCATAAACCCCACCAGGACTTTTGGCCTTAGTACTCTCAGTTATAGTATTCAGAACAAAATTGATATCATCAGTACGGAGCTTCAGCCATTTATGTGTAATGTCGAATTCAGTTTTCAAATCATATACATTGGTATTTACATTATTTACTTCCTGCATGAATGACATATCCACTGTAGTAATGTTACCATCAGTATCTTTTGTGTATAAGGAATGATAGGGGTGGTCGATGGAGCATACAACATATCCGTTGCTTGCAAGCTCCTTAAAAGTGGAGGTATTGCTGGCCTTTATTCCAAAAGCCCCGTGAGAGAATATAACCAGA
This sequence comes from Bacillota bacterium, assembly GCA_023411645.1. Lineage (GTDB taxonomy): Bacteria > Bacillota > Clostridia > Acetivibrionales > DTU013 > JAEYRF01. Next base: position 15,329 of record JAEYON010000032.1, on the reverse strand, counting down.
GGAAATTTTGCAGTGTTGTCTTCAGGATACCAGAATTCAACGTTAACCCCTCTGTTTTCGCCTGATTTGCTGAAGGTCTCAATACGGTTTTTGTCTGTGTAAGTAAAAACTGCTGTGGCGACCTGATATTTACCGGTTACTTTGGGAAGCTTATACTGCGGTAATATCAACGCAGGTGTTATGGCTATAACCACAATAAGCCACATTGCTATTGCCTTAACCACAATACGAACAGGCTTAAATTCTTTCTTATCCACCTTCATGCGCACCAGCGATACACCGCCGATTATCGCCCAGATAAGCAATACTGCGGTAAGCAGATACCATCGGAAGCCCCACTGGATGATTGAAACCGATGAAAATATGACAAATGCAGCGAATGTACCTATGCGGATCCAACTTCTGATTCTGATTTCAAAAGATTTTGTTATTAAGGAATAAGTAACTAATGCAACCTCCATTATGGCTGCGATGATTAAAATAATTGTTCCCATGTTATTTCACTCCTTGTTTTTCGTTTTTTATTTCATTCACGATATGCTTATACAGCTTTCTGACCAGATACACGAATACCGATATTGTCAAAATCAGCAGGATCAACGGTACTGCAGGCAATTTGACCACCGTTGCATTATTGAGGCGGAGAACGTCATATAAGCTGAATGCCCTCGTGAACATCTGTGGATAAATTCCATAATAATAATTAATAATGGATCCAATCCCGCTTAAAATAAAAAGCACAAAGAAAACGGATATTAGTTTTAATAATTTTTTTCTGTCCATCATCATTACCTCCTTCTTGATAGTTCTATTCTACCTTAGAAATCCATGGTGCCGTAGTATAGGAAGTAATGACTTTATATGCCTGAAGTCATATAGGATGTTTATTACTTTATTGCGAACGCATCCAGTTACTGGTATTATTAACGTATTGGTTAAGTGTTTCTTTTTTTATAATTAAATGCGGAGGCATTATGCTAAAGATATACAAGATTAGAAAAACAGCTTACTTCATCAAGCTGTTTACACATTTATCGGCTGTAGTACTTATACTGGCGTACAATAATCTGAGGGACGCGCCATTTTTACTTTCCCTGATGCTCATTGTTATATTTGCCAACTATTTCAGGCAGTTCTACCTTATTGCTTACAGTAAACCTTTAAAGTACCGATGGATAAGTACTGTTGTTGAACTATTCTTTTTGATCTGTATAGGTTTTTTCGATAAAACAGGCGCAAATATTCTGCTATTTTTTGCTTGCGTATCGGAAGCAACAATACATTATGAATTCAAGTATTCAGGAATTCTTCTGTCTTTACCTTTTGTATTGTCAAAATATCTAGCAGACATTATAAATAAAAGCTTTATAAATTTATCAGATGTGTTTGTTGATGTATTTTTCAACAATGGAGTAGCAATCGTATTTGTTATAGGAATCAGTTACTTTGTCAGATCTCAGATTAAAGAAAAGGAAAAGCTGGAAAGGATCAACACAGAGCTTGAAGAAGCATACAAAAAACTAATCGATGCCTCGGCTGCATCCGAGCAGCTATTAATCGAAAAAGAGCGAATAAGGATGGCCCAAGAGATCCACGATACTCTCGCGCATACCCTGACAACACTCATAGTACAACTGGAGGTATGCAAGAAGCTATCTTCGGCGGATGCAGACAGGCTGGTAAAAGAGCTGGAAAAAGCCCAGGAATTGACCAGAAGTGGCCTTAATGATGTCAAACGCACCATTAAATCTTTACGTCCACTGGCTCTTAAAGGTAAACCATTTTGGGAATCCATACTTGATTTTATTAACAATACTATGAATAACACCGACGTTCATATTATTCTAAATAATACTTTGCCTCAGGGAATCAAACTTCCCGCAGCTATTGAAGTAATTATTTTCAGGCTCATTCAGGAAAGCATAACGAATTCTATTCGGCACGGAAATTCAAGCGAGATACAAATAGCAATGAACCTTGACAAAGACAAGATATGGATAAATATCCATGATAACGGCATGGGCTGTCTTCGTATAAAAAAAGGTTTTGGTCTCAGTGGGATACAGGAAAGAATAGAAGGTTCCGGCGGGTGGGTGGATTTTTCAAGCTCAATGGGAAACGGCTTTAAAACAAAGGTCTCAATTCCTATTCAAAGTGGCTATATTGAGCAAGCAGTTGGGGAATATCCTGGACAATAGGCAGGAGGGCAGATGTATGAAGATAAAAGTTATGATAGTAGATGATCAGCGCTTAATGAGGGAAGGCTTAAAAACCATACTGGATATGGAACAAGACATTGAAGTTGTTCAACTGGCTGAAAATGGGAAGGATGCCCTTGAAAAAGTTTCTTCAGCACATCCCGATGTAGTATTGATGGACATAAGAATGCCTGTCATGAATGGAGTGGAATGTACTTTGGCAATCAAGGAGAAATACCTTGGAATAAAAGTCTTAATCCTTACGACCTTCGATGATGATGAATCTATCATAGATGCATTAAGAAACGGTGCCGTGGGATACATACTCAAGGATTTGTCTTCTGAAAAGCTCGTAAACTGTATACGGGATGCCTATGCAGGCAATTCCATAATGCAGCCCGAAATAGCCGCAAAAGTTATTTCACTGATAACAGGTGACAAAACCGGTGCAGGAGGAAGCGGAACTGCATTGAAACGCTCAGACATAGATGGACTGACTGAGAGGGAAATTTCAGTCTTGAAGCTGGTAGGCAAAGGATTTTCCAACCTGGAGATAGCAAAAAGGCTCTACATAACAGAAGGAACCGTAAAGAATTATATCAGCAGTCTGTATTCCAAAACGGATATAAATGAAAGAAGCAAGTTGATCATATATGCCCAGGAGAATAAGTATGTATGAAGAACACAACAGGTTTCTTTCAAACTTGTGGTATAATAACTTCAGAAGGTATAAGGGAGTGATGTTTTCGTGGACAAATATGAGCAGGTCCTAGCCTTGTGGCAATCATATAAAATCGTATTAGCCTCAGATTTAGATAAATACCTTGATAGCTTCAGTGTCCTGTTTGCATTTCATTCAGGGCGTATAGAGAACGATGAAATTACCTACCACGACACGAGAGAAATCTTTAAAAACAGTAAGGTATCCAATTATACTGGGAGCCCTCGAGCGCTGTTCGAACAGCAAAATCAGAAGCTGTGTTATGAATTCCTGAAGGAAAAGTTCATTCAAAGGGAGCCGATTTCTATTGGGTTGATCCAGGAAATTCATAGGATACTCACCAGCGGAACCTTTGATGAACGAAGGTATATTGAAAATGAGGAACGACCCGGTGAATTTAAAAAGCATGATTATATTACCGGAATCAATGAGGTAGGCACCTCCGCAGAAAACGTTGAAGACGAAATGAAAGATCTGATCGATGAGGTTAACGCCTATGAGGGCAATGATGTGTTGAAGGTGGCCGCATATTTTCATGCCAAGTTTGAGTTTATACATCCCTTTGCAGACGGGAATGGTAGAGTCGGAAGAACCCTTATGAATTACTATCTGATGCTCCGAAACCATCCTCCCCTCATTATCTACGATGAGGATAAAAGGTTGTACTACGAGTGTCTGCAAAAGTATGACGAAAGCGAGAATATCAATTCCCTGCATGAGTTTTTCAAGTATGAAGCTCAGAAAACCTGGGAGAAGCCTCTTGATCTTGCCGAAGGCTTGCAGCAGGAGCGCAAGGGCTTGTCGGATTTCACCCAGAGCATTTAACTATAACTAAGTATTTAAACGTAAACAAAGGTCATCTCGAAAAGGGATGGCTCATACATTTTGTTAAATACGGCGACACTGCGTGTTTCATTTTCTGCCTGGGCAAGAGATATTTAATTCTTTTATTATATCAGACAATAGTACAACACCGTTTCTGATTACATCAGGTTCCAGATGCCCGTATCCAATCAGCAGCTTGCTTTGATGCCGACCTTTTTCTATGCAATGGCTTTCTACAGGAGTAATATATACACCATATTGCAGGCAGTAATTTTTAAATGCTTCATCAAAGCGCATTCCGGGAAAATCGATAGCGACATGCAACCCGGCTGAATCTCCATATGCAATCAACTCACTGCCAAAGACTTCTTTCAGCGACTTCAACAACACCTGTCGGCGCTGACCATAAATTTTACGCATCTTTTGGACATGCCTGTCAAACTTGCGTGTTCTTAGAAATTCAGCCAAAGCCGCCTGTTCAAAGGGCGGATTTTGTACATCCGTATGGGTACGCAGATCACACCATCGCTTTTGAAGCTGATAAGGTAAAATTACATAGCCTATCCTCAGCGCCGGAAAAACTGCTTTACTGAAGGTACCTACATAAATTACACGCTGCACGTCCATCGTGTAAAGCGGAGCAATGGGCTCTCCGCCATATCGGAATTCGCTGTCATAATCATCCTCAATGATATAAAGATCGTTTTCTCTGGCAAAGCGAATCAGTGCGGTACGGCGCGATGCGGGAAGAATTCCGCCCAACGGGAACTGATGAGATGGCGTTACATATATCGGACCTGTACTTTGGCACTTTGAAAGGTAATCTGTCTGCATCCCCTCGGTATCTACCGGTATGGGAACTATTGAGCAGCCCTTGTTTATGAATGTACCAAGCATACCGATATGACATGGGTCCTCTATCAATATTTTTTGGCCATCCCCACACAGAATATCCGCAATAAGATGCAGCCCGTGTGTCGCGCCTGCGGTTATAAAGATATCGTCCGGGGAAATCTTAAGACCCCGGTTTCTAAACAACCAAGCCGCAATTTCCCCTCGAAGTTTAGGCAATCCCTGTGGTCCGGTATAACTAAAAGCTTCAAGAGGCAATTCCTCGGAAGCCTTATGCAGCAGTTGCTGCCAAAGGAACCTGGGAAACTACTGGTTCTTTAACAGAGCCAGTGGTACGAGTAAAATTATACCATCATGTAATAAAAGTGCAACGAATTTTGGAGAGCAATTAGAATGAATCAATTGAATGGGAAATTATATTTAATTTGCGCTTTTTCACTGGCGGGAACCAGCGTTATATCGGCCAGATTTGTTACAGGAAAGCTCGGGACTTTTACGATCACGGCAGTTAGCCTGTTTTTCGCGCTCGTATTTTTGGTTCCGTTATGTGGAAAACAGCTTGTCCGATACATTCAGCGAATGTCGTTTCGCAATTTTCTTTTTTTGTCGCTTCAGGCCTTATGCGGTATTTTTCTATTCCGTATGTTTTTATTAAGCGGCCTTCATTATACCAGCGCTGGAGAGGCGGGTATACTTACTGGCGCGACCCCAGCCATAACAGCGTTTCTCGCTATGGTCGTATTAAGGGAGCCGGTCGATGGCAGAAAGCTTGCTGGAATACTATGCACTGTGGGAGGTATTCTGATTATTCAGGGAGTGTTAGCGCCAGGGAATAGTTTATCCTTGGAACATATCGGCGGGAATATGCTCGTGCTATGCGCTGCGGCATGTGAGTCTGCCTTCAACACCCTGTCACGTATTTCCGCCGTTAATGCTGCGGCAGATCAGAAAGAGCCTTCAAATCCAATTGCGCAAACCGCAATTGTATCGGCAATTACTCTAATTCTATGCCTGATTCCGGCAGCGTTTGAGCATCCCTTGAAGGAGCTATCGGGTATCGGTCTAGCAGGTTGGATGGCTCTTCTTTGGTACGGCGTATTTGTTACGGCCTTGGCATTTATCTGCTGGTACTCGAGAATAAAGCGGTGCGGCGCGTTTACAGCTGCGGCTTTTTCAGGTATGATGCCGTTTACCTCCATGCTTCTATCGACTGTAATATTAGGCGAAAGCACCGGTTACCGGCAGTGGTTGGGCGGTTTTCTTGTAGTCATTGGCATGGTTCTTATCGGGACCAAAGTCATGGATGCTACTTCAGCAAAATCTAAGAATATGGAAATCGTAGGAAAGGAACAGGTAAAGGATTAATGGATATTTTTATTAATGACTAACATTGAATTTTGTCACCATATTATTTCAAGTATAGCATACTTATTGTTCTACAACACTTTTCATGAAAAATACCCGGTTGCGTACCACATTCACGGATGGATGGGCAACGAATCTTCTGAGATATGGACGCTTGAAAAGGTTTATAAAAGCAGACGGGCTATTACTGTTTTTGTCAACGCAATTTCGTCGGAAGACAATTATTTCGATGCCTTATTGCAAATTGAATCCATCATTATTAAGGAACTGATTCCCCATATCGAAGGACAGTACAGAACAGACGCAACCCGCGAGAACAGAATGCTGTCAGGTTTTTCGATGGGCGGCAACATGGCGTTTTATTATGTAGTTAAGCACCCCGAGTGGTTTAGTTCTGTAACCGCTTACGCAGGAACTTATCACCATCTTTATAACAAAGAATACCGAACTGTGGGGGTAGCACCGGAAAAAGCCATCGAGTTATACGAAGATATGATGAGAGAAGAATGGTACTTGGAGGAAAACAATATTTTATGTTTGGTAAGGCAAAATGCGGAAAAAATACGAGTCAAACTAAAAATTAATATTCATATAGGCACAGCTGACATATTATTTTGTGATAATGAAATTTTACATTTATATTTGGATTCATTGAATATCACGCATGAGTATAGGATATTCGAGGAGATTGGCCACGACTTGGAAAAAATATTATAGCACTCACTAATAAGAAAAAAGAAACTTAGTCAGTTCATCAGAAAAAACTAGCAGGTGCCTTTTGTGTTTGTGAGCGTTGGTTGAAGTATTTAATATAACAAATATTGTTGGGAAAAATAGTATGTGGTATAATGTTGCCGAAAAAATGTACAAAGCACGTTGGAGGGCAACTACTCCAATGTTATGATGATGACTAACTTTTGCGAGGGCCCGTTTGTTTATGCAAACATGACCGCGCAGGAAGGCGCGCACATTGACAACAACAATCACTCCATGTTCCTCTCGAACTATCCGGCAACCATCTACGCGGCGCAGCGCGAGATACGCAAGGGTCAGCCGTTGGAAATGACTGGCGAGCTCGTCGCCGGGACGAAGCTGGAAATCTATCTTTCTAAGGTCTGGGGCACCCGCTTTGGAGGGGGCTGAAGTGAAGCCGCCTTATTTGACGAAAACGTCGGTGGTCATGCTTTGCCCCAACAGCTACGATACAGGACGGCAGATCGTGATCAATCCGGATGTCACCTACTCTTCCGAAACCATTTGGGAGCAGGCGAACAAGGAAACAATTGAGGCTTGGGCAAAGGCGATTTCAGAATTCGCGCCGCATTCCGTTGTGCGCATAGAAACGGCGAATTTCAACGCGTGTTCGCTAGAAGCGGCGCTTGCGTACTATAACGATTTGTTTGAAGCGCTGGATCGGTATGGCTTGGGGTGGTATAGCAACGATTATATCAACTTCAGCGACAGCGGCAGGGGATACGTTGGCTTTACACCGGTAAATTATATGGGCGGCTCCTACTGCATTGAACTGTTGCAACAACTGCAAAAATGGCAGTGAACGAAGATATAACGAGGCGAATAATGGGCCCCCCGCCCCACCTCTATGCGTATTTTCAGCCCTCGGGCTGAAAAACGCTTGGTGGCGGGTACCGATTTGCCTTTGAACAGAAGTGTTATAAAAATCTGGAAGTAGTTTATTGACAAAATTTATACGTAATCAGGAGGACAACAAATGGACAAGGTCATGAAAAGACATCTGTTTTTTACGGTGATTTTTATTCTAATAATGGTAATGTTAACTGCCTGCAGTACAGAATCCAATCATGTTGATCCAGCGGAATCCTTGGAAACACCAATGCCTGACGGAAACGAATTCAATACCATTTCAGCCGTATTACTTGATAAAGCAGCCGAGTTACCTGCCATATCTGATGAAAGCCTGCCGGACTGGCATGGCACAGCATTGACACCTGAATACTTTGACAGGAGTATTCAAGCAAATGATATTGAAGACATTGCCAAGTCAGGTTTCAACTTTGTTCGTGTCCATTATAGCTACAAAAGCTTTGTGGACGAAAGCAGCCTGCAGCCCATGGAAATCAGCTTTGAAAACCTGGATCAGGTGATTGGGTGGGGTATAGAATATGGTGTTCATATAAATGTGACGTTATATGAATTGCCGGGTTCACGTGATGATATTATGAAAAACAGTGAACATTACCGTCAAGCTATCGAAGTTTGGGAGATGCTCGCCAAACGGTATTCAAATGTGCCTGCTGCCGTGTTGAGCTTTAATCTGCTTAATGAACCGGGATATGAGGTCTTTACTGAGGAAGAATATGCAGCATTCGCAAATGAGTTGGCAGAAGTAATCTGGAAATATGACAGCAATAGAATAGTCGTTTCTGACGGCATGCTTGGCCAAGGGTGGGATGGGGCAGTCGCATCCATACCAATCAATGATATTAATCCAAAGGTTGTACAATCTCTTCATTTTTATCCCTGGCATTCCTTGAGGCGGTCAGCACATCTAAGCTTGCTTCACTGGCCGTATGAACAGGGTGTAACAGTCAATAACGTTATTTCCAGTGGTGGAGAACCTTTTAAAGTTATCGGTGACTTTCCGGAGGGAACAGAAATCTCAGTTTACCTTGCCGGGATCGATAATGTTAACAACGGCGGAAAGTTTATTTTACAAGCAGATGGTGCTGACATTGATCAGCAATCTCTTGACGGAATCAACCCGGTGCAGCATACAAAGATATTTGCTGATGAAGGTAATCCTGATATACTTAAAGCTGAGTTTGGGGATAATGGAAATTTCAATGGCATGAAAATCAGTTTTAAGCTTCTAAAATCTGCAAAAACATTAATCTTAAAGGTTAAAGGTGAAGAAAACACACATGTATATATGCGCGAGCTTATAATAAGAATCCCGATTGGAACCGAGGGCTATTATCAAGAGATAGACAACACTAAAAAGCCGCAAGGTTTCGTCTACAAGAAAGGTAAATTCAGGAGTGTATACATCGCCTGTACGGATGTATTTTCCGATCAGGGGTCTACGGTAACAATTGCTGCAGACGGGAGTATCACAAGCACACCTGCGTTTTCCGAGGTTGATATTTTTGATTTGGATACAATGAAAAGCTATTTTGAACATTGGCGTAATTGGGCGGATGAACATAATGTGAAAATTATGTGTAACGAGTTCAGCATTCCGATGGCGCTTCCGAAAACAGAACGTATGGCTTATTTAAAATCAGTTCTTGAAGTGCTTAACGCAAATGAATTGCCATGGGCAGTGCACTGTGAGCGAGTCGAAGGGTGGGGCCCCGTTGTGCTTGAGCGTGAACTGGATATTGGAAGCCTTGTGCTTGCCCCTGATAACAGTTATATTCATCAAAACGGTTATTATATTGATCAGCCGGCACTGGACTTGATAAAAGAATACACTTCCAGGGATAGCAGGGAGTAGTACTTAGCGGCTGTGTGGAATGGGTGAGGAAAAAATAATGTGACACTTATTACGGTGGAGCATATGAAGATAATAAATGATAAGCGTGCAAAAGAGAAGGAATAGGCACGCTAAATATTTTTATCAGGAGAGGCGATCACATGAGTAAAGTAATCATACAGGAATGTAAAAATTATGAGCAGGAAACCATAATGGAGAAAATCAATAATGCAATAGAGATTCTAGGCGGATGGGATAGGTTTGTAAAGCCGCAGGACAAAGTACTCCTTAAGGTGAATCTGATCGGACCCAAGTCTTCTGAATCGGCTGCTGTAACACACGCTGAATTTGTCAGGGCGATGGTCAGAATACTGAAAGGCAGGAACTGCAATGTATGGATTGGTGACAGCTCGGGAGGAGCTATAGCAGGAATAGCCCCTACTGCGCAGGGTTTCAGAGTCGCAGGATATGAGAGGATAGCGGAGGAAGAAGGAGCGGAGATAAAGAATTTTGACCGCGAAGGTGTGGTGGCTGTTAAACCGGAAAGCCAGTGTAAAGAAACGATGCATATAGCAAAGCCGATGTTCGATGCTGATGTGGTTATTAATCTGCCGAAATTGAAAACACACTCGGCACAGATTTTTTCCGGAGCTGTGAAAAATGTATTCGGTTGCATACCTGGGCTAAGGAAGGCCAAGTATCACAAAATGGCTCCAGACTCGAGCGATTTTGGGCAAATCATCTCCGATATCCACAAAGCAACTAAAATACAGCTTCATATCATGGATGGAATTCTGGCAATGCAGGGAGAGGGACCGACAGCAGGCAGCATTTATCACGCTGATAAGATCCTCATAAGCGAAGATCCATTGGCATTGGATGCTGTGGCGGCAAAAATGGTCGGGATGGATGTCGAAGATGTACCGATACTGGAAACAGCTAGGAAACGGAATCTTGGAGAGGGTAGGCTAAATAAGATCATACTTGCAGGTGATTATAAACAAGTCCCCAGGTTACCTGGTTTTAAACTGCCCAAGCGTTTCAGGGGGGCAAAGAAGCGAAATAGTAAAGCCCTGGTAAAAGTGATCGATTTCTTTAACACACATCCCAGGATCAATCCCAATAAATGCAAGAAATGCAATATGTGTGTGGAAAGCTGTCCGGTACAGGCAATTGACAAGGATACGAAGCGAATTGATTATAATATCTGCATAGAATGCATGTGCTGTCATGAATTATGCATGTTTAAGGCTGTAGAGCTTAAAAATGAAAATAAGGCAGCAGGTCTGATATCAGGCTTTTTCAGAAAATAGGGATACGGTCAGGATAGATCTTGAGACCTAATTTTCGCATTTCGGGCAGAATTCTCTACATTTCACGCAAAAGAGAGCTCCTTCCTTGTAAAATAAGGTATACTGAATCTACAGGCAAAAGCCTTGCGGGGCCGGTATTCGTCCTGCCAATAATGCTTGAGGAAGGAGCAAAACAATGAAATTACGATTATTACGATTTGTGAGCATGCTGCTCACCCTGTGCTTGACGTTGACCATGCTGACAACGACAGCGTTTGCAGCCAGTGCTGCGCCAAGCAAGACTAATTTTGTGATGAACGGCAAGTCCGTATCTGTCACAGCGGCATACGCGATAAGCGGTACTAACTACTTACAGCTTCGCGCAATCGCAGCGATGCTGAACGGCACCTCCGCCCAGTTTGATGTAGGCTGGGATGGCCAGTTTGCCGTGATTGAGCCAGGAAAGCCATATAGCGGCACAGTTACTGAAACCAAGCTTCAAAACACTACAAACATCCGGCAAAGCAGCACAAAGTTTAAGATGAACAGCAACGTATTTACTTTTTCGGATGCCCGATTAATTGACGGCAATACCAACTACATACAATTGCGTGAGTTCGCTCAGAAGCTTTCCGGAACTGCCTCACAGTTCAATGTGTACTGGGACAGCGCGGCAGGACAGGCAGTCATCCAGCCCGGAGTGGCTTACACCGGAAATGCGCCCGGAAGCAGCGGCACCACACCAACTAGCAGCAGCACCACACCGAAGCCAAAAGGGGGCACCAAAAGGACAATCAACATGGAGAATCTGCTTACCCTTGAAATTTCGAATACTTACGCCTATTCCCGTATTCTTGCTTACGACCCGGCTGGTGCAACGACGGTTCACTTTGTAGTCGTTCCCGAGGGTGCAACGGTAAAATGCACCAAGTATGTACCTCCATTTGACACCGAATATTGGCAGCAAAATGAGTATACGATTGCACCTTATGACGCCATATATTTTGGGAATGGCGCCCTGTGGCCTACAGTAACATTTGCCAGTGAGTACGATGACTGGAAAAGGGCAGGGATTTCACAGGGAGGTTCTATTACAGTAGAAAACGGTATTGAGTATAATTTTAGTACATCGACAAGTGACAAGGCGATTAAATCAAAGTATGGCAATGTCGGTGCAGCTTTTTTCATCGTAAGAATATTCGTAGTCCCCGCGGATATAGCGGCTAAGATCGGCGGACCTAAACCGAAGATGACTGATCCGAAGACTACTCTTAAGGAGTACTATGTTCCGTCCGGTTCAGCTCCGGTCAACTACGTTCCAGACCCCGACGCTTTGCTGTTATCCCACGACGGCTGGTACGCGCTTATGTATGATCACGTGAACGATATCTTAAGACTGAATATCGATTCAAAAGGAAACGCTGAACTTCGGGACGAAATGCCCTTTTATGTGGAAAGAATGGAGAACAATAAGGTTACCCTGCGAATGGCGGACGGAAGGTATTTGGGAATAGACGGCACCGCAGCCAGCGGGGTACGTACAAAGGCAGTAAAAAGTCCATATTTTTGGAATATCTATTTTGAGAACAACGGCGGTTTTTTTGATAACAACAGGTACAGTCTGCGCCCCTCCACCAACACCGGTCTGGTACTCACTGCTTCCGGGACAGTAAAGGAAGGCACACCCTTGATCCTGTCCGCACAAAAAAACATGGATGCTCCCAAGAATGCAGAGTTCACATTTTCCCTGACAGATGTGCCGAAATCGGTGCGCTTTGCATACACCAGTGATGAACTGGGGGATGACGGTGTTTACTATATAAAGTCATCAAAGGACCCAAGCTTCGTCATCGATGTGAACGGAAAAAAGAAAAATGATGGTGCAAATCTTATTCTTTATACGAAGAATGGCGGCGATCATGAAAAATTCAGGATTACTAAAGTGAAAGATGATCAATACACCATTCAGTGTGTTCATTCAGGCAAATGGTGGACAAGCGGCGGGGAAAAAGGAACGGTACTGACACAATCCGGCTCCGTAGCTGACAAAAGTGCCATCACCTTCACAATAACAAAGCAGGAAGATGGAACCTACCGAATCATGGATAGCAAAGGGCTTTATGTAGGTATATCCGAAGCAAAAATCGCGGACTTCACAAATATTATCCTGTGGACAGAGGCTTCAGACGCAAGTCAGACATATTTATTAGAAAAGGTCAAATAAAATACAGCCTTGATGGATTCCAAAGGGCAAACTGAGGAAGTCAGATATATTTTGTACTCAAAAACAGCAGGTGTATGAATTTTAGAGTTCATACACCTGCTGTTTTAGTCGCATAGCTGGGTAGATGCTTTTTCAGAATAATCAAATTTATTCATTACCCTCTTGACTCTTCCTTTGGGAAAACCTTTATAATAAGTTTATACCGGATTATTTAGAGAAGGGGTCGAAGCAAATGAACAATCTAATAAAAATCAAAGATGTGTCAAGCAAATATGACATTACAGCCCGTACGCTGCGTTATTATGAGGACATGGGATTGCTATCCAGCACCCGAACTGATGACTATGCATACAGAATGTACGATGAGAACGCTGTTAGGCGGCTTGAGCAAATACTCATTTTACGTAAGTTGAATATCAGCATAAGAGACATTCAACGTATTTTTAACACTTCTCGTTCTGTGGCAGTATTGTCATTTGTATAAGAGTGTGATTTTCGATTGTTTTGATTTTTTGCTTTCTAAAAACGATAAAGCTGAATGGATATGTGCTGTTAAAGATGGTGTTACCGATTCGGATGTAAGCCCCTTTAAATTATTCGTTTTTCCGGGAGGCTTATATGCTATGGCAGTCAGTATTGACGAAGATAACGAGAGTATTAATAAAGTGGAAGATAAAGTTCGCCGCTGGATAGAAAGCACTAATTTTGTGTTTGACGAAGGCCGCAGTGTTATGTTCAATATGCCCTACTTATATGAAGACGGAAGAGATATTGCCTATAAAGACATAGAAAAGGGACTTGGCTATAAGCAAATGCAGAGATATTTTCCTATTATACTTAAAGAAGGGATATAAAAACATATATCCTCGTATATGGTGACCTCCTCAATCAAGCACCGGACAAGCTGCTCATCGTATTCGGTTATGGTTTCCAAATAATTAGTGGAGAAAGTCGTGGTACCTATTTAGTTAATGAGTCGTTCCCGGTGTTTGGTGGGCTTATGTGGGGTGGCTTGACTGTTTATGGCATCAAGCTTGCAAAAAAGCTATGCTTTGGGAAATTCCTTACCGCTCTTTGTGCCGGTTTCTTTATTGTAACGATGGATATTCTGCTGGATGTAGTAGCAATCCGCCTGGATGGGGGATTCTGGACATGGGTCGGTAAGGCCATCACTACAGGTATTACCCAAAGTACCTTCATGAGTATCATCTGGGTCAACTTTCTTGGTTACATGATCGAAACGCCATCTGTGGTATGGTTGACGCTAAGAAAGAAACCTGCGCCCTTTGCCCAAGGAACCTTTGCGATGAATCCGCAGCAGGCGCGGAGTGATAAGGTCGGAAAAAATGAACCATGCCCGTGTGGCAGGCGGTGAAAAAGTACAAAAAATGTTGTGGAGGCTGAATGACAATACGTTAAGAACCGGCTATTTCAGCCGGTTCAACTATTGTAATGGGGCCTGAAAATTCTGTGCTTGCTGCTGTTGGATTTTCTGTCTGCCTTTCTCGGTATGCTCAGCCTCTCTTGGACTAATCATGTAAAGTAGTTGCTGCAGTTCACCAACATGTCGTCTTTCCTCATCAGCAATATGATAAAGAATCTTTTTCACGCGTTCATCGCTTGTTGCCATCGCGTGAGCCTCATATCCAATAATGGCTTCAAGCTCTCCTGCGATATCTACTCGCAGAGCCTGAGCCAATTCTTCATTGGACATTTGTCTTGGTACATTTGCTATAAACGGATTTCCTAAAAGTGCCATAAGATCACATCCTTTTTGAGAATATACTATTTATTCTTTGAAGGTTTTCAAATTTTCATACCAGTGTCATTGGAGGGTTCTGAGTCCCCTTCTCACGAAACGGTCTGCAAAAAGCTCGGATTTCCTCTGCAAGTAATTCAGGCTCTTCCATAGCTGTAAAGTGGCCACCTCGTGGAAGATTAGTCCAACGAGTGATATTATATTGCTTTTCAGCCCATACTTTAGGGGGCTTGAGGACATCGGAGGCTAGTAATGCAATTCCTGTAGGTGTCTCAATTCTTTTATTTAAGGGTGGTAGGGAATGAGAGTTCTCATAATATACATGGGCTGTAGAACCGATGGTATTTGAAATCCAATAAATCATGATATTAGTTAGCAATTCATCAAAAGTAAATCGTCTTTGGAGGTCGCCATCACAATCACTCCAATCACGGAATTTTTCGATAATCCAACCGGCTAAACCGACTGGAGAGTCGGAAAGACCATATGCAATCGTTTGAGGCTTTGTTGACTGTATAGACATATATGCTCCTTCTTTAGCAATCCAATCCTGTGCGTTATTGCGATATTCCAGTTCCTCCTCGGTTAAAACTGACAAATTCTGTGATGTCAAGAGAGGTCTTATAATTCCAATGTCAG
>JAEYON010000015.1 GCA_023411645.1 Bacillota bacterium | reverse complement strand
GAACTAATCCATTTTCAACCTTTACAATCCTAAGCATATTTATAGCTCCTTATTAATTACAAATTTAATCATAATCTGCACCATTTCTCAATACAAAAGCTGTTTGTAGTACATCCGCCATATTTGTACAGTAAAATTGCTGCAGAAAAAGTATTGCTGCCGCGCTATGCATCCTGCGAATTGATAAGCGATACAGCAATGGTATTGCAAAAAGAAAATATTCTATGTGCTTAAAGACTACTCTTTAACGCTGCCGATGTTAACTGTTACAAAATACTTTTGAAGGAATGGATACACCACGAGTATAGGTACAGTCGCTACTATGGTCATCGCCGCACGCAATGAATTCGGAGTAACCATGCTGCGTGACTGCTGCGATGCTGCCAAATAGTCAGGTTGTCTGACCCCGGACTGCATGGATGAAGATAATATCTTCATCATCTCATATTGAAGGGTACTCAATTCCTGCTTTGGTGCAAATATAAAGGAGTCGAACCATGAGTTCCACGAGCCAACAGCGACCCATAGAGCAACGGTGGCCAAAACCGGCAAGCATAGTGGAAAAATTATTCTGAAATATATTTTTAGTTCGCTTGCGCCGTCAATTCTAGCGGATTCCACAAGAGATGCCGGTAATGAATTTATGTATGTACGTATGACGATTACGTTGAACGCTCCCACCAGTGAAGGGAGTATATAGACCCAAAAGCTGTCGATCAGACCCAAGTTTCTGTACAGGAAATACTGTGGGATCAATCCTGCGTTTATGTACATTGTCATTACCATAAATACTGTCAGGAACCTCCGGAAAACAAATTCCTTGTGGCTCAATACATATGCTAACAAACCTGAGAAAAACACGTTTAGCGCCATTGTGAGCACTGTGCGTGCGACCGACACTATAAAAGCATTATATATTTTATCTGTCTTAAATACGCTTTGATAATTAAAAAGTGTCCATTCCCTCGGCCACACATAGAGTGAGCCTTTTATGGAATCCCTTGCATCGTTAAAAGATGTGATCAACGTGTTCCAAAGCGGATACAACATGACTATAACAACTATTAACATAAAAAGCACAATAATAGCATCAATAATCTTATCACCTTTTGATTTTTTCATTTCTATATACCTCCAAGCTGAATAGCGCAACGAAAGCGTTTTTACTAAACCAGTTTTTCCTCGCCTACCCAACCGGCGATTTTATTGCACAGTAATAGTATTACAGCGCTGACCACTGTTTTAAACATACCGGCCGCAGTTCCGAAGGCAAAACCGCCAGCTCTCCCAAAGCCTCTTTTAAGCACAAAAATATCGATGGTTTCCGAAACATCAAGCACGAGACCGTTTGTACCCAGAATATACTGAACTTCAAACCCCGCGTTGAGGATCCATCCTGCGTTTAAGATAAGAAGGACGACAATGGTCGATTTAATGCCCGGTAAGGTAATATTCCACATCCTGCCAAAACGGCCATATCCGTCTATGGCTGCAGCTTCGTACAGCGCCGGGTCAATAGAAGTGATCGCCGCCAAGTAGATGATACTGTTCCAGCCCATTGACTTCCATACATTTGTAAATCCGACAATCCACCAAAAGTACTCCGGTGTCCCCATAAAATGTATTTTTTCTTTGACTAATCCTGTTGTTATCAACAATTCATTGAGAATTCCTCCGTCCATGGCAAGAACATTTGAAACAAGACCGCAGACGATAATCCAGGAAAGGAAATGGGGCATATACGATATTGTCTGTACAACCCGCTTAAACCCAATGAATCCCTTCGTAAGTTCGTTTAAGAGCAGTGCAAACGCGATGGCCATGACAAACCCCAGTACCAGGTTGATTATGCTCATCCCCAGGGTGTTTCGCATTACACGTAAAAAGTCAGGATCGGTGAAAAGGTTTTTAAAATGCCTGAATCCAACCCATTCCTGCTCAAAAAAGGATCTTGCAGGTTTATAGTTCTGAAACGCCATGGTAAGACCCCATAGCGGTAAATATGAGAAAATAAGAAAGTAAGCAAAAAACGGTACAGAAATCCAGATTAGCTCCTTTTGTTTACTAACTTGATTATGAAATTCTTTTTTAGGACTTAACTTAACAAACTCTCTTTTTGGACTTAACTCTTCGGTTATCATATCGCTATCCCCCCAGCTCTAATTCTCATTCGGTTCATATCATGTAGAAGAGGCGGCCGGCTTTACGGTCGCCTCTTCTTACTCTTTTTGAAAGAAGAGCAGGTTATTTAGTCTTACGCAATTGTATTTGTTTCTCTATTTCTGCTTCAAGCGCAGGATAGTCGACACTATCGTATCTCTTCGCGTATTCCGTCCAAGCGGTATCAAAATTATTTGACATGATCACGTTAGGCAGGTAACGGTTTTGAAGATCCGTTATTTGGTCAAATATCGGCTTGGCTACATTGTCCTCTTCCATAGTTGAGAATATCGACCAAACCTCAGGATATCCGGGATGATCCATCAGAGGCAGGAAGTCGGACTTAGTGTAGAAACCGTATTTCCCGTAGAATTCCTTGTCATACGGGAACTGGTTTGCCAGCCTTTCCTCCGGCTGCGTTCCTGAACCGGTGGAATTACCGTCGGAATAACGACCTTGCATTTTCGGGAATTGGTCGCCGAGGACCCATCCGGCGTTAGCAAGACGCCAGTCAGGGTTGTCGAAATTGGCTTTCTGCTCCGGAGTGCGTCTGAAACGGCCGTTCTCGACATAGTAGTCTTCGCCTTCAATACCCCAATACAACAATTTTTGTACATCTTCTCCCAGCAGTGTATCCATATACTGTAAAGCGCGTTCAACATCTTTACACTTTGTGCTGATACCCATACCGTTGCCGCCTATGATCCCTTCGTTCCTTACTCTGTTGTACTGAACAGCCTCACCGCTATAACTGAGGCCAAGGGGGACATAGGTTCTATTAATTTTATTTTCGCTAATCAATACAAACTCACCGTCCTGGAAGTTCCACTGCTGGTCGAACATTGCCAACACACGGCCGGTGGAAATAACGGACAGGTAGTCGTCATAGTTTCTGGTGAACGTCTCAGGGTTTATCAGGCCTTTCTTATATACTTCATTGAGTTTTTTGTAATAATTCATGGCGTAATCTTTGTTCTGATATATTTCGACTTCAAGGGTGGTGGGATTAACGACTACATCACCTTCGTTACGTCCGCCAATTAAATGCTGCGGCGCATTTTTCAGACAGAACGAGCGCCAGTCTTGCGAATGTACCTCGAACGGCAGAGTGGGCTGACCGTCGATGGTGGGATTCGCCTTGTAATAACGCTCCAACAAGTCAAAGAATGCATCTAATGTCTTGGGATATGAATATCCGTCAAAAGCAAGAACGTCTTTCTGGATCCAGAATGCAGGGCCGTTATAATCTGCCTGGTAAAAATCATCCTGTCCGTCGTTAAGCCAATACTCGCGGCTCCAAATGTCCAGTATGTATATTTTCCCATCTTCTGATACATCGCGAAGTTTTTTTAGGGAACCATCATAATGCTTCCATAGATTGGGGTAATTGGGAAGATAATCGTCAAGAGCTACAAATGATCCGGCATTCAAAAATCTTCCGCGCGCTTGTCCTGCGCCGATCAAATCGGGATAATCGCCGCCGGCGATCATGATTCCAACTTTTTGCTCCATGTCACCTACAAGGAATTCAAAATCAATGGTGACGCCTGTGAGTTCCTGAATTTTTTTAATGATTTTATTATCTTGCGGAGGAGCCTCTCCAGGCCCAGCGACAAACATGGTAAACGTTATTGGTTCAAGTTCTTTTTCTTCCGGTGTGCTAACGGGCTCCGTTTCCTTCTCCGGAGTAGAGGCTGTGGTAGCTGGCTGATTGTTGCTTTCCGGCTTCGTACATGCCGATAAAGCTGAAACAAGCATGACAGCAACCATTAACAGTACTAGAATTTTCGAGATTTTCATTCTTTGATCCCCTTTCATAATTATATTTTCTACGTATAAACTCCTGAAAAGCAGGGGCTTTGAAACTTGGATAATCAAATTTCTTGCACCCCACTCTTCTTTTCAAGCCTAACACATAGAATAAAGTGAATCATTTAAAAAATCATACATTTTATTAAGATTTTTATACATTTTTTGTTGATGCAGATAAGCAAATTATTCTATTTCCATTGCTTTGGCTATTTGCTTATTCACCTCGTCAAGATAAGGCCGAGGATCATTTTCCCATATTTCTGTCACGAAGCTATCCCATAGTACATCATAGTTGCTGGGACTTGTTAAAATCAGGCGTGGATAATATTTGCGACAAGTGTTCACCATCTTGCTGTTTGCCAGTGCGGCCGCACTTCCCTCTGTGATAGGCATTGACCAAACAGGGTAATACGCAGGCCGCCGGACCGGCTCAGATAATAATTGAGAAGGATACATAATTTCATAACCTTTTAAGAATTTCTTATCATAATCCGATAATGATGCTGCATACTCGTCTTCCGAATCAGTAGGACCGCAAGGCATTCCATCTTCATACAGGCCTTGCATCTTTGGCGAATAATTCCACAGAGTTATTCCGGTCAGCTCTCGTTTCATCCCTTCATCATTATTCAATTCACGGCGGGTGTCCGTCAAGACTCGTCCTGTTTGACCAACTCTTTTCCAATCCTTCCCCTCTTCACCCCATTGGAGATAATCCTGCACCTCACGTTGGAGCAGCCAGTCATAAAAGGTCAGTAATCTGTCAGGATCCGAGCAATTTTTTGTGATACCTATTCCATTATTTCCTGTTATCGTCCCATCACGAGCATCGAGATAACTATCCTTAACTCCGGGATTCGTTATAGGAACCGTGACGTACATCCTGTCAAATTTTTTATCCGATCTCAGTGTATTTTCCGCCTGTAAGATATTCCATCCCTGATCAAAGAAGCCCAGAACCGCGCCCGTAGCAAGCTTTGAAACGTACTGGTCGTAGCTTTGCGTAAATGTTTCTGCTTTAATAATACCTTTATTGTACTCCTCATTCAGCTTCCTGTAATAATTTTTTGCTGTTTCTGAAACCTGATACAACGATGCAGTATAAGTTTCAAGATCAACAAATACATCTCCGTCATTGCCCGCACCCATCAGGTGCTGAGGCGGGTTACGCAGGCAAAAATCTCTCCAGCCATCTGACAATATTTCAAATCCGATCGTTTTGATCCCATCAATCGTCGGATACTTAGCCGTGTATTGTTCAATAAGGTCAAAGTATTCATCCAGTGTTCTGGGCACAGTGAATCCCGCATCTTCCAGAACCGCCTTCTGGATATAAAACCCTGGACCATCGTTCACAAATATCGGTGAGGGAATGTTGGACAAGTATAGTTCCATAATATACTGATGCCCATCACCTGTTGTCATTTTCTTATAATGGGGAGAATAAAGAGCATGCAGGTTCTTATATTGCGGCAGCTTATTCTCCAGCGGGATAAAAGCGCCGGCATCAATAAACCTCTGCTCACTTGCAAAAATAGCGTCAGGATAATCTTCACCAGCTATTATCACTCCTACCTTTTGATCCAGATCACCTACCAGAAATTCAAACTCAATCGTCACTCCTGTTAACTCGGCAATCCTTCTGATGACCGGATTGTCCTTCGAAAGAACTGTACCCGGATCGCGAATGAAGACTTTAAATGTCACCGGATCACTGGCATCCGGTAATGGATCCACTCCTGCAAAAGGTTTTCCGTAGGAATTGTTTTCACCATCTGCAGCAGCCGGCTCTATTATCGGATCCGTTCCGCCACCTGTACCACATGACGTCGCTGAGAGAACCAGCAAAGACAGTAATATGACCAAAGCAGTGACTTTAGTGAGGAATTTCATTGCGCACCTACCTCCCCATTGACTTAGATATCTATTCAACCCAACTTTTCGTTTCTGTATTCCGTTGGGCTTTTCCCAACCTCTTGTGTGAATTTCACAACAAAATAACTGCTTTCTATAAAGCCTACCTGGTTTGCTATCTCGTAGATCAGTTTGTCAGTTTGGAGCAGAAGCCTTTTTGCTTCATCAATGCGGAGTTGATTTACATATTCATTGAAAGGAATTCCTGCTGTCTTCTGAAAAATTCTACCCAGATAAGATGCATTGATGAAAAACTTTTCAGCTACCTTTTTCAAATTGATCTGCTCCGAATAGTGCGAACGAACATAATCAACAACCTCTGCATAAATGCCAGTATTCGCCGCTCTGCAATTACGCTCAAGATATTCAAATATTTCTTTGATCATGGAGCACAGCAGCTCTCTCCATTCAGAAAATGTTACAAAGCAGGGACTTACTATCCAGTTAGGACGTGGTATGATTGATTCGGGATGTTTAGATTTTGTAAACTTTGTAATTTCATCTGTAAATAGATAGTAAATTCTATAGTTAATTTCTTGTATGTACTGAATTCCAATACGCTCCTTTTGAACCTTGTCCATGAGCCCTTCAACAACTTGCAGTGCTTTCTTTTTATCAAGAGTTCCAATATTCTGTGTCAGTTCCTCCAGATACTTTGATCCAAGAAGCCGCTCTTCTCCTATTTTGTATTGTTCGGGATGATAATCCATGTATCTTCCTCCTGAGAAAAACAGCTCTGTCAGCATTTCATAATTGTGGTTTAGCAGGTCCTCCCGGAAGCTATCATTAATATTTTTAAATATATAAGAATCAAAAAGAACTGCGCAATCCAGATTAAACTCGTTTAAATCATTTATCAATTTTTTCGCAATATTCATCATATTGTACTCATAGGACTCAAGAATCTTTGGAGACAGAAGAAAGAAGTACTGGCTGCCTCTTACGCGAAATGGCATATTGCCTGTTTCACCCAGCAGTCCTGCGACACACTCCTGAATAACAGACTGAATATTGAGTGTTTCCTTACTGCCTGTATGCTTCATAAGAACACATGACATAATGGAATATCCCATAAATGTATTTCTGCATATCGATGCGCCATTATACAACTTGTGAAACAAATCCATGCTTTCACGGAAATCTTGTCTGTCTTTTTCATCCCTTTTTTTGTCCAACTCCTTACACAATGTATCCAGAAGAGGTATAAACTCTTCATCATCCACAGGCTTGTTCAAATATGCCCTTACCCCATACTTCATGGCTTCTTTTGCATACTCAAATTCATTGTAGCCAGAAAGCATTACTACCAGCGTATTTGAATAGTCACCGCGCCTCAGATGCTTCATGAACTCCAGTCCATCCATAACAGGCATACGCACATCGAGCAGAATCAGATCGGGGCGCGTTGCCGGAAGCTTCTCCAATGCTTCCTTTCCATTGAGTGCTGTGCTTTTGACAGTAAATCCATGCTCTTCAAATGGGATCGCCTTTGTTAAATGCTCTCTGATACTTTTCTCATCATCCACCAACAGAATGGAGTACATAGAACTCCTCCCTTGAATTACGTACAGGAATTGTTATGCTAAATTCCGTTCCCTGCCCCAGTTCACTTTTTACATCAAAAGTAAACTCCTTCCCATAATATAAAACCAGACGCTGATATACGTTGTACAGCCCGATACTTTCAATTGGTTTGCTGCCATTATTTAGTATCTCTTTAAGGTTATTGAGTATATCATCGCTTATACCTGATCCATTATCACGAACACTGATTACAATCCTGTCATCCTGAAGTACTGCATAAATCTCGACAAGCCTGCTTCCGGAAATTGATTCAACACCATGAACACAGGCGTTTTCTACCAAGGGCTGGATTGCGAATTTAGGTAACATACAATCAAGAGCTCTCTCATCAACCTGAATAACATACTCAAACTCATCATCAAACCTGTATTTTTGAATACTTAGATACTCTTCCAGAAATTTTATTTCTTTTTGTAATGTTATAATGTCATCATTCCAGTTAATAACTCTCCTAAACATACGTGACATATACAATATCATCTTTGCAGTTTCTGTCTCATTCTTAACAATCGCCTTCAGTCTGATACTCTCCAAAGCATTATATAAAAAGTGTGGATTCACTTGACTTTGAAGCGCCAATAACATTGCCTGCGTCGTTTCCCGCTCAAGCTGCGCTTTCAGAATTCGGGAATTGTACTCCTCTTCAATCAGTGCCTTGAGCTTTATACTCATTTGATTCATACTATCTGCAAGTATTTCAATTTCATCATTTCCGCCGGTATCTTTATATATCTGTATAAAATTCCCATTCGAAATTTGCTTAGATTGGTTAACAACCAGCTTTGTCCGTCTAGTTATGTTACCTGCTACAAGAAGGATACAAAAAAGCGAAACCATCATGCTGATTACAATAATAGAAATTGTCTTCCATCTCATTTTTGTAAACTCATCAGAAATGATTTTCGAATTATAGTAGCCGTAGAGAGATAATGGCATGTCTTTAAGACTCTGCTTAAGAACTACTATTCCCTCCTTAAGCTCGTCCTCAGAGAATCTATCATACTCGCCGAATTCACTGTAAGTATTTCCTGAAGCAATAATTCTGTTTTCAGGGTCAACCAGTACAATATTATCAAACATGCCACTTTCCTCAAGCATGGATGAAATATACGATACATCAATATCAATTCGTAATAGCTTCCAGTAGTCGGAATACTGGGTGTAATTCTCCAATGGCCTCACTATACTGAGCGATCTGTCATACGAAGTCTTAATTACCGGCGGTGCCAAAGAAATGCGAAGCTCGGGACCGTTTTCTGATTCGGTCAGATTATATGAACCATAGTCTATTAGCTTTTCTCCAAGGGTAAAAATATCATTAGAAGATATTTTATAAACATTTGATCCGTTCAGTACTGATGGATTATCAGTATAAAGGCTGATTTTTCTTACATGACTGTTATATGCCAGTTCGGAATCCAACTTTGATTTAATTCGTTCCTGATATTCAATCAGATAATTGTATTCCATCAAATAGTAGTTATCTAAAAATCTATACAGTCCTTCATCAGTATTGTATTTATGCGATAAAGTAATCGTACTGGAAATAACTGCGTTAATTTTATTGGTTTTTTCATCAAGTGAACTTGCCAGACTCTCCATAATTTGGGATTGTATATTTTCTGCCGTATTACTGTAATAGAAGGCGTTTTGAATTATCAAAGGAACAATTACTGAACCAATGAAAATAAGAACCATCTTTTGCGATATTGTAAAGTAACTCAGCAAATTACCTCTTTTTGCTTTACTCACAAAATTGGCACCCCCAAGAATCTTATCATTTACTGTCTCTGGGGTCAATGTTTATTAATACCCTCTCGCCGTTCAATCCAGCAAACGGGCCGGCAGTTCTAAGTTCACCAGCCGGAACGCCATAATAGTCCGTACAGCATTTTTCATCCGTTTTCACTTCGGGCAGCGCTTTTTTGAACAATACTTCCATAGTAAGGTCGTCGCTATTGATGTCAATCTCCACATCACAAGTGCATCCTGTCCTGTCAAAGCCGCAGAATTCTTGCCATGCCGCCAGATCCAGGCACATTTCCGGTTCGGGATACATTACACGCAGGTAACCGCCTGGCATCTTCGCATATGCATTTCCCTCTACTATATTATACACGTTTGGCAGAATAATTGCAGCATCTCCGCACTGGTAGAAAAGGTTGTTAAAAAACTTATTCTCCCTCGAAGTTCCGCCGCGCCTGACCTGCAAACGGAATGCCACCACCTTGGCGAAAAACCCCGCCTTGTTGCATTTACCGATCAGATTGTTCACCATCCGTAGTCTGTCGGTACCCTCAAGATATATACCATAGCCATTTCTGACATCGGACTCGGTCGTTTTGTACCAACCGGAAGATCCGGGCTCATTAGGCACTGCACTCTTGTCGTACCTGCCTTCAACATTCCAAATAATATTATTATCAATGAGGTTTTCCGCATCTCTGGTACATTCAATAAAGATATGCTCCCTGGAATTGATCCCATCAAGGAATAGATTCGAAGTGATACGGTTATTTTCATTCCCGACATCCATCCACAGCGCATCACAGCCATAGCATTCCTTTATGATATTGCGGCGGATAAGTGAGTTAACACAATTATGAACCTTGATTCCTCCCGCTTCCCAGGAGAGCTCCATCCTCTGCCATCCCGTGCCGGTGATCAGGTTATCCTCAATGAGCATATTTTTCACAAACATTCCTGCAATAGCACATACACCGACATCCTTAATCGTGTTGCGGCGTATGATGGAGTTACCAACGATTTGTCCCTCTATCATAGTATGGTGCCAGCATTCGTTTCCACAGTCTATACCGGTTGCATTGGACCAATCGATTGTACAGTCTTCAATAATCCAATGATGTCCGCGATAGCAGGAAAGAGAGCCGCGCTGAGGCACCGGAGCGCCAGTCGCCGCATGCGCCAGCGTCAGTCCCTTCACCATAATATAGGACAGGAAGGGTACCTTCGGTGCAAAGCATTGCTCCCGATTGCTCAGCTCTACTATATGATTCCCTGGATCATCGTCACCGGACAGACGGATATGTACCTTCTGCCCGTTTGCTTCGACCCAGAATGCATTTTCATTTTCACTAAGAAGGTAGTACAGCCCAACCTGCTTCATCGGTCTGCCGTCTATAAAAACCATACCCCTTCTGTTTAGATAAGTTGTCATATCGGTTTTATCATATTCGATAAACAGTCGGTCATGAAGGATATTTACGGCACAGAAAGGATTATAGCCTTTAAAATCCTCCGGATCCAATTCAATCTCCCACACTTTGACGCTTTTTATTTTTGCGGTGTCTTCACCAAAACCTCTAATCAACCTCCAACCCATACTTGGCCGGAAGCTCTTTACCTCCACTGAGGCCTTGATGATAGCTTCCTCACCCTCGAAGGCTTCATAACTTATCATTCTTTCCGGATTTTCACCGCCTATGGCAGGCTGTACCGTTTCGCGGTATGTGCCGGAATGAATCAGCACTCTTGTACCGGGAGTTGCATTCTGAGCAGCGGCATTGATCGTTTTTAACGGTCTTGCTGCAGTACCGTCATTTTTATCAGATGCCCGCGGATTTTGATTGTCCACATGGATCTCGCGGTCGTACTTTTGCGGGACTTCCCAGAACTCAAGCATTTGGCCGTCAGGAAGCTGTGCAGTAGGATCAAATTCTTTCATCATTGTATTTACCCTTTCGTCAATTAATCTTAAATCTGCTAATGTTATTCTACAAATCCTCAGCAGCCTCTTTAACTCATCATTAGTGTTGTTAATAATTACTGCAATTTCTGTATATAGGAGTCAATACACATTTGATCAGCAACAGGCAGAATTAGGTTTACAACACAACCAGTTAAAAGAAAAAGGGACCTATCTGCTTAACATGGCTTCTCACCAGCTATTGGAGCAGAGCCAATGTTTCTCAGATAAGTCCCTCTGAGTTACTATTATCCAAAAGCGTACTTTAAGTCTGCCGTCAGAATATAGACGACATTATTTCCCCATTGCTGCATTCTTAGCATCCAGTTCAATCTGCCATTTCTCAAGATCAAACTTAACAAGGTCTTCATAACCATTTCCATTCATCTTCTCTACCATCTCATCCCAAAGAGCATCGAATTTACTATCGCTGCCGCAGAATATCATCTTCCATGAGTACTCTTCAAGGACCTCTCCGCAGGAGTTGCGATAAACTGCAACATCATTCGTATCACTTGGCAGTGATACGCTGACATTCGGGCTAACCAGCATCACATTGTTCTTCTTCATCCACTCTGCAGGTTCAGCCGCGCCGAATTTTGCAGCCCAGTCTTTCTTCATCTGTGTCTGAGTTGCCGCCTTGTATGTGCTCCAGTATGTTCTTGAATAGGGCTCCCCACTATTTGGGTTTATGCTGATCGCATCAACGATCCACTGATTGATTGCATTGTTTCCGTCATTGTAGCCGCCACCGCCAAACTCTTCGGGAACAGGCAGGTTATCCATCAGCGCGTTTTCATTCATAATGGTGAGTTTTCCATCGGCGCCTCTTGTATAGTTAAAGCCTTCCAAGCCAATATGCTGGAATTCCAGACCCTCAGGGCTTGCATACCAGTCAAGGAATTCCATAATCCTTGCATACTTCTCATCATCAACACCGGCGCCTACACCAAAGACACGGCCGCTTCCATAATACGTATCAGAATCCGCATAATATTTCTGATCTTTTACCGGAATGAAGATAAAAGCTGAACCATTTTCAAGCTTTTCCTGTGTATTCCAGAATCCCCCCTGCCAGCTGTACCAGAGCATATGAACCTGTCCTGCTGTAATTTTCGGGTATACTGCGCTCCAATCCTGATCCTTGGAGTCAGGATCTATAAGACCTCTTTGCTGTGCTTCGTACAGGAAGTGAAGCATCTTGTAATAAGTCCCGGTCTTATCTGTAAGCTTGTAAAATTCTCCATCGGGTTTTAATACAACAGAACCCTTGATTTTCTCTCCATACCATGTGGTCAGCTGTACAACATTTGCGATACCCAACATATTGTCGCCGCCATCCCAGTCAGGCCATAGGGTCATTGCGTAGGCCGGATCCCCGGCATCATTTTTCGGATGAATTTTCTGCATTTCTGCCAGAGCGTCCAAAAGTCCATTCAAATCAGCGATTTCAGGAGCACCGATTGCATTGTACAGATCCCACCGAAGCTGAGGGCTTGAATAAATAACATCTTGTGAATAAGATGTCGGGGATGTATTCGTCATCTGGCACGGAATTCCATATGTTTTACCCGCATCGTTTCCGGGAAGACCTTTATTGAATACGCCGATCTGATCCGCATAATCCATCAGGTTAGACCAGTTTGTAATCTCAGCGCTGATATCCTTGATCAGCCCGTTCTGAACACAGTCTGAGAAATCTGTCGGCTCAAGCACAACGATATCGCCTAGATTTCCGGAGCTTATACGTGTCTGGTATAATGCATCGCCTGCTACCTGGGGTGCCAGGATATTAAGTGCCAGATTGAACCGGTCTTTTACAACCTTGTCAAACCAACCGCTTTGCAATCCCTGATAATTCGCTGCAACGTCATAGATGTCAATTGTCAGTTGCTTATCATGAGAAATAGCTGCAGTGCCTTTGTCTTCTTCGCCATTTCCACTGTCCGCCGGTTTATCTGCCGGTTTATCTGCTGTTGTAACATCCTTGTTCTCACCTGCAGTATTTCCGCATCCGGTCAAAGCCGTTGCTGCCACAAGTGTTAGTACCAGCAGTAATGATAGTACCTTTTTGAACCCCATAATTTAGACCTCCTTTTATTGAGTAAATGTTTCTATAATCAACAACGAAGGCTTGCCTTCATTGCTCATTACCCTATCCCTTTACAGCCCCGATCATAATACCTTTTACGAAGAATCTCTGGAAGATCGGATATACCATAATAATCGGTGTTACAACAAGGACTGTAACCGTCATACGGACCGAGGTTGCCGTCTGCGCTTTTGCGAGACTCGCAGCCAGATTTGCCGTACTCGACGAGTTGTTTATCAAGCCTTTAAGAGAGTTTGCCTGATTGATGTATTGATACAGAACAAACTGCAATGTGTAAAGCTTGTTATTGGTTACCAGCAGCAGTGTATCCTGGAAAGAATTCCATTGTGCTACCGCAGCGAAGATAGCAATTGTTGCAAGAATCGGCTTTATAACCGGAAGCATAACTCTGAAAAAGACAGTCAAGGTACCAGCTCCATCAATCTCCGCCGCCTCTTGCAGTTCCTTTGGAATGGACTCTACGAAGGTTTTGCACAATACAATATAGAAAGGCTGTACTACAACCGGCCATATGTATCCCCAGAAATTATTGGTAAGACGCAGATTCATCATAGTAATAAACCATGGAATGATACCGGCATTAAAATACATGGTAACCACCACAAAACGGTACCAGAATTTCCTGTGCCACAGTGTTTCTCTTGTAAACATATATCCAAGGAAGGCTGCGAACAAAACCGTAAGAACCGTTCCTACCACTGTTCTTGCAACCGAAACCTGCAGCGCGTTAAACAGATCCGGAATATTAAGCACATTTACATAGTTGGAAAAATGTATTCCTAACGGCCAGAATAATACCTTGCCTTTGTCACTCAGGTCATTCGCGCTGATTGAGTTGATGAAAATATAGTAAAAAGGATAAACGCATACGAATGCAAATATTGAATATACAAAATAGGTAATGGCGCTTATAAGCCTGTCGCCTACGCTGACATGCAGTTTATGCTTTGATGCTCTTGGGTTTTTCTCATTCATATCGTGTCCTCCTGACTTAATGGGCTAAATAAATCCCTGTCCTCTTACCAGCTTGGATACTCCGTTCGCAGTACACAAGAGAATAATACTGACGACACTCTTGAATATGCTGATTGCTACGGAAAGAGAATAGCCGCCGTTACCCATGGCCAGATTGTATACATACAGGTCCAGAACCTGAATATAGTCCTTGTTGAATGCATTCTGGAATACATAGAACTGTTCAAAGCCGTTAGACAGGAAGTTTGCCATATTCAACATGATGATTACAAAATAAGTAGGCAGCAGACTCGGAATCGTAATATGCCATATGATTCTCATCCTGGAAGCACCATCAACCTTCGCAGCCGTAATCATCTCTTCATCAATACCGGCAATAGCTGCAATATACATAATTGCCGCCCATCCGGCATTCTTCCATGTCAGCCACAGCCACATCTTGAACCAGATATGTTCAGATGATGCCAGAAATATCTCCGGTTCATTAAGCAACCCCAGTTTCATTGCCACAATATTAACAGCGCCTGTACTGCTGAATACGGAATATGCAACAGAATATACCAAGACCCAACTGATAAAGTTAGGCAGTGTTGTTACTGTCTGTACAAACTTTTTGAATTTTGTAAACTTAATCTCATTAAGAAATACGGCAAAAACCATTGGAAACCACGAAAACAAAAGGCTAATACCGCTGATTGCAAATGTATTCCTCAGAACTTCAATAATTTGAGCTATCCTGACCTTGTTTGATACCATTGTTGTAAACCATTTCAGTCCTACAAACTTATCCCAGGTTAATGGAAATGGCGGTTTGTAATCAAAAAAAGCATAGAACCATCCATAAAGCGGATAGTATGAAAAAATAGCTACTATAGCCAGAAAAGGTAAAATATAAAGAAATTCATAAAATCCCCTGGCCTTTCTCTTATTCTCGATCAACCTCATCCACACAGCCCCCTTGTTGTGCGAAATTGTCTATAAATCGTTTTACTTATACAAAGGAATTATAAGCCAATATTTATATATATGTCAACTCAAACAAAATATTTATATATAATAATTGTATTAATTCTAATTCTTCTTATATTTTTTCTTTGTGCATAATACACATATTTCAGCCTTGTTTTATTAAGTAAAACGTTTTTATTATAATATTCTAATTTTTAAGTGTGTTTTGTAAAAACGCATAAACAAAAACAGATGTCTCATGTATTCGACAACATCTGTTCTTTAGATTGCCTTATGACTAATTATGGTCAACCGTTTTACTTAGATTCTCCTGACAGAATTGCGTATCACCAGCCGACATGGCATCTTGATGGTCTTCTGACTTCTATTTTCACTGTCTTGTGTAAGTGAATCTATCATTATTTCCGCGGATTTTCTGCCGATTTCAACAAGTGGTATTTCATTTGTCGTAAGACCAGGCCTTAAATACTCAGAGATCTCCTTATTGTCATATCCGGCGACAGAAATATCCTCTCCTGCTTTCAAATTATGTTCTTCCAGATAATCATAAACACCTGCAGCCATAGTATCATTCATGCAAAAGATAGCAGTTACTCCTTCATTAATAAGCTTCTTTGCCTGCTTATAGCCAGACGGTCTTTCCCAGTCACCATATTGGATCCAATCCGGATTATATAGAATTTGTTCTTCAAATAATGCTCTTTGATATCCCTTGCTTCTTTTCTGCGTATGCAGATTATCAGGAGTCCCGGCGACCACACCGATCTTCCTGTGCCCCATTGAGATAAGATAACGCGTTATATCATACCCGCCCTTCTCATCATCTATTAAAACGGATGTGAATTTTGGTGACTTCGAATATGCATACACCACCATTGCCGGCACTTTGAAATCATCAGGAAAACAGTTAATAATCCTGCCATGTCCTGCAACATACATGATCCCATCCACTTTTATGGAACGCAGCTCCAGAATTGCGGGATTAAGGACGGTATGCAGTTTAGTATCATCGTCATACCATGTACTTCCCCATCTGTCATATAGCCGCATATTGATCAGGATCGTCCTGTAATTCATGTCCTCGCAGCAAGCCATGATTCCCTCAATAATAGGTGGAGAACTGAACTGGTTTAAATCTTCGGCCAGGATACCGATGATATTCGTCTTTTGTTTTCTCATGCCCTGCGCAAAATAATTCGGTTGAAAACCGGTTTGTTTCACTACCTCAAGCACTCTCTGCCTGGTGGCCTCGCTAACATTTTTTTTACCATTTAATATATTGGATATAGTCGATGATGAAACCCCGCACATTTGAGCAATTTCTTTTATTGTAATCAAAACATGAAGTTCCTTTCTAAATATTGTTCATATGTCTGGAAAAATTTCGCTCATTCCATAATACCTATAATAAAGT
>JAEYON010000172.1 GCA_023411645.1 Bacillota bacterium | reverse complement strand
GAACCACCTTCCATGCAATGATTCTCGGTATAGATCCCATGGATACGGAAACGATTTACAAAAAGACTCCAATCAAGGTGAAAGCCGAAACACAGCAAAGGGATGGCTATAAGTATGTAGCTTTCCGCGTGGTAGAATAGGGATGCAGGCTCACGATAAAAGCGTTAGGAGCTTTAGTTGTGAGCCTTATCTTTTTAATCGGGGGAACAATTATTATGGAATTGATTGAAAGGTTAAAGAATGAAGTAAAGGCCAACCCGAAAAGAATAGTCCTACCTGAAGGAAACGACATAAACATTATAAAAGCCGCAGCAATTGCCGCAGGCGAGGGGCTCGCTTTCCCTATTCTTCTGGGAAAAGAGGAAGAAATACAATTAACCGCCGCCTCACAGGGAATTAATTTAAAAGGAATAAAAGTAACGGATCCTTTACGGTCGCCATATATAGACGAATATATTTCAGAGTACTGCACATTCAGCTCGATAAGTGAGGCGGCTGCGGGGAGAATACTTAGAAAGCCACTTAATTATGCGGCAATGATGGTGAGAAAGGGCGATGCTGATGCCATGGTGGCCGGAATAACATATTCGACCGAGGATGTCATTGTCGCCAGCAAGCTTATAATAGGTCTAAAGGAAGACATATCTGTGCCTTCAAGTTATTTTATACTGGATACCCGGGGATTTCAAGGATCCGAAGATAGTCTGCTGGTTATTGCTGACTGTGCTGTGAACATTGATCCGGATTGCCATCAACTGGCTGATATTGCTATATCCACGGCACGCAGTATAAAACAGCTTCTTTCATGGGAGCCCAGAGTTGCAATGCTTTCATTTTCAACAAAAGGTAGCGCGGCACACCCCCTTATTGACAAAGTAATCGCGGCAGTCCGGGTTGCCAGAGAGAAAGCTCCGGAGCTGCTGATCGACGGAGAGATGCAGGCGGATGCGGCGCTTGACATGAGAGTGGCCTTAAAGAAGACCAACGAAGCGGGCCCTGTTGCCGGAAAAGCGAATATTCTTATTTTTCCCAACCTGGACGTGGGCAATATTTCACTAAAATTACTTCAAAAGCTGGCGGGGGCCAGAGCATACGGGGCTGTTCTGCAGGGCTTTGCAAAACCAATAAGCGACCTTTCGAGGAACTCGGATGAGGAGGATGTTCTGCGAGCACTTATTTTGACTTCAAAAACAGTCGAATAGCCAGGAAATCAATAAAATTTATTTGTATTAGGAGTGTGCTATCATGCAGGAGAATAATGCTATTGAAAAAAAGGTAATAGAAACAGCCGCTAAGATTTTCGGCAAAGATCCCGAAACAATGAACGCCGATACAGATTTGGTTAAAGACTTGGATGCTAGGTCAATAAATATGGTTGAACTGGTTGCAATGCTTGAAATTCAGTTTGATATTGAGCTGCCGGGCACAATTATCAAGCGGGCGGGCACCATCGGCTCTCTTGTAAAAATCATTAATGAATCTGGCGGCAAAAGCATTGTATGAGAGTATTAATCATTAATCCAGGCTCGACCTCCACGAAAATTGCTGTATTCTGTAGTGATGGTCTACTAACGGCAAATACAATACAGCATCCCTTTGACGAAATCTCAGCATTTAAAAAAATCGCAGATCAGTTTGACTATAGGATGAATGCTATTGAAAAGGAACTCGAAAATAACTGCGGAGACGTCCGGGAATTGCGCGCTGTTGTTGGCAGAGGCGGCCTATTAAGGCCGGTGCCAAGCGGTACATACCGAATTAATAACAGTATGCTTTGTGATTTGTCAAATGCCAACTTGTGGGGAAGGGAGCACGCATCCAATCTTGGAGCCTTTATTGCAAAGCATATCGGAGACAGACTTGGTATTCCATCCTTCATTACTGATCCGATTACAGTCGACGAGATGACAGACTGTGCGCGTATTTCCGGGGTGCCCGACATTCGAAGGAAGTCCGTGTTTCATGCGCTAAACGTAAGAGCCTGCGCAAGAAGAGCCTCATATGAACTCGGAAAGGATATGGACACATGCAGCTTTGTCATAATTCATATAGGTGGAGGAATTTCAATTGTTGCATTCAAGCAGGGAAAATGCATTGATGTTAATAATGCGCTGCTTGGTATGGGGCCATTTTCGGTAAACAGAGTTGGTGCGCTTCCGACGGGTGACCTGATAGAGCTTGCATACTCTGGAAAGTATACAAAGATTGAACTGCTGAGCCTCCTTTCTAAAAAGAGCGGAGTGGCAGCTTATACCGGAAGTGATAACGGGCTTGAGCTTTCTGAAATGATTAAAAACGGAAATGAAAAGGTTAAATTAATCATTGAAGCGATGGCGTACCAGATTGTAAAGGAGGCCGGTGGTATGGCCGCTGTCCTGGAGGGCAATTTAGACGCGGTTATTATTTCCGGAGGACTGGCTCGTATGGAGGAGTGCCTTATGCCTTTCATAAGAAATCACCTGGCCTATCTCGGGAAGTGTATCGTTTATCCGGGGGAAGAAGAAATGAGAGCAATGGGGGAAGCCGGTATGCGCGTGTTAAGGGGCGAAGAAGAGGCTAAGGAGTATGGCCGGTATGTTTGATACTTACATTTTAAAAATCCACACGCCAATAGGGAAAGATAGTTTTGACAAGCTGCTAGAGTATGTCTCGGAGGAAAAGAAAGAACGAATATGCTGGTTTAGCCACCAGGAAGGGGCGCAAAGAACCCTTCTTGGTGATGTTTTGGCAAGATATGCTATTTGCAAAAGGTTAGGCGCTAGAAACAGTGATTTGGTTTTTGGAACAAATGAGTATGGAAAACCAATACTGCATGAGCCAAATGGAATCCATTTTAATATTTCTCATTCGGGAAATTGGGTGGTTTGTGCAGTAGATGACACCACTGTAGGCATAGACGTAGAAACGACAAAACCGATTGATCTGAGAGTAGCTGAAAGATTTTTCTCTGAGGACGAATGTATTTCGCTTATTAACCAGCCGGAAGAAATGAGGCTGAAGTATTTCTTTATGCTCTGGACTTTAAAGGAAAGCTATATCAAAATGGAAGGAAAAGGCATGAGTATACCGTTAAACTCCTTTACAGTACGGATAAAAAGCAACGGAATTAGTGTTTATATGAAAAATAAAAATCAGAAGCTTCACTTTTACCAGTCATTTTTAGACAGTGATACTGTCCTTGCGGTTTGCAGCCCAATCAGCAAAATTAACGAAACCATCTTCTTGAATATTGGAAGCTTTTTAGCCCATTTGCCGCTTATAGGTTAAATTACCTGTACTAAACACACCTGAAGCCTTCAGAACCTTATGCTGCTCTCAACATTATAGGGCCGGGAGGATTTTCCAAGGGCACAATTACTGTTGCTGCTTTGTTCGTATCACCCATTGTCTACATGTTTATCCTTCCTTTCCAAATACCCTCTCGATTACCCCTGCAAGCTTTATTTTGGAGTCCTGGAGCATTTCAACGATTTTGAACTTGATTTTGATTGGAATATCGCTTTCATCCTCAGATGAGGTAATAATCTTGTACTCTTCTTCCGTAAGAACCTTTTTCAAATCCTCCTTCACCGTTTCAGGCACAGTTCCATGAGTCACGTCAACAAAACAAAGAGGAGGAAACAATACGCACCACCAGTTAGCTCCGTCGCCATTACCTATGACAACTCTCAACGCCTGATAATTACCGGCAGGCAAATAAATATCCCCATAGGCTTTTGTGGGAAATTGATAAGTTCCGAGCATTGTTTTGACTTCGTAGTTCTTACCCTTTTCATATATGATTTTCTGCGCTACAGATGTAATCTCATCCATATTATTGAGAATAATGCCTCTCGTCTGTTCAATGTTAAGCGAGTCCTTTACTTCTCCCCGCACAAAAGTGAGCACCGCATCTCTGACTTCCCGCTTCAACTCCTGATCCTCCGGTGAATCACTGTTGGCAATGATATGCAGCCTGATTAGATTGTCAGACAGCCCTTTATTCAAGTCCTCCGTATAAGAATTCAGCTGTATCAGGCCGATCAGAAGCATCGCAGCCAAACCTGTACAGCACAGCTTTAATATTTTTGATGATTTCTTCATGTTAAATCCCCCTAAAAAGCTTTTCTGTTCCTTATTTGCTAAAAACAGAACGTATAATCGGATATACACAGTTTATTGCTATTAAGTATTGTCAATTTGGATAAAATTTATACTTTTCGTTAATTACATCTATTGAAAAAAGAAATTAGGAACTCTGGTTTTTTTCACTTGCATTTCCTTTGAAACGCAATGCTAGATGAGGCAATGTTGTAATATTTACACATTATGTTAAAATGGAGCTATATAAAAGCGAAGGTGAAAGCTGTAATGGAAAAATACTGCATATCAGTCCTTATTCCTGTTTATAACGAGGGCGCAGAAATCAATAAAAACATACATGTTATCCATGATTTGCTGGTAAATAGCCATATCGATCATGAATTTGTATTGATAGACGATGGCTCATCTGATGATACCTGGAGTCATATACTGAAAACGGCCTCGGAAATTCAGGAGGTCCACGCAGTTAGATTCAGTAGGAATTTTGGAAAGGAAGCAGCTATATGTGCGGGTATTGACATGGTAAGAGGCGATGCCTGCATTATTATGGATTCAGACCTCCAGCATCCGCCGGCTTATATTCCGGAAATGGTCAGGCTATGGAGGGATGAGGGTTATGAGATAATAGAAGGCGTCAAGGCTTCACGGGGTGATGAGCCATGGATAAACAAGCTTGGTGCAAAACTCTTTTACAGTGTTATGAAAAAGCTCTCCGGCATCGAACTGCAGGATGCGTCCGATTTTAAACTTCTCGATATAACAGTAGTAAATGTCTGCCGAAGACTGGGCGAACGCAATACCTTCTTCCGTGGAATTGCTTCCTGGGTGGGTTTTAAAAGAACATCCATATCGTTTGAGGTAGCTCAGAGGTCTCATGGCGACTCCAAATGGTCTTTATTAAAGCTTTTCAGCCTGTCTGTTACGGCGATTACCTCCTTTACATCCGCGCCGCTTCAGTTGGTTACATTTATGGGAATTGTATTTCTGTTCGGCTCTGTGCTGCTTGGCATCCAGACGTTGTATAAATATTTCTCAGGCATTGCGGTAAGCGGATTTACAACCGTCATTCTGCTATTGCTGATAGTTGGCAGCACCCTAATGATTAGTCTTGGGATTATAGGT
This sequence comes from Bacillota bacterium, assembly GCA_023411645.1. Taxonomy (GTDB): domain Bacteria; phylum Bacillota; class Clostridia; order Acetivibrionales; family DTU013; genus JAEYRF01. The sequence continues at coordinate 14,593 of JAEYON010000172.1, read as the reverse complement.
ACATATATAGCAAAAATATTTGATGAGGTAAAGGGAAGACCTCGATATGTAGTTTCAGATACGACAGAAAATGAAAGCGGTATAAACGAATGAAAATACTTCTCGGCAGGGTAAAGACAGTCTGGAATAGTGAAACCGGTAAAAACCCTATTTTCTGGGGTGTTCTTCTTTTTACTATGCTTCTAAAGTATGGCTATTATGGATTGACTTATTTCCCTACGGTAGACGACCATAATATGTACGGAATTTATAGCTTGATACCGCACCTAGATGCACTGTTAGGGTACGAAATGTATACAACACGGCCCCTTGCAGTTCTGCTGGACATCTTTGTTATCTCTGAATTTTGGGGTAACATGTGGATAATACTACTGGCATTTACACTGCTTCACTTTATCAGCAGCATACTAATCTATAAGGTTTTTGAAAAGAATAATTTAAAAACAGGAGCGGTTCTTGCCGTTATTTTTACGCTGTTGCCTCTTGGAAATGACGCGACCTATTGGATTGCCGCGTCTTCAAGAATCGTAACAGGACTCTTTTTTACAGTATTATCGTTTTTTCTGTATATGCGCTACATTGAAAAAAGTGACAAACAGGAGCCGCGTTTATATTTGTGTTTTGCCAGCTTTGCTGTAACAAATCTGATCTCTCTCGGCTTTTACGAGCAGGTTATAGCGTTTAGCTTTGTTGGTATTCTGCTGCTGATGGTGGTCAACTTTAATAGATTGAAGAATAAATGGATTTGCGTTGTACCATTTGTTAATATCGCAATTATCGGAGCGTATTACCTAATGTTCAGAAGTGCCGGGAACATGGCCTCAAGAGGTCTGCTGCTAAGTACTGAATATACCAAGCATACAATCAATGTGTTAAAAAAAATACGAGAGCTTATGACTGTCATTCCCGGCAGTCAGATCAAGCACGGAATTATTAATGGTACAGAGCTGCTGCTGTCGGATCGTTCAGTGCTCTATGCTATTCTCGCTTTATTAGTTAGCGTTGCTATAGGTATATTCTATACTCGTGAAAAGGTCTCAGTTTCCTGGAAAACCACTGCTGTTAAATTTATACTTGGATTATTTTTAATAGTTCTGCCATTTGCTCCGTTTTTCGTTCTTCAAACGCTCTGGATAGTTTTCAGAAACGCCTTTATCTCCATTATTGGAATTGGGCTTGTTGTAGAAAGCCTTGCCGGTGCGCTTTTTTCCAGATGGAATCTGAAGTTCCTCCGTGGAATTGCTGCAGGTGTGGCAGTATTTGTTTTTATAATAGGAAATGTGGCAGAAGTAAATGATTACCGGAATATTTCCCTGATAGATCATGAGATTGCTGCGAATTTATCCGAAGCCCTTGAAGAAGCAAAGGGTCAGGATTGGAGCAACTATGAAGTAATCGTTTTTAATACAAAGCCTGTATATATTACACCAACCTCGAAGCATTTCTCAAATTGTACAGCGGTAGACTGGGCTTTAACTGGAGCGATGAGATCGATACTAAAGCGGACGGAAAAGCTTAATATGCTTACTCCCGTAGTTGCCGGACAAAAGGCGCTGATAAGCAGGGATCAGCTTGATAAGTGCATTTTGGTTGGAATGGATTCTGGGAGAAAAGCTTTTCCGCTTCAGGGCGGCTGGACATCTGACGGCGAACTTGAGTTAAGGCATGGAAATGAAGATCTTTTTGGAACAGTAAGGGTCTTAGGAGACGATGCTGTTATCTTCGAACTGAACTGAGATGCGGATGGCTCGATCGGCGGTTAAGTGTTCTTGAGGATCTGGGATCGATCCGGGGACTAGATCTGGGGACAGTTCTCAAATATTGAGGATCTGTGGGATTGATCTGGGGACAGTTCTCAATTATAGATAAGAGGAACATATCGGGGACAGTTCTTCAAAAACTAAATTTGGGGACTAGATCCGGGGACAGTTCTTGAAATTGATTGGTATTGGGGAAAGACACATGATAAACTCAAAATCAATAAGTATTGGAGGTAACTATGGAAATCAGGCCAATCAAACCGGAAGAGAAAATTCTCAAAGATAAAATTCAATCAATCGCATTTTTATATAAGGAGGATTTCGAGAAAAAGAAAGAGGATCTGACGCAATTGAATGTCGGCTTTGAGACAGGCCGTGCAGCATTTGACGACTCGGGCAAGATGTGTTCCTGCCTTGACCTGATCCCGTTTCATGTCAGTTTTGACGGATCTCTCGTGCCAATGGGCGGTATCGGTGGCGTCGCTTCCCTTCCCGAAGAACGGGAGAAAAAATATATCAAGAATATTTTCAGTTATGTATTGCAAGAAATGTATGATAAAGGCTATGTATTTTCCTATCTGTATCCGTTCTCTCATAAGTATTACAGGATATTTGGCTACGAATTGAATATGACAAACATCAGATACAGTATTCCTGTATCTGCCTTCCGGCAATTTGAACAGACGGGAACTCTTAAGCTCTACACGAATGATCTGAATCCCCACGAGATCATGGCTATTTATGAGGAGTATATAAATGATAAGAACCTGACTGTGGTCCGAACAGAAAAGCTATGGAAAAGGTTTTTGGAAAAAGACCCCTATAAGGACAACGTCTATCTATATGTGTGGTGTAACAGACATGGAGAGGCCAGGGGGTATATTCAGTTTTACATTGAGAAGCAAGCGGATGGAAAAAATTCGATGCATATCCATGAGCTTATATGGCTGAACCGAGATGCATTCCAAGGCATCTTAAGCTTTATAGGCGTCCTGACTGCTCAGATGGAGATTGTAATCTGGAACAGCCCTTACTATGTGAATTTATTGCCGTTATTTCATGAGTCTTACGATATAAAGATGGAAATAATGACTTACGGAATGAACCGGATCGTCAACGTGGAAAAAGCATTGAAACTCATGTCATTACCTGCAAACTCCGGAGAAATCACTCTGGACATCAGAGATGAATTTTTTCCAATCAACTCCGGCAGCTATCGGATCAGATGGGAAAATGAAACCCGTACTGTTGAAAAAACACAAGCTCAGTCGTTTTTAACACAAGGCCAGACAGATCAGGTTTCAGGATTAGCGCTTCAGGCGACTGACCAGGCGGATCTGTGTTGCGATGTGCAGGCACTGTCACAGCTCTTGACGGGTTTTGCTTCAATTGATGAATTAAAGCTGGCCGACAGAGTGGATATAAAAAAGAATGAACAGCTTCTGTCCCTGATATTCACGAAGAAAAAGCTCTTTATCAATAATTATTTTTAAATATTGGGGACAGTTCTCAATTTAAATAAATGGGGACAGTTCTTAACTTAAGCAAAAACAAGACCTAGTTGAGAAACGTCCCCATTTATTATTCAGAAGAAACGTCCCCTATTTGTTGTTTAATAGATCAACTGCCGTGCTGTACTGCTTGTCATACTGGAGAAGAACCTTATGCAACTCGTTATTCAATGCAGTCCTGGTCTGCTTATCCAGAATTGCGGTCACTGGAAGGCCAGTGTCCTTCTGATATGCTCTTAATGCTGCTGCAGTATCTATATCCAGAGTATTGTCCGGTGTTTGCACATCATATCCAATCACCTTAAGCAGCATCTCAGCATAATAGACATCTACGCCCTGGCCATTGAGCCTTATTATTCCTTCCCCAGTAAGCTTACCAATATCATTGACATAGATACCAGCCACAGGCTTCGGGTCTTCAACTGCAACATCCGGTTCAAGGCCTGATCCATCGATCATTCTGCCCTTGGGAGTGTAGTACACACCCAGCGACATCTTTGTATACCCCGCAATTTCATCATTAGTCGGGTAAATGCCTTGATTCTGCAGGTCATACCCATTGACCGCATAAATTCCCTGTTTTTTATATTTTTCGAACGCATCAAGTGTCAGTAGAGGAATTAGGCTCTGGAACTTGGCCTTTCCGAAGGTTTTCGTGCCCACAAGCTTCCCAACTTCTGTATCCTGAATTGCGCCGGATACGATCTCAGATGCACTTGCACTATTACCGTTTACGAGCACAACAAGCTTGTACTTTGGATCTTCAAGATAAGAATAATAACTGGCATCCCTGTACCTAGAAGAATGATAATCGAGTTTTGTAATTAAGCCTTTTGGAACGAATTTCTGAGCAACCTGAACAGCCTGGTTCACCTCTCCACCCGGGTTGTCGCGCAGATCAAATATAATCTTTGTAATATTTTTTTTATCTATTTCTTCTAAAGCCTTTATCATGTGCTCGTCCGAATTGCTCGTGAACATGCTCAGCTTTATGTATCCGATATTTCCTCGGATTTCATATGTAATTGGATTAATATTTATAATTTCGCGTGAAACTTCATAATACCGGGGGACGGTTCTCCCGTCTCTCAATATTCCCAGCTTTACCTTGGTTCCGACTTCACCTTTAATAAGCGAAGCGGCTTTTTCAGTTGACTCTTTTACCAGACTAACACCCTCAGCCTCAACAATCTTGTCGCCCTGCAGCAGTCCTGCCCGTTCAGCAGGAGAGCCTGATAACACTTCCATGATAATAATATAATCTCCGCTTATTTGCATGGTAACACCAATGCCACCAAAAGCGCCGTTCATGGTGTCCACAAAATCTTCGGTCTCTTCGTTATCAAAAAACACTGTGTAGGGATCTAGAGAATTAAACATACCCTTGACTGCACCTAAGACCAACTCGTCATCGGAAATGACACCCTCATATTGATCTCGAATCAGTTCAAGTACACCTTTCAGATATTGAGCATCTGTCTCATCCTGTTCGGTTGCAGCAAGCGACACTTGCCCCAGCAAAACAATAACAACCAGAACAGTGCAAATATAGCGGATAAAAGTCAACTTATGTCTATACTTTTTCACAATAAGACCCCTTTAGATTTAATATATCCATCTTACCACATATTTTGTAGTAAGCAATGGGGGACAGTTCTCAACTATGATTGCATTTAAGTTGAGAAACGTCCCCTTAACTGTCCCATTAACTTTCCCCTTAACATGAGCACTGGACACCTACAAAAAATCAATAGTTGATCAGTCGCTCCCTATAATCCTTCCTTATACCTTCTTGCAAATACTTGACTAAATTGTTGAGCATAACTGCACATTCTGCTTTGGTCAACTTCTTGCCAGGGTTCATATTCCCTTTGTTATCACCATGCAGCAGTCCGATTTTCTGGGCCACATACGCAGCATTCCTCGCATAGACCGGAATTAGATCATTATCCCGGAAGCTGGTTACCGCAACAGGCGTGGGCGCCATGTACTCCAATCCAAGCGCCCTGATAAAGGCCAGTGTCGCATCCGCCTTTGTAATACTTCCATTCGGTACAAAACGGTTTTTATCTCCCCCTGTAAGCAGGCCACGGTCGTACGCGCTTTTGATTTGAGCAAAATAAATGTTCTCGACAGAAACATCATCAAATGGTGACACTATAACAGTCTTTGACGATGTTCTGCTGGCTGTCGTTCTTGTTCTGGTGGTCAGCGCAGGGTCCAGAGGGATCTCCTTTACGATTTGGACCATCGCAGCGGCAAACTCAGCTCTGTTCATATAATGATCGGGATTGAAATTCGCTCCAGTTCCACTGAATACTTCAAGCCCAAACATAATTTTAATGTCCTCTTCAGCCCAATGAGCCCTAATATTGGTCGGGTTAACAGTAGGCAGTCTTTTTTGTGAAGGGAAGGTTTCTATCTTCAGACTGTCCTTATATGAAACAACATGGTCTGTTGATACGCCCTTTGCATCGAACTCGGGCAGCAGGCACGAATACTCCATCACGTTGCTGTTCATGCGGCTTTGCACATAACTGCCTTCAAAACTGATTTGGTTTGGCTTGTTTTTTTGGTATTCCAGCCTTTCTGTCGATGTGGAAGAAATTGCCACCGATGCAGTGCCTCCCCAACTGTCAGCATCTTCATCTCCAAATTTTTCGGCAGTTATGATGTAGTCAAGCAGAAGGCTTTCGGCAGTTCCCCAATACTGGTCATAACCGTAAAAGCTTCCGGTACATTCCACTGTCACCGTATTTCCGTCTGCTGCTGCATCCACAGTATATGTCTTTCTGAACCAGACACTTCCTGCATGGTATTGTACGGCAGGTTTCGGATCAATAAGATTGGAGCGGGTGAACTCATAGCTATTGATATTGGCAATAGTGTATGTTGTGCCGCCTATTCTTAAATTTTCTCTTGCAGAGATCAGCTCCGCCGACTCAGTAATCTGACCATTCTCCATCGTCTCTGATGTGGTGTCAAATGTCAGCACACGTGTTAATGTGCCATCTGCTTCAGCACTCCTCAGATTGTATGTATAAGTAGTTGTCAGTTTGTTCTGCCTCTGGCTTTTCTTAATATTAAGTGTTCCTTTAAACACAACGGGCTTTCCACTTACAAACGAAACCTCTTGATAGTCAAGAGTAGCCTTCCCGGGAACTTCACCCGACGATATGCCTCCCTCGTAACCGGCTATTCCTTCACGTGCAAGTACCAAGCCAGGACACAGCAACGCAGGTATAAGTAAAATGACCAGTATCATCAGTATTTTTTTCTTCATCCTTTGGGCCCTCCATTATGAAACCTATCAAATCGCTTTTTTCCTTAACTAGTAATGTTATCATGTAAACTCATTCTACAAATATGATATAACCGTCTCCAACCGGACTCTTATCCTTCTTCACAACACGTAAAGATGCACCTTTCTTAATACTTGACGAATTTGTGACTTTACCGTTTTGAATAATAACGGTATTTTTAAGGATATTGATCGTTGTATCTTTGCTGGCTCTCCATATATAACTGGATGCATCATATGCCTGAACTTTAGTCAAAAGAATCTCATCTTCTTTTACTGAGTACACAGTACCCTTGATATTTTCAATGCCATATGACGCAGTACTCACCAAAACTGCATTCGGTCCGTCTGCTACAACATAGACTGTTCTGTTCAGGTAGCTCTCGTCCCCATAGCTCTTGAAATCACGGACATTTAGCACACCTTCATCAATCAACACCCTTGTGTCAAATGTGATGTTGAAGGTTTTAGGTGTATTACTGTAATACCAATCCGTCCCTTGCATCTGTGAGAATGATTCTACAGTAAAGTTCTTTCCTTCATTGATTGCGCTGATTCTGCCGCGATATATTGTCTGGGCACCAGCAATATGGGTTTCATCCACTTTAACAACAGATGCATGATATTCGCCTGTAGAATAGTTCCTATCCAGCGCAAGATATGCTTTATCATTATTGTGGAGACTTCCGCCTGTCGCGAGTCTGCCATATTTTACAATGATACTGCCTTCGGAATAGGAAACTTTTTTGTTATCGCGTGCAAGCGTGAAATTACCGGCTCCAGAGGTGACTGCAGATATAGTGTCGCTGATTGTCGGAACTACTGTATCAAGGCTGCTTCTATAAGATAATACAACAGCACGTTCCTCTCCGCCATACGTCTTTTCAACTGCAATGTATGCTTCATTGGAATATAAAAGTCTGTTTGCCGCATCAATATCAAGAACTGTCCCCCCAGAGTAAATTTTGAACCTTTCTGCAAGAGGAATAGCCGTCAATCCCTTTCTTTCAGTTCGTTCCCAGTTTCCTTTGTCGAAAACCTGCAAGCCCATGATCATAATTTTATCTGACATATTGTCAATATTCGTTATCGTTCCTTTATAAATGTTGCTAATATAGTGTTCATCACCTTCTATGGTAATTTCTTTTAAATCAGTAGCTTTGCCGGTTTCATTAAGAAGGAGTCTGACCCGATCTCCATCCTGCAAGGCTTTTAATCCAACGACCTGCCTATCACGGATTACAATAATATTGGCCGGTGTTGACAGCAACTGCTGCGTACCATCTTCAAACTCAACAAGAATCTCCGTTGGGAGCTTTGAAATGACACTGGCATATCTGGTAATGTAATTATCTACAGCACTGATTGAGGCAATGTCTCCTTCACTGTCAAGCCTGATATAAGCAGTATCTCCAGCTTGGATAATGTCTGCCGAAACAAGCTTATGGTTTCTATAAATCTCAGTTCTATTCAGGTCCACATAATTATATGTGCGCAGAACAGCAGTGCTCCCTGTGCCCGACCCATCTTCATCAAACAATGTCAAATAACCCAGATCAGGATTATTTTCCTCAACAATACCTTTTACTATTCTGCGTGCTTCAGTGTTTATACCAAAATCCACGCATTGAACTTCTCTAACTAGGTGATTGCTGTCTATAGTCAATATTGCTGTAGCATCATCTGAAACCGAGGAGAGATCCGCCCTGACGCCATTAATCGTAACGATTGCATCCGGTGAAATCCTATAGTCAGTCATTTCATTTTTTGACCAGTTAAAAGACTGATCCCCGGAAATACTTTCAATATCAGGATAGTTCATTTCAAATAGTTGAACAACAGACACAATAAGATTATCGCGGTCCACGTCTTCAACCTGTACAGCCAGATATCTGACATCATTGACATTTGATATGACATAGACATATTTGACCGTATTGGAGCTATCAGTAATATAGTGAATCCTGTCGCCCTTTTGCAGTAAACCGCTGTTTCCGAGGATTCCATTCCTGTTAACAACAAGTTCCTTTCCAGAATCAACAGTCGGTGTGCCCACAGTTTCATTCCTACCACCTTGAGCAGTATTCCCCCGTTCCGTGGTCAAAATTAACGCAGTACTGCCATCGGCATTTGTGATGGGGACGTTTCTCCCGGAGACCACATTGGCTCCCGTATGATCCTTTGTAAGTGTAACATCTCCAACAATTCCTGTATTCTTCAGGTAAGCAAGAGCCCCTAAAATTGTGTTTTCTGCGTTTTTCACGATCTGAGCGGCCTGCTCCCTGGTAACAGACTGTCTGGGATTGATGCGGCCACCGTTGCCGGTCATAATCTTCTGCTGAAGTAAAACTTCAATATACGGAAGCTTTTCCGGGTCCACACTTCTCCAATCAGAATAATTCATCAACTCCTGCTGCTGAGCTGCAGGCTCCATTTTTAGCGACCTTGCCAGCCAATATGCAATTTCCTGCCGTTGTGCGGAGCTTTTACGCCTAAAGCTATCTTCACCCAACGAACCCTGATCCGCATTAAGTGCATTTGCTAGATCTCGTGCAGAAATCAAACCCTCATTTGCAGCCAACTGCAAAAATCCATCATACCAGACTTCCAATGGATCTGTCTTCTTATTATCGGCTGTGCGTCCATTGTTAAGTGCGACACCTAATTGCTGCGCCTCTGCTTCGCGCCCAGCTGCTCTATACGCAATTGCGAGCGCCTCCTCTTTTGTTAGGGGGACAGTTCTTCCAAATAGCCTGTTTGCTTCATTATTTCCTTTTACAATACCAAGTGCTCCTGCTTCATATATTGCATCTCTGGACCAAACATTTCTGCTGACATCAGTATAATTCAGATTCCCGAGAATAGCTGTTGCAGCAGAGTCTCCGTAGTATAAGGCATCAGCATTCTCCGCTGCCATTGCAATATTTCCAGGATAAAGCCATGACCTTTGCGGCCCTCGCTGAGGCTGCCCAGAAAGTTGTCCAAGGTTTGGGGACAGTTCTGCAAACAACAGCAAAATGCTGACTACCAGAACCATCACAATAAGTTTTTGAAAGAATTTTTTTAATATCTGCAATTTTAGTTTCCTTCCTGCCAGGATTTAGTGACTCATTTCAATAAAAAATTAAGCCAACATAAACTAGGTAATTACACCTGATATTTATATCGGCTTAATAACATTCATTATTAACATTTTGGCTACTTAAAATGTAGCGAATCTCTTGTCTTATCCTTTTATATAGTATGGTTATCTGCTACTTACAATAAATTTGTGCAACAGAATCAACTCATTTGGTGCTTTCTTGAGAAGCGTCCCGAAAACCAAAACTTTTTGAGAACCGTCCCCAAAACTCAGTCCCCTAAACTCAAACTAAACTTACATTCTTTCTGGTGCGCTGATGCTTAAAATGGTCAGCACATTTTTGATAACGATTCGTGTGGAGGAGACCAAAACCAGCCTTGCTTTCATCAAGGCTTCTTCCTCGCCCTTGACCCTGCATGCATTGTAAAAGCTGTGGAAGAAAGATGCCACATCCGTTACATATCTGGTAAGTCTGCTAGGTTCAAGCGTTTGAGCAGATATCCTGATTTCATCCGGGTATTCTGCAAGCTTCCTTATCAATTCTTGCTCCTCCGGTGTCGATAGCAATGTCAGATCCACGTCCGAGACAGGTGGCACATTGACGCCCTCGCTTTCGATAAGCCGCAGCATGCTGCAAATTCGCGCATGTGCATATTGCACATAATAAACCGGATTTTCATTGGATTGCTTAACCGCTAGATCCATATCAAAATCAAGATGATTCCCTGATGCCTTTGTATTGAAAATGAACCTAGCCGCATCTCTTCCGACTTCCTCAAGAAGATCATCCAGCGAAATCGCCCTGCCTGTCCTTTTTGACATCTTAGCCACTTCGCCATTCTTAAACAGCCTGACTAGTTGAAACAACACAACATCCAACTTTGTAGGCTCGACCCCGATTGCTTCCACAGCCGCCTTCATCCTGGCTACATGACCATGATGGTCTGCTCCCCACAGATTTATTACCCAATCAAATCCACGCTTTTGGAACTTATTCCTATGATAAGCAATATCAGATGCAAAATACGTCGGCAGCCCATTGTTTCTAATAAGAACCTCATCCTTCTCTATGCCGAATTCCGTCGCCTTAAACCATTGAGCATTTTCTTTTTCAACAATAAGGCCCTTTTCTCTAAGATATTGCAGTGTATCCATCAGTTCACCGCTGTCATACAACGATTGCTCGGAAAACCACACGTCATATTTGATGCCGTAAGCTTCCAATCCTTTCCTAATACGCTCCAAATTTTTAGGCAAAGCGTAAGCAACCAATGCTTTGCGCCGCTGCTCCGGATCTGCGTCCAGCAAATTATCCCCATATTGTGCGATATAATCCTTCATGTGATCGATGATATCTTCGCCCTGATAGCCGTCCTCCGGAAATTCGACCGCATCATCGCCTTTCAGAAGTTGAATATATCTGGCTTCCAACGAAGTCCCAAATTTCTCAATCTGGTTTCCAGCATCATTAACATAGAATTCCCTCGTCACATTATACCCAGCTGCCTCTAGTACGCTTGCGATGCAATCTCCCAGCGCTCCGCCTCTGGCATTACCCATGTGAAGCTGACCAGTGGGATTTGCACTGACAAATTCGACCATGACCTTTTTTCCATGGCCAATATCAAGTCGGCCGTAATCCTCATTTTCATTACTCACAACTTTTAACGCATCATATAGCCAAACTCTTTTTAAATGAAAATTGATGAATCCGGGTCCGGCACTTTCTGCTTTTTCAATATATGTGTCTGAGAAATCCATATTAGCAATGAGTATACCCGCTACCTGGATAGGCGCCTTTCGTACCTGTCTTGCCAGCTGCATTGCAATATTTGTGGAAAACTCTCCATGCTCCTTTTCCTTCGGCGTTTCTACAGTTATTTCATCGATTACCGTATCTGGCAGATCGCCATTGTTCACTGCTGACAGCAATGCATTCTTAACTGTATTCCTTACCTGTACTCTTAAATTTTCTATGATGTTTGTCATCCGCTTGTCCTACCTCTCTTATCGACAAGTAAAAATCGTTTTCACCTGTATTATTATTGTCAATTTCCAACTGATATCCGACACGGATTTCTCCTCCGTTATCATCCATTTTAACATCCACCGCATTTGCCAGTACTCCGATAGTAAAAGCACCAAATTCTGTATCATAATAAGAGATATGCTTCTGGCCTTGCTGGAACACAAACTGCGAATTGACAGAACCCACTCTCATAAGGGTGACTACTCCATCCATTACCTTCAGCGTCGTTTTTGTTCCGCTCATGCCTGTAACATCGCTTTCATCATATGTCACATAATAAGCTTCATCCTCTTTGTAATACTTGCCTTCAGTGACCAGTTCCAAAGCATTTGCGTCCTGGTCGTTTGCGGTTTGTGTGCCTTTTACAGATATAATAACATTTTTGTCCATGTAAACACACACCTTTCTGCGGCTATATCCGCGCAGCACTGATCTCCTTCTATGTTCCTGGATGTTCTGATAAGTTTGTTTACCGAATTGCTTCACATTCAGTTTGTTGTCATATCAAAGTTCAATACTTTTCGATGTCCACCTTCTTAGCAGACGTTATACTCCAACCCAATATTGTGCTGCACAAAGGCTCGAACTTCTCTACACTGTCGCTGGTATAATAGTGATATTCGGGTTTGTGCCGTTCATCCCCTTGTATATTGTTGTCAGAAATAATCTTTTTTACAACCCGCGCTACTTCTAATGCAGAACTGACCAGCCTTACATTTGCTCCCATAACCCTGGTAATGGTTCTGTACAACAGCGGGTAATGTGTACAGCCAAGAACCAGTGTGTCGACTCCCGTATCCTTCAATGGTGTCAGATATTCTTGCGCTACCCGTAATGCAATATCATTTTCCCACCATTCCTCCCCTTCCTCGGCAAGAGGAACAAAAAGCGGACAGGCTCTTTGATATATTTCGATATTTTGATCCAGTTTGTTTATAGCCTTTTGATATGCACCGCTGCTAATGGTAGCTGTGGTACCTATGATACCAACCTTCTTATTTCTGCTCTCTGCAACAGCTGTAGATGCTCCTGCTTCAATGACCTCTATGAGCGGTACGTCAAGGCTCTGTTTGGCAATCTCATAACTGTGTGCGCTCATTGTGTTGCATGCCATTACCATCATTTTTATATCATGGCTCATCAAAAATCGGATATCTTGAAGAGTATACTTGATGACGGTTTCCTTTGACTTGGTTCCATATGGGGCGCGTCCGCTGTCACCAAAATATATTATACTCTCGCACGGCAGGTGTTTTGCTATTTCCTTAAAAACCGTCAGCCCGCCTAGCCCGGAGTCGAAAACTCCTATTGCTCTGTTATCCATATTTATATTACCCCCGAATAGTTCACCATAAAACAATGTTAATTCCCAATATCTTTGTGACTATCACTATATCGTTCAACAGCCAACTCGATCAGCCTTTCAATCAATATGTCGTATGACACACCCGAAGCCGCCCACAGCTTTGAATACATGCTAATCTGAGTAAATCCAGGCATAGTATTGATTTCGTTGATGTAGATTTCATTATTGTCCTTCCTGACAAAAAAATCAACTCTTGCCAAACCAGAGCAATCCAACGCCTTGAAGGCTCTAAGCGAGTACTCCCGAATCTTTTCCGTTACATGAGCAGGCAGCCTAGCAGGAATAATCACTTCCGAGCTGTCGCCGCTCATATATTTTGCCTCATAATCATAAAATTCATTACATGGTACCACTTCACCAACTGTTGATGCAATAGGGTTATCATTTCCCAATACGGCGCACTCCGCTTCAAAGCCGTCAATATACTCCTCGACAAGGATACGTCTATCATATCTGGAAGCAAACTGAAGGGCGGACACAAGCTCGCCACGGTCGTGCGCCTTGCTTACGCCCACGGAAGAACCGGCATTGGATGGCTTGACAAAGCATGGATATGTCAGCGTATTTTCTACCTCATTTATAATGGAATCCACATCGCGGCTGATTTGCTTTCTACTATACACCAAATATTTCCCTTGTGGCAAACCTTCCTTTTCAAAGACCACCTTGGTATAGGCCTTATCCATGCATAATGCCGAGCTAAGAACGCCACATCCTACATAGGGCACTCCTGCGAGTTCGAATAAGCCCTGAATCGTACCATCCTCACCGTTGCAGCCGTGCAGCACCGGGAAAACAACATCAATTTTTTTATTATCAATTTCTGCCTTAGCCATTGCAGCACCTGCTGTCAGTAACATCGGCTGAGGCTTCTGCTCAGCTTCAGCCAGAGCCTGCCATTCCCCTGTGGCGATAAGGCCAATCGGGCCGCTATACGGCAGCCATGTTCCGTCCCTTGTTATACCGATCATTACAACATCAAATTTATCCTGATCAATATTCCTTAGGACAGACTCCGCCGAAAACCTGGAAACCTCATGCTCCGAGGACTGTCCCCCAAAAATAACCGCAATTCTCTTTTTATCCCCCATTATCATCAACCACCCGTAATTTGAATTCTAATTTATCATACCTGTTAAAATATATATTGTATATTCTACTATTTAAGTACCTTAACTTCAATGGGACGATGGGGACATTTCTCAGTTTTCGTCGGTGGCAGAATCACGGGGGACATTTCTCATATTTGTACCAATAGTATACATAAGCTAAAATATGATTAATATATGATATACTCGTGTAACAGTAAAGAAATGTAGACAAAAATAAAAAACCTGACCATGCCAAACTTAATAGTTGGTTTAGTCAAGTCCGAAATAATATCTATTTAGTACTAAACAATTTACCACATTATGATTTTCCACACTTTTGCATCAAGTTATGAATTAGGATAGCCCGGAACTGCTGATTTTTATGATGATTCCGGGTATTTTTATTTTATTTTTTTGTCTAAAAGTACTAGCGAACGTAAGCGATATATGGTA
>JAEYON010000164.1 GCA_023411645.1 Bacillota bacterium | reverse complement strand
CCTCTGCCGTAATAAAACCGCACCAGATCGCGATATTTTGAGGCGGTATGAAGGCAGACGCTCTTAACGCCTCTGGCTGTGAGAAGCTTATCTACCAGATTCATCAATGATTTGCCAATACCTATACTATGATAACAGGGCCTGACGCCAAACCTGCTCAGGTAGGCTGTGTTGTCAGGCATCAGCTTAATTCTTACACTGCCTACAGCCACATCATCAATGATTGCAATATAGACCTCCTGAGTCTTTATTGCCTCAGCAATGTCCTCGACCGTTTCCAGAAGGGCCTCCATCGAGCCGCTCAGACAGGCATCCTTCATATACTTGGCGAAGGATTCCTGCATAATATCACGTATGGCAGGTGCGTCTGCCGGCTCAGCTTTTCTTATTGTAAATGAGTAATCTACCATGATTCACCTGATCTGAATATTTATTTATTGTCCCATCAATGTTGCCATAATAGCCTTTTGTACATGCAGCCTGTTTTCGGCCTCTTCAAACACATTTGAGTTTGGACCGTCAATGATGGCTTCTGTCACTTCCAGTCCCCTGTAAGCAGGCAAGCAATGAAGGAACATGGCGTCCTCTTTTGCTTTTGAAAATAGTGTTTCATTGACCTGATAAGGCATAAATATTTTAACACGCATTTCCTTTTCATCTTCCTGACCCATGCTGACCCAGGTGTCGGTATAAATAACGTCTGCGTCTTTTGCCGCTTCCTCCGGATCGACTGTGATCACAACCTTGCTGCCGGACTTTTTAGCAGCATGCTTGGCCTGTTCAATAATCGTGCCATCGCAGCCGTACCCTTCCGGAGTCGCTACATAAATGTCAACACCAGTTTTAGCACAGCCGTGCAGCAGCGAATTAGCCACATTGTTACCATCGCCGATATAGGCTAGCTTCATACCTTCCAGCTTACCCTTTTTCTCATATACAGTGAAGAGATCCGCAAGTATCTGACAGGGATGCATCAGGTCTGTCAGTCCGTTGATGACCGGAATTGAGCCGAACCTGGCCAGATCCTCTACATCGCTATGTTTAAAGGTTCTGATCATGATGCCGTTAATGTAGTGAGACAGGACCTGTGCGGTATCATGTATGGTTTCACCTCTCCCGAGCTGGATGTCGCTGGAACTCAGAAACATGGGATAGCCCCCGAGCTGGTACATTCCCACCTCAAAGGACACCCTTGTTCTTGTTGAGGATTTGGAAAATATCATACCTAGTGTTTTACCCTTGAGCAAATGGTGCTCAACACCTGACTTAAGCTGCTTTTTTAATTTGCCGGCCAGCGTGAACAGACCCTGTATTTCCTCATATGTTACGTCATTTAGATTAATCAAATGCTTCATGATTCCAACTCCCTCACATTTCTTGATACCCCGGCGGTATGCGAGTATTCGTCCAATGAATATATACCGACATCATTGTTGCCTGACAGATGCTCAAGAACATCCAGCACCGCATTTGTGGTGTCTAGCGAAGTAATGCACGGTGTGTTATATTCCATGGAGGTTCTTCTTATTGCAAACCCGAGTCTGCCTGTAATGCTTTCTTTTGATGGGGTACTGATGACCAGCGATACCCGATCGCTTTTGATCAGGTCCATAATGTTGTCTTCCGGGACTAACTCGACCGGAAGTCCTGTCCTGTTCAGATAACCAAAGGGTTCTTCGACTGCCAGCAGCTTAAATCCAAGCTTGTGAAATCTTGATGAAATAACAATGCAGTCCTCCATATCCCTTTCCCCTGAAGCGATCAGTACACTTCCTCCTGTGGGAAGAGACAGTCCGGTTGCGATTAAGGCTTTGTACAGGGCGCGGCGATAATCCCTGTCGACACCCATGACCTCGCCTGTAGACTTCATTTCCGGTCCGAGGAAGGTATCCACGGTGGAAAGCTTTGCAAATGAGAAAACAGGAGCCTTTACAGCGGTGAATTCTGTTTCGGCTGCAAGCCCGGGTTTATAACCAAGGTTGCGAAGGGTCTGGCCCATGATCAGTTTAGTAGCTACATTGACCATCGGAATGCCTGTGATCTTGCTCATGACGGGGATAGTTCTGCTTGCGCGCGGGTTCACCTCAATAACATAAACTTTATCATTCTGGTCAATGACAAACTGTATATTAAATAGTCCTACCGTTTTGAGTGCCTTTGCCAGCTTCATTGTATAATCTGCAATAGTATCCTTGATCTTCTTTGACAGCGTATGTGGAGGATAAACCGCAATACTGTCACCGGAGTGTACGCCTGCCCTCTCGATATGCTGGAATATACCCGGTATCAGCACTTCTTCGCCGTCGCAAATACCGTCTACCTCAGCTTCTGTTCCATTGATGTACTTATCGATCAAAATGGGATGCTTTGAGGAGGCTGCCAAATCTGTCGCCATTTCCATATATTCTTCAAGTGATTTTTCGTTATAAACGATCTCCATTGCCCGACCGCCAAGCACATATGAAGGCCTGACAAGAACCGGGTAACCGATCCTGTCTGCAATGACCCTTGCCTCATCGAATGAGAAGGCTGTGCTGCCCTCAGGAATCGGTATGTTCAAATCATCCAGCAGCTTAAGAAACTTATCCCTGTCCTCGGCTATATCAATGCTTTCAATGGAGGTTCCCAGTATCGTTACACCCTCCTTGTGGAGTGTTTCCGCCAGGTTGATGGCAGTCTGACCGCCGAACTGGACAATGATTCCCTCCGGCTTTTCCTTCTCAATGATATCCAGAAGGCATTCTTTGGTCAGCGGTTCAAAATAAAGCTTGTCGGAGGTGTCAAAGTCTGTGCTGACCGTCTCCGGATTGTTATTGATGATTATGGATTCAATCCCAAGTTCCTTCAGCGTTCGAACGGAATGGACGCTGCAGTAGTCGAATTCTATACCCTGGCCTATTCTTATAGGGCCGGAACCGACGACAAGAACTTTTCTTTTGTCGGATACGACAACATCGTCCCGCTCTTCATACGTGGAATAATAGTATGGTGTGACGGCCTCAAATTCTCCCGCACAGGTGTCGACGATCTTGTAAACAGGCTTAATGGGGTATTTGGTCCTGAGGTCAAGTATTGTGTCTAAAGGTACGTTAACCAGATTGGCAATATAAGAGTCTCCAAACCCTATTTTTTTTGCCCGTATATAGAGGTCATAGTCTAGCCATGCAATACCGGCATTGGTTACATCCTCCGCAACCTTGACGATGTTTTCCAGCTTGCTGACAAAAAAGCTGTCTACCTTGGTTATCTCTACGATTTGCTCAACATTGATACCCTTCTGGAGTGCTTTGAATATTGCAAAAATTCGCTCATCTCTCGGGGATCTCAGAATCTCCAGCAACTCATCCACTGTTTTGTTGTCGAACAGCTTCAGCCCAAGCTGGTAGTTGAGCTTTATATCCAGCGAGTCGATTGCCTTAAGCAGCGATTCTTCAAAGGTTCTGCCGATAGCCATGACCTCACCGGTAGCTTTCATCTGCGTACCCAGCGAACGGTCTGCTGCGGTGAATTTATCAAACGGCCAGCGGGGTACCTTCGTGACAATATAATCAATGGTCGGCTCAAAGCATGCGTAGGTATTCTTTGTTACGGAATTCCTGATCTCATCCAGATTCATGCCGATAGCAATTTTGGAGGTCACCCTGGCAATAGGATAGCCGGTAGCCTTTGAGGCAAGGGCACTGGAGCGGCTGACACGCGGATTGACTTCGATAACCACATACTCATAACTGTTGGGATCCAGAGCGAACTGGATATTGCAGCCGCCTTTTATCTCTAGAGCACGTATGATCTTGATGGAAGCGGAACGCAGCATCTGATACTCTATATCGGACAAAGTCTGGCAGGGAGCCACGACAATGCTGTCACCCGTGTGGACGCCTACAGGATCAAAGTTTTCCATGCTGCAGATGATGATGCAGTTATCAGCGCCGTCTCTCATGACTTCAAATTCGATTTCTTTCCAGCCGGCGACGCTCTGCTCCAGCAGGACCTGATGGATCATGCTGAGCTTCAGGCCTTTTCCGCAGATATATTTGAATTCTTCCATGTTTTCTGCTATACCACCGCCTGTACCGCCTAGGGTATAGGCCGGCCTGATGATAATCGGAAAGCCCACCTTCTCCACAAAGGCAACGGCATCCTTCAGCGTATTAACAATGGCGCTGTGAGGGACCTTCTCGTTGATACTATTCATTGTTTCTTTGAAGAGCTCCCTGTCTTCAGCCTTTTTGATAGACATCAGTGAGGTGCCAAGCAGTTCGATCCCCATCCGGTCCAATATCCCGTCGTTCGAAAGCTCCACTGCCATATTCAGGCCGGTCTGGCCGCCCAGTGAGGCAAGGATACCGTCGGGCTTTTCCTTCTCAATGATTTTTTTGACAAAATCCAGTGTAATCGGCTCTATGTATATTTTGTCGGCGGTTTCACTATCCGTCATAATTGTAGCCGGGTTGCTATTGACGAGGACGACCTCGATGCCTTCCTCTTTTAAGGATTTACAGGCTTGTGTACCCGAATAATCGAATTCTGCGGCTTGACCGATGATAATCGGACCTGATCCGATGACCAGCACTTTTTTTATATCTATTCTTTTTGGCAT
The DNA here is from genome assembly GCA_023411645.1 of Bacillota bacterium. Classification (GTDB taxonomy): domain Bacteria; phylum Bacillota; class Clostridia; order Acetivibrionales; family DTU013; genus JAEYRF01. Next base: position 6,658 of record JAEYON010000164.1, on the reverse strand, counting down.
ATATCCTCCATTTATTGTTCAGCGCATAGGGGACGAGTTACATCATTTTAATAAAATCTTCAAAAATATAGGTGGAATCTCTGGGGCCTGCTGCGGCTTCCGGATGGTACTGTACACCAATTATGGGAAGCGTTTTGTGTCTGAAGCCTTCTATGGTGTTGTCATTGACATTAATTTGCATGATGGCCACGTCGTTTCCGATCTCTTTGTCAATGGCATAATTGTGGTTCTGAGAGGTAATGTAGCAGCGGCCGGTGTTGAAATCCTTCACCGGATGGTTTGCCCCATGATGACCGAATTTTAACTTGTATGTGTTTCCGCCGAGAGCCAGACCCAAAAGCTGGTGACCCAGGCATATGCCGAACAGCGGTTTTTTACCAATCAGCTTTTGAAGCAGGAGCTTTACTCCCTCAAGATCCTTTGGATCCCCGGGGCCGTTTGACACCAGCACGCCGTCCGGGTTGCACGCCATTACATCTTCGAAGGTTGAGTCTGCGGGAAGAATATGTATATCGCACTGATGCTTTTCCAAATATCTGATGATGGTGTGCTTTACGCCGAGATCCAGCAAAACGACTCTTTTTCCCGAACCTGTTATGTGAACCGGTTTTTTGACGGTCACTTCCATAACCAGATTACGGGGCTCCTGCTTCTTCGCTTTCAGCTTATCCAGCAGCACATCAATATTTCCGCATTCTGTTGAAATAATTCCGTACATACTGCCGAACGTACGTATATGCTGGGTCAGGGCTCTGGTGTCGATCCCCTTCAGCCCGATGATATTGTTCTTTACAAAATATTCATTGGTACCTATGGAGCTGCGCCAGTTATTTGGATACTCGCAAAGCTCTTTTACGATAAAGCCTTGCATATGGGTCTTGTAAGATTCGTTGTCCTCCGTATTAAAACCGTAATTTCCTATCAGAGGGTAGGTCATTGTCACTATCTGACCGTTGTAGGACGGGTCGGTGGTAATTTCCTGATAACCCGTCATGCATGTATTGAAAACAACTTCACCGGCTGTTTCACCCTTTTGTCCAAACCCCTCGCCGGGGAAATACGTTCCATCTTCAAGTACCAGTACTGACTTCATATTTTTGCTCCTTATTTATAAATTTCATGATTCATATACATAAATTTTTAAAAAACCTAAATAATCAAAACGTCTCAAGGACTTCCTCCAGAGCCGTTGTGAACAGGTCAATCTCAGCCTTTGTGATGATCAGCGCAGGTAACATACGGATAACGCCGCTTCCCACACTGCCGACAAGAAAGCCCTTTTCAAACAGCTTATTTTTAATCTGGACCGCCACATCTTCCGATAGTTGGATACCGATCATCAGACCGATTCCACGTATTTCCGATATGATATTGAACTTCTCAGCAGTCTTTTTCAAGCTGTTCTGAAAGTAAATGCCCATTTCTGCCGCATTTTCGCATAAATTGTCTTTTATTATGGTCTCAATGACAGCAAGCCCGGCATTACATGCCAGCGGATTGCCTCCGAAGGTAGAGCCGTGATCGCCCGGTTCGAAAGCAGCCGCGACGAATTCCTTTGCACAAAGCGCGCCGATAGGGATGCCCCCGGCAAGCGCTTTCGCAAGAGTAAAAATGTCCGGCTGGATGTCAAAATGCTCATAAGCTAGTAATTTACCTGTTCTCCCAATGCCTGTCTGTATTTCATCGAAGATGAGCAGTAAGCCCTTTTCATCACAAAGCTTCCTTACAGCTTTGATATACTCAATATCTGCTGTAAATACGCCGCTTTCTCCCTGTACCGGTTCGAGCATAATTGCGCAGGTGTTGTCGTCAATAGCGCTGAGCAAGGCTTTAAGATCATTGATAGCCACATGCTTGAATCCGGGAATGAGCGGCGCATAGGGCTTTTGGTATTTTTCCTGCCCCGTGGCTGCTACAGTAGTCAGAGTTCTGCCATGGAAGGAATTTTTTAATGTAATAATACCGTATTTCTCAGGTGTGCCTTTCTTTTTGAAGTAGATCCTGGCCAGTTTAATAGCGCCTTCGTTTGCTTCAGCGCCGCTGTTAGCGAAGAAGATGCGGTCTGCGCAGGAGTTCTCAGCTAAAAGCTTTGCAAGCTTGGCCTGCGCTTCAATATAATAGAGGCTGGAGCAATGAATGAGCTTTTCGGCCTGCGATTTTATTGCCTCAACCAGCACCGGATGGCTGTACCCCAAAGCATTTACTGCGATCCCGCCCAGAAAATCATAATAAGTATTACCTTCTGCGTCAAATAGCTTCATCCCCCTGCCGTATTCAAAACATACAGGAGTCCTTTTGCCGAAGGTATTCATATAGTATTTGGAATCCATCTCCATAATGTCCCGCAGCTTCATAACACCAACCCCTTCATTTTTACAATGCCAATATCAATTAATTTTATTCATAATTATACGCTCGTATGCATAAAAATGCAACACCCAATTTTGAAAGGGGAGACACCAGGCGCCTCCCCCACTTTAAGCATTATTTAACTCGGGATTTCGAACTGAATGGGCTGAATTAATTGTGACAGATGCCTTTCTTGTATTCATTCAAGTAGTTCTGATATATTTGTGATACCTCGTCTTCAAGCTGAGAAAAATATTCCGATAACTGCTTGTTGCTCATATTGTCGCATTCGATAAATTGGGCGGCATGATCGACAAGACTGTTGTTACTGCTCCTTCGCCTGATCACTCTACCCGTAAGCTTTGCTGTAATATTTTTCGGCAGAAACAGTGACATCTCAATACTTTCATTGCTATCAAATTTATGTGCGCAGACAAATGAGGCCCCCCCATAGGAAATGTCCGTTACCGTACACTCATAGACTTCATCATCCCAAACCGGCTTTAGTGATGCCTTCAGTCTGACATCATACCGTGGAAAGAGCCGGTTGTTGATTATTTCCTCCGCACTGTCCAGTTCTACAAGGATGCTTCGAGGCAGGGCGATGTTGATACCAGTCACTTTGCCGCAAAAATAGTAGATAAAATAATCGTTTGAATATTTCACCCATACAGGGCAGCCCTCTTTAATCATATCCTTCATAAACTTTTCAATGTATGCTATTCGTATTGAACTGCCGGTAACTTCATAAATGACATTTCCGTGCCATTGAGCATTGGAACCTACCCGGGTCCCAATCATCATGCCCTCACTGAGTATATTTGATATAACTGAGGCGTTCAAAGTACTACCTCCATATGAAGAAATAGTAAAACGGAATCCATACCAATTATATCGGGAATATTTTGTAGGGACATAACTATTATTACTTACAAATTTTCGGTTTCATGATAAAGAACTTTCTCCTTCATTATCATTGTGCCAATTCCTTTATTTGTGAAAATTTCGAGAAGTATGCAATGGGGGATCCTGCCGTCGATGATGTGCGTCCTGCCGACACCTCTGTCCAGCGCATCAAGGCATCCGATTACCTTCGGGATCATTCCGCCGTTGATAATTTTCCTATTAATCAGGTCATGAACCTCGGCAGCTGTTAATGCATGCAGGACATCCGGGCTATCCGGGGACATCCTGACACCTTCTACATCGGTAAGGAGCATGAGCTTTTCAGCCTTTAGCGCTGCAGCGACCTCTCCCGCCACCGTGTCTGCGTTTATGTTGTAGCTGCGTCCGTCCTTCCCGATGCCGATAGGGGCGATAACCGGTATGTATTCGTCACTTGCAATGAGTTCAAGCAACTTTGAGTTGATATTTGTTATCTTCCCTACAAAGCCGATATCCTTTTCCACACCGTCAACCATGGTTTTATGCTGCTCGCATTCTATTAGTTTTCCATCTATACCGCACAGACCAATAGCTTTTCCGCCCTTTTGGTTGAGCAGGGCAACAATTTCCTTGTTTGTGTTTCCGACCAGAACCATCTGAGCCACTTCCATAGTCTTTTTGTCCGTAACCCGCAGGCCATTGATAAACTCACTTTTGATCTCCAGCTTATCCAGCATTTTATTGATGTCTGGTCCGCCGCCGTGAACGACAACGGGATTGAGCCCTATGAATTTGAGCAGTGTGATGTCCCCCATAACGGCATCCTTCAGCTCTTCATTAATCATCGCATTGCCGCCGTACTTTATAACAACAGTTTTACCGTGCAGTCTTTGAATGTATGGTAATGCTTCTATCAGAATTTCTGCTTTTCTAATAATGGTTTCCATCGATATACCTCCAAATCATTTTGTGCTGCCTCTCCTATTTTACTTCCAGACCAACATCCTCATCAAGCCCCAGCATGATATTCATACACTGAACGGCTGCGCCCGAGGCTCCCTTACCGAGATTGTCCAGCCGAGATGTCAGCAGAATGTGATTTTCATTTCCGGTAACATAAATCTCTAGCATATTGGTGCCGTTACATCCGGTTGCGTCGAGAAAGCCATTAACAATTCCGCCTTCTGAACCAAATGGGTATACTTTGATGAAGCGCTGGTCTTTATAATATGAAGAAAGAAACTCGCAGATGGCTGCAGCGCTGCTTTTCCCGGGGAGAAGGGAAGAGAAAAGCGGGATGGCAACTGTCATTCCCTTGTAGTATGGGCCAATGATGGGAGTAAACAGCGGCTGCTGCGAAAGCTCTGATACTTTCTGCATCTCGGGGATATGCTTGTGTTTTAGCTCTAATGCATAAAAGCGTGGGCTTCTCATGGATTCATCAGCAGGGTCTGCAGCGGCATATTCAGCAATTCTTTTTTTCCCTCCGCCGCTGTAGCCGGAGACTGCATGGCAGGTTACCGGATAATCATTTTGCACAAGACCTTCCTTTACTAAGGGAAACATGAGTGCACTAAATCCTGTCGCATAGCAGCCCGGTACTGAAACTCTCGCGCTGTTTCGGATTTTTTCTCTGTGGGACGGGCTGAGTTCAGGAAAACCGTATGCCCATGCTTCATTTGTGCGGTGCGCCGTGCTGGCATCAATAATCCGAGTTATATTGTTTTCCACCATAGAAACAGATTCCCTGGCGGCTTCATCAGGCAGACACAAGTATACGATATCTGCGTCATTTATCAACCTTTTTCTTTCTTCAAGGTCTTTTCTTTTTTCAGGTTCTATCTGAAGAACTTCAATATCTTTACGTATTTGCAGACGTTCCCGGATCTGCAGTCCGGTTGTTCCCTCCTGTCCGTCGACAAAAACCTTTTTTAACATAGGTGGCCTCCTTTTATAGGATGTATTATTTCTATTATATCACAGTATATTTTTATAATTATACATCTTAATGTATAAAAATGCAATCCAAAATGAAAAATGGATTATACAAAGTTACTAAAACCATTTTTTTAATTTTGTTAAAAAGTGTACTAGTTGAAAAGCAGCTCGCATGGTATATTAGTAATAGAAGAAATGTAATCCATATATTTGTGGGAGGGGAAAAAATGGCAAGTGTAAAGCTTAAAAACGTCTACAAAAGATATGAGGGTGGCGTTACAGCTGTAAGCGATTTTAATCTGGACATTGAGGACAAGGAGTTCATCATCCTCGTAGGGCCGTCTGGTTGTGGCAAGACGACGACTCTTAGAATGGTTGCAGGTCTGGAAGAAATATCGGAAGGTGAGGTTTATATCGACGACAGACTTGTAAATGATGTACAGCCGAAAGACAGAGATATTGCAATGGTTTTCCAGAACTACGCATTGTACCCGCATATGACTGTATTCGATAACATGGCATTCGGACTCAAACTGAGAAAGACTCCCAAGGATGAGATCAAAAAGAGAGTTCACGAAGCAGCCAAGATCCTTGAGATCGAGCATCTCCTTGACAGAAAGCCAAAGGCTCTTTCCGGCGGTCAAAGACAGAGAGTTGCTCTTGGACGTGCTATTGTCCGCGATCCTAAAGTATTCCTCATGGACGAACCACTTTCCAACCTCGACGCAAAACTGAGAGTACAGATGAGACTTGAGATCACCAAGCTCCATCAGAGACTGAATACTACTTTCATTTATGTTACACATGACCAGACGGAAGCCTTGACCATGGGTACCAGGATAGTTGTTATGAAGGACGGCTTCATCCAGCAGGTGGACACTCCGACTTCACTTTATGACAAACCGGTCAACATGTTTGTTGCAGGTTTCATAGGCAGCCCGCAGATGAACTTCATCAACGTTGTAATTGATAAGCGTGGGGAAGATTATTTCCTGAAGTTCGGTCAAAACGAGATCAAGCTTCCTGAAGGCAAAGCCAAGAAGATCGAAGGCACAGACTATGTTGGCAAGGAAGTTGTTATGGGAATCAGACCTGAGTGCATGCATGATGAGGATGCTTTCATAGCATCAATGCCTGACGCTGTTGTAACGGCCAATGTAGAAGTTGTTGAAATGCTTGGTTCAGAGACGTTGCTGCACATGTTCATTGGTGATGTTAGCTGCACGGCAAGGGTTGACCCGAGAACAAAGACCAGAACCGGAGACACGATTAAGATTGCTATTGACACTAACAGAATCCATCTTTTCGATAAAGATACCGAAAAGACCATCGTGAACTAATAAAGAATTTTAATATAAATCTCGGGAGTATCAAGCTCCCGAGATTTTCTTTTATAGTCATTCCGCTGCAGCGGAATCTGACTAAAATCGAGTGGGGCTCGATGCCCCCGAGATTTTCTTTTATAGTCATTCCGCTGCAGCGGAAT
>JAEYON010000122.1 GCA_023411645.1 Bacillota bacterium | reverse complement strand
GTTCTGACAGCTAAAAAAAGAAGCCCTTTTTACCTCGGCTTGAGGATTAAAAAGGGCTTACCTTTTGATAGGCATTTACAAGCTAATGATACTCAAATTACAAGACAAAATCAGAAACGCTTGACACACCAAAAAAATCTATTCGGAAAATAAAACTCAAAGGATTTAATAAATATATGTAGAATTATAGTATATTATGCGAATGCTCTAAAAAAAGCAGAATAGCGCAGGTGAATGCAGTGCTTGGGAATAAGTTAAATATAGGACAACTTGATAAAATCATTAAAAAGGCAATCGAAGCAATCAATAGCAGCAAAACAGAGATATATGACATTGCTGAAAGCTCCCGAAGAGAATGCAAGAAGCTGGATGAAGAGCTGGAACAGCTCAAACAGCAGGTAGTAGAGCTTATGGCCGAAGTCGAGGTTTTGGAGGTCGCGCTGAAAGATAGCAAGCGCAGACTGATGCTGATCAATAAAAATTACGAAAATTATTCACAGCAGGACCTTAAGGATGCTTATGAAAAAGCCGATAATCTTCGTGTAGAGCTTGCAGTGAAGCGAGAGTCTGAAAAGTATCTGATAAGACGCAGAAACGAGCTGGAGATCCGCATAAAGGATGCAATGAAAACGGTACAGAAGGCTGATAATCTCATTACGCAGGTAGGTGCGGCACTGGGGTATCTTACCGGAGATCTGCAGGAAGTGAGCAGTCAGCTTGAAGGATTGCAGTATAAGCAGTTACTCGGGCTTAAGATTATTAAAGCACAGGAGGAAGAGCGCCAGCGTGTGGCAAGGGATATCCATGACGGACCGGCTCAGTTGATGTCCAATGTGGTACTGAAAGCAGAGATCTGTGAGAGAATGATCGATGTTGATCTGGATAAAGCGCGCGAAGAACTCAGAAATTTAAAAAGAATTGTAAGGGACAGTCTGCAGGACGTAAGAAAAATCATCTACAATTTGCGACCGATGTCATTGGATGATCTTGGACTGGTCCCGACATTGCAGAGATATGTGCTGACTTTCCAGGAAGAATCCGGCATAGCAGTATCATTCAGGACATCTGGCGTACAACAGGAGCTGAAATCAGTTATATCGCTTACGGTGTTCAGAATCGTGCAGGAAGCCATGAATAATGTAGCCAAGCATGCCATGGCATCAAATATATCTATCCATCTGGATTTTACGGATTCAGCAATCAAGCTGTTTGTCATTGATGACGGAGTGGGCTTTGATACGGGAAAGCTTAAGGTCAAGAGTGATGACATCACCGGAGGATTTGGTCTTGTCAGCATGAGAGAGCGTGTGGAGCTGCTGAGCGGGGAGATGTATATCAGCGCTGAACCGGGTAAAGGGACCCGGCTGAATATAATGATACCTTTTACTGAAGAAGAGGGGGTTACAAATGGAAACCAAAATTAGCGTTCTGATCGCAGATGATCATCCTATGCTCAGGCAGGGACTCAAGCAGATTCTTGAATTGGAGCGGGATATTGTCGTTGTTGCACAGGCAACCGATGGGAGTGAAGCAGTACGGTATGCCGAGGAATACAAGCCCGATGTGATACTGATGGACATCAACATGCCCGGCATCAATGGATTGCAGGCAATAGACGAGATCAAGCAAAAAAAGTTACCCTCAAAGATCATTGTACTGACCATCCATGAAGATCGCGAATATCTGTTCAAAACATTGCAGATGGGCGCCGAAGGTTATGTGCTCAAGGATGCGGAGCCGACTGTACTGATCGAGGCAATCAGGAATGTTAAAGCCGGTCAGTCCTATATTCAGCCGAATATGACGACGGAGCTGGTAAAAGAGTTTAATAGGGTCACACTGCACGATAAAGAGAAGCGCGAGGATAACAATCTGACATCCAGAGAATTAGAGGTTCTTGAGCTGATTGCAGAAGGAATGATCAACAAGGAAATTGCTAAAAAACTATATATTAGTGAAAAGACAGTTAAAAATCATGTCTCCAATATATTTAAAAAGCTGAACGTCTCAGATAGGACCCAGGCCGCCATCTACGCTTTTAAGCACAATATAAAAACATGATGTTTTTTCATCCCGAAACCAGTTAGTCCAATAGTCCCATCGATGCTGAGCCCCTCGGAGGTAGTTCTCCTGGGGGCTTTTTGGGTCTAATTGTTTACCCAAATAAGGGCTCATGGCGCATGGCAAAAAAAGGTTGACCGTTTTATAATTTAATCAAGCAATGAGAAACGAGCAAAATTATAAATCATATAAAATTTTGAAAGGTGGTACAAAAACATGATGGCAGTATTAACTTATTTGAGAGTCAAGCTCGCAAACAAAAAGGGACAGGGATTGGTGGAGTACGGACTGATCATAGGCATAATCGCAGTAATCGTCGTCGCAGCTTTTACGATACTCAGAGAACCACTGCAGAATATATTTACTGATGTTACAGAATTGTTGGCCGATCCAGACACATCAACCACTCCGTAAGTGTGAGGACATAATACGACAAAAGACAATAGATTGCCCTATCTGGATACAGGTAGGGCAATTTTTTAGAAAAGTCCAGCAGGTAAAGAGGTGATCCATGTGATGCAAAAGTTGATAAAAAAAAGAAAAGGACAGTCATTGGTGGAAACGGCACTGGTGCTTCCGGTGATACTCCTGCTTTTGACAGCCATCATAGATTTTGGGCTGCTGTTTAACCATTACCTTATCGTAAGCAATGCATCCCGCGAGGGAGCAAGAGGAGCATCGGTGGGGAAAACGAATGAACAGATCAGTAACACAGTAAAGAATGTCGCGTCTATACTGGATGAAACAAAGCTTAGCATTACCATAACACCGGATAGATTGACGGACAGGAGGGCTGGGACTACAGTGAAAGTCGCTGTGAAATATCAGCACAGTATGATTACACCAATCATTGCAGCTATAATTCCCGGTTCGTTTGATCTTGAAACCGATACGACTATGCGTTGCGAATGAGGAGGAACCCATGGAGAAGGCAAATACAAAAATAATTATTATAGCGCTGGTATTATCCCTCATCACCGCAGCGCTCATCTATTTTTATATTTCCGCTGACAAAACCGAGGCTGCGCCTGAGATAAAATACGCGACGGCCTTTGTGGCGGCAGGAAACATACCTGCGCGTACAGAGATCACTTTGGAACATATAAAACAGGTAAAAATTGCTGAAGAGCTTTTAAATACAAGTGCGTTATCAGATCAAAAGGACATCGTCGGCAAGTATACAAAGGAAAGTATTATTGCAGGAGAACCATTTTTGCCGCAGAGGCTGGCGGGTGAGGATAACATGACCCTTTCCTATTACATTCCCGAAGGCAAGCGCGCTATTAGCATGAATATCAGTGAACAGGCAAGTATCGCGTACCTGTTGAGACCCGGTGACTATGTGGATGTCATAGCAAGCTTTGATAAAGAGAACGAGGAAATGGGCGAACTGACAAAAACATACCCCAGAATATCAAAGGTCATCCTGCAGAATGTACAGGTGCTTGCTCTGGGACAGGAAATGACACTTTCTGCCGACAAACTATCCGAAGTGCCTTCAACTGTGACACTGGCCGTTAGCAAGGATGATATGGAAAAATTCGTCTATGCTTCCGAATTTGCAGCCTTGAAATTGGCTTTACGACCTGTCGACGATCAATCTCAAAGTGAAACAAACGGAATTATTCGAGCAGATATGACGGGGTCAAAGGGCGTTATAACAAGCGCTTCCGATCAGGATGTGCAGAGTCAGTAAATCAATATAAAGACAAAAAACAGATATAAGGAGAAAAACGATGGGGAAAATAAAACTTGTTATAGTTGATGATTCGTATGAGACAAGAAATAACCTCAGACAGATTCTTTCATTTGATAAACGGTTTGAAGTCATAGGTGAAGCCGAAAATGGCGAAGAAGCGATCTTTATCGTTAAGGAATCAAAGCCTGATGTCGTTCTGATGGATATCAACATGCCGGTAATCGACGGAATAAAGGCTACAGAAGAAATTACGATGAGCGTGCCTGAGACGACGGTCATAATCATGTCGGTACAGGGGGAGACGGAATATGTAAGAAAAGCGATGACAGCCGGTGCACGGGACTTTCTTTGCAAGCCATTCAATGTAGATGAGCTCACAGAGACCATTGTCAAGACCTATCATCTGGAATCAAAACGCAGAGAAAGCGTAGCTGCTCCCAAAGCCCAGGAGGAGTTGAAATCAAGAGTTTTCACTGTATTCAGCACAAAGGGCGGGGTGGGGAAAACAACAATTGCCTCCAATCTGGCTGTAACACTGGCACGTTCGACAAAAAAGAGGGTTGCTCTTGTCGATCTGGACCTGCAGTTTGGCGACGTGGCAATTATGTTGAATGTTTCGGCAAAAAACACAATCAGTGACCTGGTAAAGGAATTTGCACTGCTTGATAAAAATTTGATGGAAGAGTATCTTGTTACTCATTTTTCTGGTGTTAAGGTGCTTCCCGCTCCTGTGAAGCCTGAATATGCGGAGTACATAACAGGGAATCATGTGGAGAAGATTATCAATACACTCAGAGAATCCTTTCATTATATTATTATAGACAGCTCGGCCAGCTTCCATGAATCCGTTCTCACAGCCCTCGACATGTCGGACCGGATCCTTCTTGTTTCGACGTTGGATCTGCCGACTATAAAAAATATTAAGGCAGGGCTGGATGTCATGGAAACACTGCATTACCCGGCCGAAAAAATTCACATAGTGCTCAATAAGGCTTCGGAGCAGTATGGCATTAAATACAAGGATTTTGAGAATACGCTGCATCAGTCGATCTGGTCCTATATTCCGGAGGACAATCAGACGGTAGTTACCTCGGCGAATAAAGGTTTTCCCTTTGTGATGACAAGAACGGAAACAAAGGTTGCCAAGGCAGTTATGGAAATAGGGAAATCGCTTATAAAGGAAATGGACGGAGAAACAAAAGAGATACCTGCGCTGAAGAAATTGTTTGGCTGATGAAGGTTTATATGAGGTGAAAGCAAATGTCGCTGCTTGAGAGGATGCAAAAGGAAAAAAACATAGAGAGAATCGATATAAACGACCGGCAGAAGGTTCGTAAGCCTGCTGCGCCCAAAACAGATCCTTTTGAAGGGCTGAAAGAGAAGATTCATGAGAAGATCATAGAAGAGATCAATACCGTCGCGTTTAAGGAAGCCGAAGGTGATGAGCAGGACGATAGTCTGGAGAAGGAAATTTCCGAAATCGTAGAACGGTTTTTAGAGGATGAAAGCACCTTTATAACTAAGCTGGAGAAGCAAAAGCTGCTCTCAGAGATAATTGACGAGACAATAGGCTTTGGGCCAATCAATCAGCTTATTCGGGATCCCTCCGTTTCGGAGATAATGGTTAACGGAACTGACAAGGTTTATATTGAGAAGAATGGGAAATTGCTTCTTAGTGATGTGGCCTTTAAGGATGAACAGCATATAATGCGTGTTATCGAAAAAATAGTTGCTCCTATTGGAAGGCGTATCGATGAAAGCTCCCCGATGGTTGATGCAAGACTGCCAAACGGCTCTCGTGTCAATGTTATCATCCCTCCGCTTGCGCTGAATGGCCCGACAATCACGATCCGAAAGTTTTCGGAAAGACCCTTTACAGTGAGGGATTTGATAAATTTCGGAACTTTTTCGCCGGAAGTGGCCATGTTGTTGAAGGCTTGCGTAGAGGCCAGACTGAATATTGTAGTGTCCGGTGGTACAGGCAGCGGAAAAACAACCACCCTGAATGTTATCTCTTCCTTCATACCGGAGGATGAGAGGATTGTTACCATAGAAGATGCAGCAGAGTTGCAGATGGCTCAGGAGCATGTGATCCGGCTGGAAACAAGACCGCCGAACATTGAAGGTAAGGGTGCTATCACTATACGGGATCTTGTGAGAAACTCTCTTAGGATGAGACCGGACAGGATTGTTGTCGGAGAGGTCCGAAGCGGTGAGGCGCTGGATATGCTGCAGGCAATGAACACCGGCCATGATGGCTCATTAACTACCGGCCACGCTAATTCACCCAGAGATATGCTTTCCAGATTGGAAACCATGGTGCTGATGGCGGGGATGGAGTTGCCCGTCAAGGCAATCAGAGAACAAATAGCCTCTGCGGTGGACATTATTGTCCAGCAATCAAGGCTAAAGGACGGCAGCAGGAGGATCACCCATATTACCGAAATCACTGGTATGGAAGGTGATGTTATAACTATGCAGGACATATTTGTATTCAAACAGCAGGGACGTGATGAAAAGGGGCGCATTATTGGTTCGATTGTACCTACCGGTATTAAGCCGAAATTTGCGGAGAAGCTGGAAGAATCCGGAATTACAATTTCTTCAAATATATTCATGCATTGACAGCTATATATAATGAAAAAATAATTAAGACACAAGATTTTTTCACTTATATTACGAAAAGCTCTGTTGCAATAATTAATTCATTCATCTTTATTAAATATTTATTGCAACATATAAATTGACTGTTTGCTCAATTAAGGAGGGACGGACTTGGCGGGACTATTGGCAATACTAAGCTTCATATCAGTTTTACTGCTTTCATATCAGCTTCTCAAGCCGCTTCTGGCAAAGGATGACTACATGTCCAGGTTGCGGAGGTATACAAATGTTGAAGAAATCCGTGACGACAAAAAGAGAGAAAAGAAGAAGGAAAGCGGCCTTGATATCAGAAGTGAATTTTTCAAGGGAATCGGTAAAATTAAATTTCTTAGCGGATATAAAAAGAAGGTACAGGTAAGCCTGACAAAAGCCCATTTGCTTCTGAAGGCTGAAGAGTTTATAATGCTCAATCTGATCCTATTTTGTTTTTTTACTGCTTTTATTTTGTTAGTCCGGGGAGTCGGACAGTGGCCGCTGGCCTTTTTAGCGGGGATCATCGGGTGGATCCTTCCGTCGCTGGTTGTGAAAAGCAAAATTAAAAAAAGAGCCCGGCTTCTCAATGAGCAACTGGCCGATGCCCTTTCAATGATGTCTAATTCATTGAAAACTGGTTACAGCTTTTTTCAGGCTATCGATATGGTAGCTGAAGAAATGAATGGGCCTATTGCCGAGGAATTCGCCGTTTTCAAAAAAGAAGTAAATTTGGGACAGAATACAGAGAAGGCATTTGAAAATATGATTGCGAGAGTTTCCAGCGAGGATCTTGAACTGGTTATCACTGCTGTTCTGATACAAAGACAGGTGGGAGGAAATCTGTCAGAGGTGCTCGATAACATCACAGAAACCATAAGAGACAGAGTAAGGATCAAGGGAGAACTAAAGACAATCACGGCGCAGGGTAAAATATCTGGCATCGTGATATCGCTGCTGCCTGTTATTTTGTGCTTTGTGATCTATCTGATCAATCCGACGCAGATGAGTATGCTGTTTACAAGACCTCTGGGGCAGGCAATGATAGCTGTTGCTGTTGTGATGGAGCTGACTGGAATCATCCTGATCCGGAAAGTTGTCAGAATTGAAATGTAGGAGGTGTAGACATGCCAGCCATAATTATAATATTGGCGTTCATTTCTTGTTTTTTATTCTTATACGGATTAATGTCCCATATGATGAGGGATAAACTGTCTGTAACCTCAAGACTTCGCAGTATCAGCAAATCAAAAGCCGGAGGTGAGAACAGTGAACTAAACCAACCGCTTTTTTCCAGAGTATTGCAGCCGATGCTTGATAATATGTCAAAGCTTATGATGAGGATTACACCGGGACAGCTAGTATCTTCTCTAGAGAGCAAGATCGTCAAGGCTGGAAATCCCGGAAATATGGTGGTCAAGGATTGGATAAACATAGAGGCTATGTTGGTTGTCGGTCTGCCGGTCCTCACCCTGCTTGCCTTAAGAAAAGCGGGAATGCCTGCCGGAACTATGATCATGCTGATTCTGGCAGAAATAGTAATGGGATTTGTTTTACCAGGTTTTGTTCTGGGGAAGATCCTGAAATCAAGGCAAAAGGTAATGCTGAACTCACTTGCTGATGTAATTGATCTTCTTACGGTCAGTGTAGAGGCAGGCCTGGGGTTTGACGGCGCTCTGATGAAGGTAGTGGAAAAAAAGCCGGGACCACTGGCTTCTGAGTTTGATAAGGTTCTTCAGGAAATAAAAGTTGGCAAACAAAAACGGGAAGCTCTAAGAGATTTGGCCCAAAGGGTTGATATACAGGATTTTACAGCATTTATCGGGGCTGTCGTACAGGCGGATCAGTTTGGCGTGGCTATCGCTAACGTACTGAGGATCCAGGCGCAGCAGATTCGAGAAAAACGCAGGCAGCGGGCCAGAGAAAGAGCAATGAAGGTGCCTGTAAAAATGCTTATTCCAATGGTTGTATTCATATTTCCTACACTGTTCATAGTTTTACTCGGACCTGTGGTACTGCAGCTGATCGAGCAATTCACCGGGATGTGAGTGCATCTGTCGTATAAATAGGTTGAACCATCTTTTTTTCAGTGATAGAATAATGTAACGAGGCAACAAATGCATTATAACGAGGCAACAAATGCATCTGCCTCGTTGAAACTCCGCTAGTGAGATTTATTTTTTCTACAAACGAAAAAATAAATTTGGAATTAGGTTGTTATAACGAGGCAACGAGGCAACTAATGCTTCCGCCTCTAATAAAAATGACAATTGTGTTACGCACTCGGGTGGGTGCGAAATAGGCCCAAGGCCTATTGACCTGCATCTGAAAGCTTTGAAAAGTATGGGCGTGAAGGTGCAGGATGCGCAACGCGGATTTATATACTGCGAA
>JAEYON010000133.1 GCA_023411645.1 Bacillota bacterium | reverse complement strand
AAGGAGCTGCGATTGAACCAATCATCTTTTAACAATTTGCATAATATATTTCCGAAACTGTTGTATATGGTTGATCGCAACGCAACGGCAAGCTGGACTCTGAATAATATAATGATCTGTCATAACTTGATGCTTGTTTATGATGGTCAGGCTGAGTTTTATTGCAATGGGAAGAAATATACAGCCTCCAAAGGTGATTTGATCTACTACAAACCCGGAGATGTGAGGGCTGCCCACACATACCCTCATTCGCCATTAAAATGCTTCGCCGTTGACTTCGTCTATACCTGCCCGGTATATGAAGACAGCGAGTGGAGATTCATTAAGCCGGAGCTGCCCTTTTCCTTCACACAGCGATTAACAGATGAATACCTGTTTATAAAAGTAACAGAGTTGTTTTCGCAACTAACAAAATCTGCTCTTTCAATCAGGGAGCACGCATCGGTCAAGGAGCGGGCATTTTTCACAGAAATACTCACACTGCTTTTTCAATTTACACAAAGAGAACAATACAACTATTCAAGTATAAGAATAATCGACAGGGTCATCAGCTACATGATAGAAAACCATTCCAGGAATCTCACACTCACTGAGCTGTCGGAATATGCCGGAGTAAGCGTATCTTATCTTGGCTTTCTCTTCAGAAGTCTAACCGGCAGATCGCCAATCGATTACCTGATAGAGATCAGGATAAATATGGCAAAGAATCTGTTGAAGGATGGTCTTTCAGTTACAGAAACATCATCTCTTGTAGGTTTCAATGATATCTATTACTTTAGCAGAGCCTTCAAGAAACGTGAAGGCATCTGCCCGTCGAAATACGCCTCTAGCTTAACCGGCTAGCATATGACCAATATCAACCCTTTACCCCGCCTATAAACAATCCGGCTACAAAATACTTCTGCAGGAATGGATAAACAAAGATGATCGGTAATGCTGCGACTATTGTAATGGCGGCTCTGATAGAATTCGGAGTCACTGTCACCGCGCTCGTACCGCCTGTTGACGCTATTCCTGGATTGATTGATCCGCTCTGGATCATCGACGAAGACAGCAGCTTCATCATTTCATACTGAAGAGTACTGAGATATTGCTTTGAGGAAGCAAAAATATAAGTGTCGAACCAGGAGTTCCAGGCTCCGACCGCGACCCACAGCGCAACTGTAGCCAGAACCGGTTTGCATAGAGGAGTTATAATCTGAATATAAATCCTGAAGTCTCCCGCTCCGTCAATCCTTGCTGATTCGGCCAAACTTTCGGGCAAGCCATAAATATATGTTCTGATTACAATAACATTGAACGCACTGATTAAAGCAGGCACTATATAAACCATATAGTTGTTAATCAGTCCCAGATCCCTGAAATTAAAGTATTGTGGGATCAGCCCCGTATCTATATACATGGTGGCCACCAGGAAAATTGTCAAAACCCTTTTTAACATAAATTCCTTGCGGCTGAGAATATAGGCGGTCAGGGAAGAAAAGAAAACGTTCAGTACCGTTACCAGAACTGTTTTGGAAACAGATATAAAAAATGCGTTAACTAAAGTATTTGTCTCAAATAAATTCTTATAGTTGTTAAATGTAAATACTCTCGGCCAAAGATATAAATTCCCCTTTATTCCATCGATCGCTTCGTTCAGTGATACGATAATCGTATTCCAGAACGGGTAGACCATGACTATCATTAACAACACCATTATTGAGTAATTGAAGCCATCAAATATTTTGTCTGAAATTGAATTTTTAATATAACTATTCTTAGCCATGAGTAACCCTCCCTTATACCAGCTTTTCTTCCCCGAGTCTGCTCGAGATATAATTGGCCGCCATTATCATGATCATACTTACAACGGATTTGAACATACCTGCTGCGGTAGCAAGTGAATAATTACCCAGCGAAATACCATTTTTCAAAACAAATATATCAATCGTCTGCGATACATCGAATACAATACCGTTACCGAGCAGGAACTGCACTTCAAATCCAGCATTGAGTATCCATCCGAGCCTTAGTATCATCAGTACGATAAATGTCGACTTAATTCCTGGTAATGTGATATAAAGAATTCTCTGGAAGCGGTTGGCGCCGTCCATATAAGCTGCTTCATACAGCTCAGGGGAAATCCCGGTCATAGCCGCCAGGTAAATAATGGAATCCCATCCCATCTCCTTCCACACGTGAGCTGCTCCTACGATCCACCAGAATAAATTGGGTTTACCCAGCCAATGTACAGGAGATGTTATTAAACCCATTTTCATCAGAAGATCATTAAGCATTCCGCCGTCTGAAGAAAGAAAATTGGAAACAAGTCCGGTAACTATAATCCACGATAAAAAATGAGGTAAATACGATGCCGACTGAACCAGTTTCTTAAAACCGATATGCTTTATTTCATTGATTAGAAGTGCCAAAAGTATAGCAAATAAAAATCCAAATATTAGATTAATCAAGCTCATACATAATGTATTGCGAATGACTTGTAAAAAAACTTTATCACCGAACAAAATTTCGAAGTTCTTCCATCCGACCCATTTCTGTACCGCTTTTCCAGGTCTGTAATTCTGGAAAGCCATTATCAATTCTTTAATCGGTCTGTAATTTATAAGATATACATATATAAAAACAGGTAAAGACATTAAAAGTAATGCTCTTTGTTTTATAATAGTTTTCAGCAACCTACTTTTTTGCGGTTTATAAATGATAGCTTTACTGATTTTTGTATTCGGTGCATGCATGTCCCTGCCTCCATATAGCATATTTGTAAACCTTCGCATTTGCGGGTACACAGGATTGAACCTGTGTACCCACATTGCTGTAACTTGCCTGATTGATTACTTCATTCTTTTTTCGATTTCAGCATTTACAAAATCAAGATACGCTTCATAGCCTGATTCGTGAATTAGTTTTACATATGCATCCCAGGCTGCATCAAACTTGCTCGCATCCTCTGTGATAATACGCGGCAGATAAGTGTTTTCAAGATCGGTGAGCCTGTTGAGTGCATTTCTGGCATCAGATCCGTCCTCAATCGTATAGCCCCATACGGGATAATATGCTTCAGAGACATCTTTCGGTGGAGGATTCAGGAATTCTGTCGGAAGCTTAAAGCCGTACTTGGCTAAGAAATCCCGATCATATTTTGACTGCTCTGCTTGGACTTCTCCGGGCTGCTCATTAGGAGCACACCAGTTACCGTCAGAATGTATTCCCTGGATTTTCGGGAATTGATTCCAGAGCTGGTCCGCCATGTTATCATATATCCATGACTGATCTCTGGACTGAGCGCGTTGTTCCTCCGTCCTGTAAAACAGACCATCGTCGCCAACTTGATAATTAACACCTTCAATACCCCACTGCATGAGCTTTTGCATATCTTCTGTCAAAAGCATATCGATATATTGCAGCGCTCTTTCAGGATCCTTACAAGCTGTGGTCAAGCCCATTCCGTTACCGCCTGTAAATGTAGGAGCATCAAGATACCAACCTTTGTAGCCTTCATAAGTAATATCCAAAGCTACATATGTTCTTTCCCACTTTTCCTCAGTCCTCAGCGGTCTCTCACCGGACTGGAAATTCCAGAATTGATCAAACATACCCACCACACGGCCAGTAGCTATTTTCGCAAGGTACTGGTCATAATTCTGTGTAAAGGTATCAGCAGAGATGATACCCTTATGGAACATCTCATTCAGCTTCTTATAATACGCTTTTGCAAACTCGGTGTCTTGATAAAGTGATGCTTTAAAAGTAGTTTGATCTACTATAACGTCTCCATCGTTCGGATGTCCGATCAGATGCTGCGTAGGATTCTTAAGGCAGAATGAACGCCAGTCATATGAAAGGATTTCGAAGCCAAGAGTCTTCTGTCCTTCAATGGTTGGGTACTTTTTAACATAGTTTTCAATGAGTGCAAAATACTCATCAAGTGTCTTTGGGGTTGGATAGCCTGCATCTGCAAGAACATCCTTTTGCATATAGAACCCTGGTCCATTCTGATAAGTCGGAATCCAATCACCATAGTAACGGCCGTAGTTATCCAGAAGAAAGATCTGACCTGTGCCGCTGGCTGCTTTCAGTTTATCAATGTACGGACCATAATGACTGTCAATGTTCGGGTACTTCCCAGTTCCGATATACTCATCCAACGGCATGAATACGCCTGCTTCCATTGCTGTCGAACGAGATTGGCTGGGATTCATCAGATCCGGATAATCACCTGATGCAATAATAACTCCCATTTTCTGAGCAAGATCGCCTACCAGAAATTCAAACTCAATTGTAACGCCTGTTAGCTCTCTTACCTTTTTAACTACCGGGTTGTCCTCGGAAGGAGCCTGTGCCTGGTCACCTGAAAACATGGTAAACGTGATGGGCTCCAATGGTTTTGTTTCCTCAACCTCTGCCGTAGTTTGAGCGGGTTTGTCGGCTGTCGTAGATGGTTCCGGATCTTTTGCAGCATCTTGCGCACAGCCTGCAACGAACGAAAACATCATTACTAGTGCCAATACCAATACCAGTACCTTTGAAAACTTCATTTTTTTACCCCCTTTAATATATGAATGTACCTATAAGCAAATTATATTTGCCTAACACAAATCTCTCCCTATAAAAAATATAGACTTTTCTTTAATTTTTATAGGTTTATAGAATTAATGCGTATGGGAGTAGTTTTTGTTTATTACTTGCGGTTCCGATAGTCAGAAGGCGTGTGTCCCACATGTTCCAGGAACTTGGATGAAAAATAGTTTGAGTCGTCGTATCCGATTTTCTGTGCAATTTCATATATTTTGTGGTTTGTATTGATGAGAAGCTCCTTTGCTTTTTCTATGCGCACCGTATTGAGATAATGGTTAAATGTGCAGCCTTTTTTCTTTGCGAATTGCTGTCCCAGATAGGCGGAATTGACAAAAAATCGATCAGCTATATCGGCAATTTTCAACGGCTCCGCATAGTTTTCATTTACATAACGTGTAACCTTAGTCACAATGTCATTGTTTTCTGTTTGCAGTCGATTCTGCGAAAATTCATAACAATACAGGCAAAATTCAATCAACATACCTCCCAGAACGAATATATTAACATCGTTCTGAAGCTTTTTAATTTTAGAATAGAGTTCTAAAACAGATTTAATCTCTTCATTCCGTTCATACAATATCTGGATTATAGAGGCCATGATGCTGTCCAGATGGAGCATAGCGACCTCCGGTACTGCCTGAAGGTTAACGAGCCTCTCTATCAGCTGACCGATGAAACTGATGAGTTTTTCTGACTCGTTTTTCCTGAATGCAGAGATAATTTTCACAACCGCTCCGTTATCATCAAAAACTTTTACGAATTGTTCATCTTTTATATCGTCATACAGGATGACAGATCTTTTTTTCTGGTAAAATAGCTTATTTCTACACATGGCGATGGATTGTACTGACTCATGCAGATTTTTAAATTCCGCTACTTTCTTCCCGATTAATATATCAACTTTAAGAGATTTGCATATCCATAAAAACTCGTTCACAGTCAGCGCCAGATGCTTTACATCATATTCAAAGCTGCTCAGCAGGGTATGCCCGACGACCATGTGGCATTTATTCCTGTCGTGGCGAAGCACAAAGCGCATGTTGTACTCCCCGATTTTTTCAGCAATACATTTTGAAAGATCAGAATTATTGTCTTCCTCACAATCGGAAGACAGAGACACGTCTTCCCGGTGACGCTCGATGGCTAGATACCGCAGACCAAAGGTTTTTTCGTTTTCCAATATCAGTTCATTTCCTACCGATTCATCTCCCCCGATAAAATTGCTGATATAGGATTTAATTTGCAGGCTCTTTCGAATCTGTTTTTCATCCAGTATATTTTTAATATCAACAAGTATGCTGTAAAACTCTGTTTCATCTATTGGTTTGAGGATATAACTCTTTACATTGTACTGCAGAGCCTTTTGAGCATATTGAAACTCACTGAACCCGCTTAATATTATAAACTCCATATCCTCGGAGATGTTTTCGCGGACATGCTCCAGCATTTTAAGGCCATCCATAACAGGCATTCTGACGTCGGTCATAACAAGGTCAGGCTGATGTGCTTTGATCAGCGGGATTGCTTCCATGCCGTTTCTGGCTGTTGCGCATACAGCAAACCCAAACTCCGCCCAGTTGATCATTTTACACAATCCATCGACGATCTGCCGCTCGTCATCCACGATCATTACCTTATACATAATCGCTCCTTTTCATTTCCTCCAAATCCAGGACAAGCAGTATTTCTGTAAATTGTCCCGGTTCACTTGTGATTTTGAAGATGTAATTATCGCCAAAATAGAGATTCAGTCTGCCGATTACGTTTTTTATACCGATGCCTTTATTCTCCATACTGCTGATATCTCGCACCTGTTCGATCTGTTCGGGCGTCATCCCATTCCCATTGTCGTAAACTTTAAATTCTACTGTTTTTTCATTGATCAGCCGAATCGTCAACTTGATCTTTTTTATTCCCTTTGAACCTGAAAAGCCATGTTCACATGCATTGTCAATCAAGGTCTGCAATGTCATTTTGGGGATCTTCAGAGCCAGAAGTCTCTCGTCGACGCTTATTTCAAAATCCAGTTCGTCCTCATACCGATACTGTTGTATTTCCATGTATTCCTTGATGAAATTAATCTCTTCCTGAAGTCCAATCAGATCGTCATTCCACAACAATAGCTTTCGGAAGATTTTTGACATATATTTAATTATTCTGGAAGTTTCAAATTCATTTCGAAGGTAAGATTTTATTCGGATTGTCTCAAGGACATTAAACATAAAATGCGGGTTTACCTGGCACTGAAGAGCACTGAGTTCTGATTGCTTTTTCAACAATTCCATCTGTGTATCCCTGATTTTGGCTTTATACTCATCTTCAATCAGTGAGCGTATTTTTGTGATCATCCTGTTCATTGCGTTGATCAACAAACCAATTTCATCACTTCCTTTTTTTTCTTCCGGGATGAGTTCATATTCTTCCTTTGAAACCTTTCCCATATGATAGACTAATAATGCGATTCTTTTATATAGGGAAGATGAAATTGCATAAATAACAACACTGGCAAATACAGTAACGGAAAGGACCAGTACAATCATTTGCATCCAGTTGATTTCGAATGCTTCCGACATAAAATTTTTATTGAGCACACAGACTACCTGCCATCCGTCAATGAATTGTATCGGATTACGAAGGATGACCTGCCCATGATCTGTTTTAACCGTATCAAATGAAATAAATTCAGTATCTGTATATGTCTTGATCTGACGATTGTTCTGAGCAACTATGGTGTTCTCACCGTCTACGATGTACAAAGCCCCGGGCAGCGTTTCCGTTTCCAACAATTTGTCAAGCATATCCGGCCGGAATGTTATTTTGATATAGTGCTGATAATCACTGCATTTCGTATAATTAAGCCTTCTAAAATATGAAACCATTTTGGTTAGAGGGGCTCCTAATGTCAATTCATCCACATGGTATAAGAATACCGGTTTTGATTTATCATTCACCATTGAATACTTCTCGTACCAGTCGGACCTGTCAATAGAATAATCAATACGCTGCAAATGATTGCCATTAAGCAGTGTATTATTGTTTGTATAAACAGTAAACAGCGCGATATTAGTGTTATAAGGAAGAACCATATCCCACGCATCTTTGAGATATGCGTTATAGTCTTCCATACATTCTTGAATTCTGTCGTATCTCTTATCAAGGAACTCATACATTTTCTTATCCGGATAAATTGTATTAGCGAGCTGGATCGCACTGATCGCATTAGATTCTATTGAAGTTGTCACCCTCTCAACCTCTTGTCGGTAAAGGATCAGTTTTTCATTTCTTGCGCTGCTCAAGGTTGATGTGTAAAATGCAAAGGAGAAAGTAATAGTGGGAGTAAGTACGCAAAGCAAATAGATCAGCAGAAGCTTCGTACGTATACTGATATTAATAAGTGCGATCCTTTTCAGAAACCCCATATTATTACGCACAGACCCCCGCTCAATGTAAAAAAGTAGCTTTTTTCGCATAAGTATATTTTGATTTTAAGCTAAATAATGGGGATTTGTCAATTATAGTATATAGAATAACGGAATGCTAATTTTTCACCTTTGGGCGCTAGCAAAAATCTTGCTGGCAAAGGAGGAAAGTAAACTTTTTTAAAGAATTAAATTAGTAGGTTTGATGCTTAAAAACAACTACTATTTGGAGGATGACATGATCAAGCACATCGTAATGTGGAAATTAAAGGACTTTGCAGAAGGTTGCAGCAGAGAGGAAAACGCAAGGAAAATTAAGGAAATGCTAGAAGGGCTGATAGGAGAAGTCGATCAGATCAGCTCACTTGAGGTCGGCATCAATTTCAATACTTCAGATATGGCTTATGACGCCGTTCTTATTTCGGAATTTGAAAATGCGCAAAAGCTGGAGGAGTACAAAAAACATCCTGAGCACGTAAAGGTGTCCGAATTTGTGGCAAAGGTCAGAGTAGGCCGCGCAGTGGTTGATTATCAGGTGTAAGCTTTTAAGTAGTGGAACTCCATACAAAATCGAACAGGGCTCGATGCCCGAGATCTTATTTCGCCGAAGAGCTACATAACTAACTTTATTCAAAAGCCCCGCACTATGGGGCTTTTGAACATTCCGACAAAACAAAACATCCATATCTGCAATGAACAATCCCGCCTATTTATCCGTCTGCTCAGCTGCCGCCAAGCAAGAGCTCGCCCACCTTCCCGCCGGGATGGATCAGTTTTAAGTCTTCTATGGTGTATCCATTATATTTCATCACGGTAAAGGCAATAGCGTCCCACACCGCACAGTATGCTGTACAACTTGCAGAGGCACACATATTGAACATGTCTGATTCCTGATCAATCTGCACCTTGAAATAGATATCAGAATGCTTCGCCAGAAGAGAATTATCATTCTGAGAAACACCGATAATGACGGCCCCCTTCACTTTGCATATGGGAATATAGTTTACGATTTCCTGCGTGTTCCCCCCTTTGGAAAAGAGAATCACCACATCATCCTTCTGAATGGCTCCTACACCGCCGTGGACAGAGTTGGCCGGACAGCAATAGAAGGCAGGGATCTCACAGACGCTCAAGGTATGCGCCACTCTCACCGCCACAGATCCGGAGGTGCCGCATCCGGCAGTAATCACCTTGTGCCCCTTCGGCTTTACCTGAAGTAGCAGTTCAATAATCTGCTCCATCACCTTCCTGTCAAGAGTTTCTATCAGCCGATTGATGGCATTCCACTCAATATTCAATATCTCTGTAATGGACGGATCATATTTCCCCATAAGAATACTCCTCCTTATCTGTGACGTTCATCCCACGCAGCCCGGAGCGCTGCCAGCATTTCCTGAACCATAGCTTCCGGATCTCCAGCCTTGATAATTCCGCTTGAAGAGCCGGTGGCGTCTGCGCCGGCCATTATGATATTGTACACGTCAGTTCCGCTGTTGACTCCGCCGCCCACCAAAATGCCAATATCAGGGTTAATATCTTTTACTGCATCCATAACTGCAGAAACGTAGGATATGTCCACAGCCTGAGCGGTACCGATGAGATCAGCCGGCTCCGTAATCATCAGATCCGGAGACAACTGTGCCACAGCACGGGTTTCAGGCATGGAATCAGCACATACCATGGCCAACATATCCAGTTCGCGGGCTCGCTGAATGGTTCGTATCAATGTAGAAAGAGGAAGAGGGCATTCACTGTGGTTTAAAAGAACGCCTGCTGCACCGACAGCCTTGAGGGATTCCGGGAGCACACAGGCAAGGCCCCTACCCACTGGAATATCATCCATATGAGGCGCAAAGACCTTCAAATGCTTCACTGATCCGGCCACCCTCTCAATGTTTGCATAAGGAGAAGTGAAAATCACGCGGACACTGTATTTTTCTGCAGCTTCATCTGCAATGCGGGCAAGGTCCAGAATATCATCTCCGAACAGATAGTTCTTAGGCCCAATCTCAAAAAATGGAGGCTCCAGTTTTAATTTTCTGGTCATAGAAAGACTCCTTCTTCTTTCAAAAATAACTATGTTATCCTAATACTTTGCACGAATCATTGCATCATACATAATTCGATATGCTTCTTTCTTCCGTTCATTATACGGACGGGGCAGATAGCATTTATCAATTTGCACTGCTTTCTGTACAGCCTCCTCATAGGAAGCATAGATTCCTGCGTTCACTGCGCCCATAATAGCCGCTCCAAGCAACGCCGCCTCCTTCTCTCTGGGCACATTTACCGGTATTCCTGTAATGTCGGCCTTCATCTGAAGCCACAGCGGAGACTTGGCACCGCCCCCGGTGGAAATGATACTTGTAGGAGGCGTACTGAGGCTTTCGAGGGTACGATTCAAAAGGAGCGCAACGCCCTCCATAACAGCCCCGGCCATATCATAAGCATCATGACGGGCTTTCAATCCCACAAAGACACCTGTTGCATCAGAATCAAACTCTGGTGCGTTTGTGCCATTGATATAAGGGAGGAACAACAATTCTCCCGAGTACACCCGCCTATTCAACTCCCGGTCGATCTCTTCAAAAGAGACACCAGGAAGGAAACGGTCTCGAAACCAGTTCAGACTAATACCGCCACTCTCACAGACCGGCAGGAACACATAGGTACCGGGAAAGGGACCGTAATGCAAGGCCGCCGTCTCCTTTTCGCAAAGAGGCAGTTCGGCCATCACAGACATGGCCATCACCGTACCTGTGGATTCCGTCACAATACCGGGTGCAATATTTCCGGTGCCGATCATGCCTGCAAAATGATCCAAAGTACCCACGTTGACCACGGCATCACCCAGACCTGTCTCTTCCGCAACCTCTGCTGTCAGTCCACCAATCTCCGTCCCGGGCTCAATGAGCTCCGGCAGCTGCTCCGGGCGAATACCAATGATATCGAGCATTTTATTCCAATAACAGCGATTGTGGATATCAAAGTAGAAAGAAAACGTCGCAATGGAACACTCACAAAACAACCTACCGGACAGGCGATAAGCAATATAATCTTTCAAGAGCACATATTTATGGGCTTTTTGAAAGATCACCGGCTTGTTCTTCTGAAGCCACAGAATCTTGGTGGCCGGCCAGGTTGGGAGCACGGCACACTGCCCCGTTACCTGATAGGATTCTTCCTTCGTAACCAAAGTGCTGATATACTTACACTCCTCTTCGGAGCGCTCATCCATCCAGGAGACAGCGTTCATCAGTGGGCGCAGAGATTCATCCAGCACCACTAAAGATTCCGCCTGACCGGTGAGTGCAATCCGACAAGACCCCTGTAAAGAAACCCTCCCAGAGGATGACAGGTCCTTCAATATTCCCACCAGATCATCAAAATAAACCTCTGTGTCAAACTCTACAATTTTCCCATCTCTAAAATAATGCACTATCCGGGAAGCTTCCCACAGCTTGCAAAAATCATTGTCGTAGGCTACAACTTTTACATTAGTGCTTCCTAGATCGATTGCGATTAAGCTCATATGCTCTCCTTTTACCTATGACTTGGTTTACAGGGCTTCGCCTCCATCAACACCCTTTAATTCACTCCTTAAAACAGATTACCCTCACTGTCAAACACCAACTCCTTGGGTTCTCCAAGAATTTCAATCAAGGGATTCTCTTTCGCCTGTTCCAGCATATTCTCTGAAATCCAGATGGTATCCATATCCAGAGTGCTTCCGATTCTGATCATGGTAATTTCCTCCGGAGTCTTCCCTGGGACCATCTTTATGGTAGCCTGTATAGTCAATCTGTGATTATCAAAATACATGGGGAGCTTGCTGAGCTTGGATACTGTGCTGGTCAGGGAAGTCGGGTAAGTAGCCTCTGTGTCGATCTTGTCCATAGCACTTTTGGCACAGGTGTCAGCCATGCCCAGACCGTAGAAATTCCCCCGAGTCTCTTCAGTCAGATCTAAGGCTCCGATCATTGTGGCGTCAATTCCCCCATCAATTCCCGGCACAATCCATCGTCCCGAAATATTGGGGTCCATCCCCTCTCCGCTGATGTTCTTTCCAACATAGTCCACAATCATCACATCCACTTTTTTAAAATGAATTTGGGCCATCCTTGATTTGGCATATAACAAGAGAACCGGTTCCTCCTCAGGAATCCTCTCCCCTGTCATCACCTGGATTTTGGCCGTCTTATCATAGGCATTCTCCACAATGCCCACTCCCAGTATCACGTTGGCATGCTTTAAAATACCAAAGGCAAATTTTTCTACATTTTCTCCCAAATGCGCAATGCCCTGACGATGGCACACCTCCGCTCCCATCTGGCATCCAAGACCGATGGTGAGCATTTTCATTATACCGCTCTCTCTCATGGCCCGAAAGGCTGTGTGGGCTTTGATTCGGTTCAGGGAGACAATGCCGTCGGCCTCTGCAGCCAACCGATTTATAAAAATGGGGCGCCCGTCCTCCAGCTTACCTATTTCATTCACTTCCATAGTGGCTTCTACCGGACAGCCCACAAACTCCTCCGTGATTCCATATTCCCTGACAATGGCCAGCTGCCCTTCAGCGGTTGAGCCCCCATGGCTTCCCATAGCCGGAAGCACAAAAGGTTTTGCCCCCTGCTCCTTCAAAAAACTCACCACTTCTCTGACAATCACTGCGAAATTGTCAATTCCCCTGCTTCCGGCTGTGATTGCAATCCTCATCCCCGGAAATATCTTTTCCTTGATTTCCGGACGGTCAAGCTCCCTCCTCACCTCTGCCGGAACATCCTCAATGTAACTCCTGTCAAATATTTGCCGCACCGGTACCATGCGTGGGATGGGGATATCCTTTATAAGATCATTCACAACACTCATAGAAAACCTCCTGTCTCACATTACTTAATGGCACCCAGCGTCATACCCTTGGTGATCTGCTTCTGGAATACAAAGTACGCTAACATGAGCGGCAAACTGGAGATGGCAAGAGCCGCCATCTGCGGGCCCAATGTGTTGTTGTAGATATTCGTGTTAAACAGCGCCACCGCAACCGGCAGGGTTCTTGACTCCGGCAGCATCAGAATTGTGGAGGAATACATATATTCACTCCATACGCTGGTCAGATTCACGATGGTCACCGTGGCAATACTCCCCCGGCTCATAGGCATGGACACATGCCAAAAAGTCCTGAATTTCGTACATCCATCTATGCATGCAGCCTCTTCAATCTCGATGGGGATCGCCTCAAAATTGGTCTTCATAATGATGATGGACATGGGCAGGTTAAAGGTGATTAACAAGGGTACCATGGACATAATGTTGTTCAGGCCGCCCAGCCGCTGCATCATTACAAAAATCGGCACAATCAGTGCCTGCGCGGGAATGGCCAGCAGACATACAATCCCTATATAAATGGGCCTGTACCCCGGAAATTTAAAGCGGCACAGAGAGTATCCTGCCAACATCGACACCAGACACAACAGTACCAATGAAATCACCGTAATGATCAGGCTGTTCATAAAATAATGCTGCAGTCTGTATTCCACGGTCATGGAATTGCCCAGCCACGCGTCAATATAGTTTTCCAGATAAAAGGAATCCGGCAGACTAAAGGGATCCCGTAGAATGGATCCGCTGTCGCGGAAGGAACATATGAACATATATATCATAGGATAGAGCTGAACCGCCGTCCAAAACAACAGTCCGAACTGTACCAGAACTCTCGATATTTTAAACTTTTTCATCTTTTTCATCTTCTTCATCTCCCCCCCTCTATTCGTTGACCTGATCGCCAAGATACGTCATCCGCAGGTAAAAGATGGAGATAACAGATACTACGGCCAGCAGGAATACAGATACTGCCGAGGCATATCCATAATTAGCAAATTTTGTGGCATTTCGATACAGCAGCGTGGTCAGAGTCTCTGTTGCGTCACCGGGACCTCCCGCTGTCATTACCCAGAATTTGTCGAAGGATGTCAGGCTGAAGATAAATTGGAACATAACCACCACAAGAATCGTCCGTTTGATCATCGGCAGCGTGATGTAGAAAATTCTCTTGAATTCCGTCACCCCGTCTATGGTAGCCGCCTCATGGATTCCGGGGTTAATTCCCTCCATAGATGCCAAAAACAAAAGCATTGTAAAGCCACTGAACTGCCAGGTACTCACTGCGATCACCGTGCCCATAGCTCTCTTCGGATTCGCCAGCCATGTCCCCGATATATTCTCAAGTCCCACAGCGTCCAGCATTTTGTTGAACACACCGTAGTTAGGCTCCATAATCTGGATAAAAAGAATAGATACCACCGTCACCGACAGCATAACAGAGATATAGAACACAAACTTATAAAACTGCCACCCCTTCACCCGGCGCTCAATGGCAAGTGCCAGACACATACCTACCAGCACACTCAAAATCGTTTCACAAAAACAATAATCAAAGGTATGTTTCACCGCCGTCCAGAACGAGCGAGCCTTGAACATCTCGCGGAAATTTTTCAGGCCTATGAACTCCGCATCCCCCAGACCGTTCCATTCCTGAAAGCTCAGGATAATTGTACGGTAGGTAGGATAAACCAAAAAGGCAATGAGAAGTACCAGTGCCGGGGCCAAAAATGCATATGCCATGGTCCACTCTTTGCAAATCCTTCGGCGGGCACTCATTGACATACTTTCCAAGCTCATCCGATGTCGTTTTTTGCTCAATGTCTATTTACCTCCTCCTATCAAAATCGAACTGGAAAAGGGGCAGTACAGCCCCTTTTCCTTCTCTTATCTACAGTTTGCCAGGCGCTTTTATGCTCCTGCTCATCCGCCATAGGCGCCTTCATAGGCAGCCTGCAATTCCTCACAAGCCTGCTCCGGAGTATAGGTTCCGGCCAACACGCCGTTTACGATCATATACAATTTATTGTTAAACTCCATATCCAACAGGAAATTGTGGAATATCTTAGCACCTGCATTATCGATGTCGCTGTACATCTGTGCAAGAATCGGATCCATATTAGTCTTGGACTCTTCATCAATATCACCACGGGCGGGGGTGTCAAGCCCTGCTGCCACAATAGAACTCTGTCCTTCTACGCTGCCGCAGTATGCCACAAACTGCTTCGCCAGTTCCTTTTGATCAGAATGGGAAAGCACTGCCAGAATATTACCGGGGTACGTGGCAACCTTCATGGGAATGTCCTTGTTGTAGTCCGGCAGCATGCTGTAGCCCACCTCAAAGGCGGGGTTGTCTTTTCTGATGGCATTTATCGCCCAAGATCCATCAGTGAACATCAAGGAGCCGCCCTGCAGGAAGAGCGATCTTGCAGTGCTGGAATCAGCCGCGGCAACGCCCTCCTGAAATACGTTGTCAGCGTACCACTTCAACAGTTCCATGGTCTCCAACCAGCTCTTGTCATCGTATCTTACGTCTTTCTGGCCGGGCTCAAACAGAATACTGTACTTGTCATCAGGAATCGCAGCCATGGAAGCCATCATCAAAACATTTTCCGAAAAGCTGTCTTTTGCAGGGGTGGCCATGGGCACAAGACCGATGGACTTGGCATTCTCACAGAGAGTTACGAACTCGTCCCAAGTAGTTGGGATGGTCCAACCATTCTGATTCATGATGTCCATGTTGTAATAGATATTGCTTACCCATACGGTGCTCAGCAGAAGCGCGTAGTAATCGTCACCTTTCTTGAACATGTCAGCAACGGAATCGCCGCCGTAGCCCTTTACAAGGTTCTCCTGCTCATAGACGTCAGTTAATGGTTCATAGATACCACCATCAACAAACTCATCCCAGAAATGTGTTCTGTAATACCATGCTATATCCAGATCATTTTCTTTTGAACTCAAAATCTGAATACCCTGCGCCTGATACGCTGTTTCTTCAAACTCTACAATTTCAATTTCCACACCGGGATTCTTTGCTTTGAAGCCTTCTGCATAATGAGCCAGTACCTGTGCGGTTTTTCCGGGAATGGTAGAAACTCTCAGAACCTGCTCCGCGGGGGCCTTTGTAGTTTCCTCTTTGCTCACTTCAGTTGACGCTTCTGTCTTCTCTGCGGGAGCCTTTTCGGCTTCCTTGTTGCTTCCGCATGCCGCCAGCATGGACAGCATCATCACGGTGCAAAGCAACAAACTGATGATTCTTTTTTTCATTGTTTCTTCCTCCTTGTTTTTTTCGTAGTGTAAAGTTAATTACACCCTACTTATCTTGAAGTATGCTATTTGTAAAGGGTTTCAGGGAGTTTTTAATAGAAAAAACAATGACCCCCTCTTTTTGGTATAATTGAGTCTGCGAAAACACCAACATCCAGAGAAAGGAAGGTCATCGTTTGAACTCAACTATATCAATTTTAGTAGCATACAATCAATTCTTACTTTCTCAAATTCGATTGATGCTCATCTGCATTGCGAAAAACATACCATTAAAGTCCTCAAAGCACGACCCTTCCTTTGTGCTATGCTTGTAATAGAATTCTGTGATCTCCGGGCTCCAGACAGATCTCGCTCTCTGCCGCTGCAACTCCGTCCACATAGGCTGACTTGCCGGTTGTGTTAGTAAATATGCAGGTGGAGTTGAAGGGTATGCCGATCTGTAGTTCTATCTCTTCTCCTCGTCTTTCCCAGCGAACCGGCACATCCCCTTTTACGGTTGGGACACACCCCGCCACCCATTCCAATCCAGTGGGGAAATAAGGCTTTATGTCAAACTTTTCATAGCCCGGCTCCGTGGGCTGTACACCCAGCAGATACTTATAAAACCAAGCGCTTACCGTGGCATACATAGGGTGGTCGTGAGAGGCCATTCCTAATTGGCTCCCCGAATTAACATACTCCCAGCGCTCCCATGTGGTAGTGGCTCCCTTGGATATCATATAACCCCAGCTGGGATAGGTAGTCTGCGTAATCAGGTTGTAAGCCAAATCCAGATGTCCATTCTCTGCCAGCACCTCCAAAATGTACTTGGAACACATATTGCCTGTGGTAAGGTGTACCTCATGATCCAGAATGTCCTGCACAAGAGATTGAAGAACCCCATTTTTTTGTTCCGCAGTCATTACGTCCAGATACAGCATAAAAGTATTAGACCCCTGACTTCCCGAAGCATAACAATGTCGCTTAGGATCATAAAAGACTTTATTCAGGGCCGCTTCGGTTCTGTGTGCTATCTCCTCCCACTTGGCCACATCTCCGTCTTTTCCCACAGCTTTTGCTATCTTTTTCATCAAACGTGCGTTGAAGAGAAGATAACCTGTGGACATCAATTCTCTGGGCGTATTAGCGGACACCGCTCCGGCGCCCTGACTCCCTATGACGCTCTCAGCTATGGGAGAAGACCAGTCCCCATAATATCCCCAGTTGACTATGCCGTCCACTGTAGTGCTATCAAGGTATAAGGTCCAGCGGCTCAAAGCATTATAGTGCTTCTCCAAAATTTTCCGGTCGCCGTAGTGTAGATAGAGCAGCCAGGGCAGCAGCAGGAAGGAGCTACACACAGGATCTGCAGGCGCGTTGCCGAATAGTGTAAAGGGTATTGTATCCGCTATGATTCCTGTCTTTTCTCCCTGAACATCTACAATATCATCCACAAACTTCACATAGAAATCATATAGCTCGAAGTTGTAAATGGATTCGTCAGCCCTTACGGTGGGATCGTTCAACCATCCCAGACGCTCATCTCGCTGGGGGCAATCCGTGGGAATACTGTAGAGATTGTTGCTCTCTGTTCTCACACAGATTTCCTGAATCTGGTTGATCAACTCATCCCCGCAGTCAAACTCACTCCTTTTCTCCACCGCTGAACGGATCACTACCGCACAGATATCTTCCTTCTTCAGTTCCCGCGTCAGGCCCGTAATCTCCGCATACCGAAAACCGTGATAGGTAAAGCGGGGCTGATACACTGCACTTTCACCACTGGAAATGTAGATATCTTCCGCCTTGGCGGTACGAAGGTTCTGTGTCAGAATCTCCCCTTCGTCGTCCACAATCTCTGCGTGGCGAATCTTAACCATGGTACCGGCCGCCTCGTCAATTTTAATCCTCACCACACCTGCAATATTAACGCCAAAATCAACCACATACCGATCCGGAGCCATTTGAGAAATATTTTTCGGTGCCAGCTCTTCTACACATTTAATGGGTTCCAGATTCTGCGGCCTCATAACACCTGCAGGTGGTTCCATTTCCAGGGGATGTCTCCAGTCTTCTCCCGGTCTCGGCTGATACTGCGGGGTACACCAATCTTTTATCTCCTTCCGGGCATCGTAAACCTCTCCGGCGAAAATATCATTTTTCAGAATGGGGCCGTCGAGAGTCATCATCCATCCAGAATTTCTGGAGCTGATAATAGTCTCCTCGGAACCGTCTTCATACTCCAGCATCAGCTGCATGGAGAAAATGGGTTTCAGGATTCTGGTATCTAATATGCAGAACCAGCCTCGCCCGAGCTGCACACCGATGGCATTTGCTCCCTCGCGCAAGGACGCACCAATCTCGTAGACTGCATAAAAAACTCTCTTTTGATAGGTCGTGCGGGCTGGATCCAACAGATGATCTCCCACCTTCTCTCCGTTGACATAGGCCTCATAGTAGCCAAGGCCGGTAACATACATTCTGGCGCTGCGCACTTTCTTGCTCACAGTGAACACTTTTCGGAAGATAGGAGCCGTTTCAAAAACACCGTTGTATTGCTTCAGCCATTTCGCTTTCCACTCCTCGTCCTTCAGACCCGTAAAAAACCGCAGGCTATCGCTCTCGTAGAATACGCCTCTTTCCGTCTCCACAGAAACTTTTGCAAAATATTCATGGTTGGAAAGAAGACGCGTCCCATCATAAATAATACCTGCCGACTTCCTGCTCTTCACCCATTGGGTATCCCATACCACTTCTGCCGATCTGGCGTCGCCAATCACAAGCCTGTAGCTTTTCTGATATCCTTTCTCTCCTTCCACCTTCCAACTGAAACACGCTTCCCCCACCAGAGCTTCCGGAAAACCGCTCCCGTTTCCTCTTAAAATACAAACCTTTTTGCTCATATCCTTACTCCTCCCAAAATCATTCGAAATCTGCAAAGAATTGTTTAATGCGCTTCAACTCTTCCTTCAAGTCACCGGATAGATTGCACTCCAAATTCATGTAACCGTCAAAGCCAATCCCTTTTAATGCAGCCATGCTGCTCTTCCAGTCTGTATGCCCATATCCCGGCGCCAGACGATTGCTGTCTCCTAAATGAACATGTTTGATCAGGCTGCCGCACTCCCGAATAGTCTGGGGCAAATCTCTCTCTTCCATAGCCATATGAAAGAAATCCGCCAAAAGCCCGATGCGCTTCGCACCAGCGGTCACTACCATCTCTTTACAGTCTATAAGACTGTTTAAATATCTGCTCTCATACCGATTGCAACCCTCAATCAGCATATATGCGCCTTCCTGAATAACAGAATCAAATTCATGTATGATGTCGATGAAAACGGCTCTTTCCTCTTCCGGCATTTTCAGGTAGGGCTCAAACAACGGAAGGGGATCCTGCGGGCAATACTGATACTCCATCTCTGTAATGGCCCCGATTTGATTGCAGATAGCAATAGAGTCTTTATATAAATTAATTGCTTCCCGCTGAAGCTTCTTGTCCCTGTCCATCAGATGCCCGTAAGCGTCCCCCATAAAGACAAACTCACAGACACGGACACCCGTGGTCTTTTCCATCTCCAAAACTTCTCTGGTCAATGCATCGTTCCATATGCTGGGTTCAGCAAAAACTGCCATGCCGTCAAAACCCACTTCCTTCAAAAAATAACCTTTTTCTGTCAGGCTACTTCCCGGAATCACACTATCTGTACAAGCAAATTTCATATTCCCTCTCTCTCCACCGCATCAGCGGCCTTCCAATTGGCGGACATTTTTATCATCCTCGTCTGTGAAACAACAGGCCGCGAATCATTTTTGACATTTCAACCGCATTGACATTGCGGAACATCTCTTCCATTTTAGCATCATCAATACACGCAATTGCAGCAGTAATATCTTCCATCCAATTAATTCCTTCTTCCAGCGCGTCACGTCCGTCCAGACGCGGTGTATACTGATCAAAAGAAAACCATCCGTCATAGCCTGTTCTATTCAGCCAGTACATAAACTCCATGGTTTCAATGATATGCTCTGTAGAAGTAATGCAGTCATCATCCCATACACCAAAATTGTCATTTACATGTACATGAAACAGCTTATCCCCATAAAGCTTGCAGGCTGCGATAGCTTCCGCTGGGTTCTCATGGGCAATCAGGCAATGGCCGAAATCTACGGTAACTCCCAGATTGTCTGCTCCCACCTCTTTAATAAAGAGCAGTGTAGAATATACATTGCTCAAATAACAGTGGATACGCGGCTCTCTGATCTTATATTCAATGGCCAGCTTGATATCCTTGCGATAATCGCAACACTCCCTGATTGCCTCCTGCATCCATTTTGCTTCCTGAATATAATCTGCGGTGAAGGGATAGTCATAGCCATCCTGCCCGTTCCAAACAGTTAGCAAATGACAGTTCAAATCAGCCGCCACGTCCATCATGGTTTTTGTAAGCGCAACTGCTTCTGCGCGAATTTTTTTATCAGTGGATGTAAACGCTCCCTTCCCATATTGCTTCGTAGAAAAATAATCCGGCAAAATAGAGACCACTTCAAGATTGTAATCTCTGCACTGTTGCTTGATCATGGGTGCATTTTCGGGTGTAATCTGCCAGTTGCTCACCAACTCCACGCCGGTAATCTTATCAACGGATGCAACCCGTTCAAACATTTCCGGAATGCTGTACCCACGTCCATACCCGCCGCCCATATAGCGATCAGGGAAAGATCCGTCCACGACATCAAGTTCCACACAGTATTTATTTCTTCCTTTCATCTATAACAGCCCTCCTTGTTTCCTGATTTTTTATCATTTCCAAATTCCTGCAAAATCTATTCCCCCATCACCTGAACAATGACTGTCCGTTCTCTGGCGCGCACTTGGTCCCAATCCCCAAAGTAGATACATCCGAATTCTCCCAACTGGATTTCTCCGTCAATAATGGGCAGTGTAACGGAGCGTCCCATAATAACTGAGCGCAGATGTGCATCTGTATTCAGGCACCAGCTAGGCAGCTCATCCCGCTCTCTCCCTGCAATTTCTGCATGGTTATGACAGGGATGCAGATATTGACCTTCACTTTCACATGTAGGAATAAGCTTTGCCATTACATTGGCAAGATCCTGCATGATCAATTCGTTCCCCCAATAGCTCTTGCCATCGGAAAATTCCTGAATCTGAACACTGCAGGTCGTATGTCCCGTGAAAACCAGAACCTGCCCGTTTTTCACTCCCGAGCGGGCAGAAATTTCTTTTATCTGCTTCGTCACATCTTCAAACGTAGGCCTCGTAAACTCCGATTTCACTTTGAATTTTTCGTTGTATACCATTTTTTCCTCCTAAAAGTATCTATATTTTATGTGTACCCCATGTCAAGGACAATTTGGGTTTTTGTATTCCAATCAAATTATGTATTAATGCTATACTAACCGTGCTTTACCATAAAGGAGGATAGGGAAACTCTTAGGAGCGACCCAAGCGTACGTATGGGTTTACGAAGGAGGCGGTGTGAATCAGCACTACCTCTTTTTACTCATCCAGGCAAGCACCTCCTCACTGAAAACCAAAGCAAAAAACCTCGGGGTGTGGGGTAGAACTCCACCATCAAGTGTCACCTTTTGATTTTGGTATTATTAAATGGTAGTCAATTTCGTCTTTCATATGACCATAGGCCCAATTTCAAAAATGTAGGTTCAATTAATCCTTGTTCACTATATATCTCGTCCTATGCTTTGAATTTTTGTTCTCTATATAATTATATATAGCACTCCCACTTTCGTTTGTCAATAAAAAGTTAAATTAATCATTTGTTTTTATCGTTTTCGTGTTTCGTTACGAGATTTTTTAATTACGTTTCTTTGATTCTACTATGTTATTATTATTTTATTGATATAGTTTTTTCATTCCGATATATTCAAATTATCAAGTTTACTCAGCAGACATTGCCGATATCCTGCAGTTCTTTTGCTAAACCAACCTATATATATCCTTATTGCTATTGAAAAGCATCCGCTCCAAGAGCGACTGCTTTAACACAATATTCGGATTTGCTTTTAATACTTAAACGAAATAAAATGTTTCGATATTAATTTCGTAATTAACGATTCATTGTAAAAAACAAAAAGTGGTCTTCATTTATTGTTGCTTTACAAGATAAACTATACTATAATAAAACCGCAAACAGATAAAACTCAACTTACTGTTAGGAGGGATAAGGTATGCACAACTACAATGATGATATCGATCGAATCCTAAATATTGAGTGTTCAAACATAAAAGAGCTTGTTGGTACTCTAAATCGTAATGTGGATACTTTCGATTGATTGATATTAGTTCTGTCCCAGTTCTTATTGACCATTGATTGAATAATATGTTAAATTATATATTATAATCAACAATATAGAAAATAATAGAGATCTAGGATTAATGTATACATTTGTTTCTATGCGTAACAGCATAGATACTACCGACAATTTTAAATGAGGTTTAATCATGGAAACTACTTTTGGAGATAATAAGCGGATCGCAAGACGTATGGCGATTATCGAGTTGTTAGATGCCGAAAAGCCGATTAAAGTAATTGAATTAAGCAAGAAATTTAACATATCGCCAGTTACGGTTCGCAAAGATCTTGACATGCTTGAAAATGAAGGCATAGTAAAAAGAATCCATGGCGGAGCTGTCAAGGTCATCGAAACGCATGGCGGTGTTGACTATAATTCGCGTATAAAGATATATTCTTCTGAAAAAAAGAGGATTGCCAAAGCAGCAGCTGATCTTGTGCAGGATGGAGAATCTGTGATTCTGAATGTTGGCTCCACCAGTACGTTTGTCTGCGATGAATTAAAAAACAAGAACCACCTTATTGTAATTACAAACGCCCTGCATTTGCTCAAAGAGTTAGCAGATTGCAAGAATATCACCACTTTTTTTATGGGTGGCCGATTCGATATTGATATGCAGATAACCGTCGGAGAAGATGTAATCGATCAGCTAACAAAATACAAAGCAGACAAACTTATATTGGGTATAGATGGTATAAATATAGCTGCTGGGATAACATCATACAATCATGTAGAGGATTCTATCATGCGGCAGATGATAACACAGGCAAAAGAGCGAATACTTATAGCGGATCACTCAAAGATCGGCAAGGTTACTTTTGCCCATATAGCCGATTTGACCGATTTTAACACCCTTATAACAGATTATGTCGAAGAAAACGAGTCTCAATACGATAATATTAGAGCTTTAGGTTTACAAGTCATCACCGTATAGAGGATAACCAAACTAGTAAAATTATCAGCATACAAGCCGCAGGTATTTAGAATTTCACTTTGCTTGAGAGGCTGTCTTGACAACCGTGTAAAAAACAATAATCTCTAAATAAAACAAAACGGCGGTTAATTCTCCAAGGAATTTGGGGAATGTAATTATTTAGCCTTAACAAATTGAACCCAAAACGAACCTAAATACGAGTATATTAACCTTGTATCGCCTACATCAATTTTTATACCTGTACAGAAGGAAATTTATCTTCCTCCCCCAAAAAACAAAACCCCTGAAACGCAGTGTTTTCAAGGATTTAAAAAGCCTCCTTGCAGGAAGCTTTAAAGAGGTTAGGTATACAGTCTACGGCTGATACCTATTGGTGAGCCATCCGCGATTCGAACGCGGGACACCTTGATTAAAAGTCAAGTGCTCTGCCAACTGAGCTAATGGCCCAAGTATGGAAAGCTCCGGGACATCGAGTCCCATCGCTTTCAGTCAGATTTCACTTGCGTGAAATGACATTTATGGCTGGGATGGCTGGACTCGAACCAGCGGAATGCAGGAGTCAAAGTCCTGTGCCTTACCGGCTTGGCTACATCCCAATAAATTAGACGCAAAGTAAATTATAAAGGGCATCATGCTTTTTGTCAAGTAAAACCGAACCGCAAACGGCATAAAGTCGAATCGCGGGCCGCATAAATGCAACTTCGCTGCGACCCGCGGTTCGTATAAATCTGATTTCAACTAGGCTGTGGGCATTTTTTTGCCTCGTTACAACATCGTTCCCATTGCAAACGCTTCAGGCCGTTCACAGGTACTCTTCAACTCATAATGTCTGCCCTCATTTGATGCATCATGAAAGCCCTGCATCATATCCAATACATGGTACGCCATGTCGCCGTTTGCCCTGTTTTTCCCGCCTGATACCAACGCATGAGCCATATCCGCGACACCTACTCCCCGGCTGTTTTCACTGTAGCCGAATACCAGCGGAATCTCCTTCCACTCATTTTGTCCGCGCATCCTGAAGAATACCGGACCGCCAAATGTATTCGGATCAGGTACCATCAAAGATCCCTCGCTGCCATATATCTCGATGCGGGGGAGATTGGCGCTCCATATGTCAAAACTGGTAATGATGGAAGCCACCGCTCCATTTTCAAAATCCAGTATTCCTGCAACATGTGTAGGCACTTCAACATCAATAATCTTGCCGAACTTCGGCTCACTGGTGATAGTTCTTTGAGGGAAAGTAATTCTAGCGGATCCTGTAACCCGCCTTACCGGTCCAAGCACTGAAACCAGCGCCGTGAGGTAATATGGTCCCATATCAAACATCGGGCCGCCGCCCACCTGGTAATAGAATTCAGGTGAAGGATGCCAGCTCTCATGTCCATGACATGTCATAAAAGCCGTAGCTGCAACAGGCTCACCTATCCAGCCGTCATCCACAAGCTTCCTGCAAGTCTGCAGCCCTCCGCCCAGAAACGTATCAGGCGCACAACCCACCAGCAGTCCCTTCTCTCTCGCCAGATCCATGACCTTCTTTCCATCCTCACGGGTTATTGCAAGAGGTTTTTCACAATGAACATGCTTGCCCGCATTTAATGCAGCAAGGTTAATTTCCGTATGGGCCGCAGGAGTAGTCAGATTAACAACAATCTTGATTTCAGGATCAGCCAGTAATTCCTCCACTGAGCAGGCCTTTGGAACATTAAATTCCTTTGCCTTTTCCTCAGCACGTTCTGGAATCAGATCAGCGCATGCTGCTACCTCAGTTATTTGAAATGTCTGTGTCAGGTTCTTGAAATAAATTCCACTAATGTTTCCGCAGCCAATGATCCCCACTTTAACCTTATTCATCTCATTCACCATCCCTTTAGTTAATTATTAAAACATTTTAGCTTCGCTCTTAAATATATCTGCATTCAGACCATCACGTACAGCAATATCCTTACCTTCCGCCGCCCAAAGGAACCCTCTCCTCATAATCTCCAGCGCCGCAGGGATGTCGAAGACATCCGCATGATGTCCAAGAGAATTGTAAAAAACACGTCCTTGTCCCCACCTCTTGGTCCAGACAACAGGCACATCCACTTTTCCATTTGAAGCATGATACCAGTTCACTACAGGGAACCGCGTGGTTGCGAGCACCTCGATGGCAGGATCAATGTGTACATAGTATTGCTCGCTTTTTACGATAAAATCTTCTATTCCTTCAACTATAGGGCTGGATGCCTTTCGTATATTCACCTTATATTCGACTCCGTCACCTCCCGGATGTGAAACCCATTGACCCCCGGTCAAAAATTGCCACTCTACGCATTCTCGGAACGAATCACACATGCCGCCATGGCAGCCGGCAATACCCACCCCTGAAGCAACTGCCTCAATAACTGGTTGCACCTGCTCCTTTGTTATTTTCCCCATTGTCCATACAGGAACAATCAAATGCAGCGACTTCAGCTTTTCCACATCCAAAAAGGAATCCAGTGTATCACTGATCTCTACCTCAAAATTCTCCCCGGCCAGGACGCTGCGAAATACCTCAGATACTTGCACCGGCTCGTGCCCATCCCATCCACCATGTACAATTAATGCCTTTTTCATCTGCTCTTCCTCCTTATAAGCCTATCCATTTGGTTGCTTATTTTAATTATATTGAAATACTATACCGAAGTCTCGCCATAATAGCCTTCAGCATGGACATTATTTGCTATGTTTTATATAATAGATACAAAAATAAACAGGAGTTGCAATGAAAGCATTCTATGAAAACAGGACATACAGTTCTGAAATACCTGTCAGCGCAAGCATATCAAACAATTTGGACTTTATGGCACACTGGCACACAGACATAGAAATGATTTATGTGTGTGATGGTCACATAGGTGTCGGCATCAACAGCGAGTATAGACTTCTTAAGAAAGGTGAAATCGCTGTTTGCGGGAGCAACGACATACATTATTATGAAAACAACGGCCATGCGTCAACAGTTATATTGCTCATATTCAGGGCCGAAATGCTTAACTCTTTCGGATACTGGCCTGAAAACTATTTTCCTTGCTCAATATTTATGGATAATGAGTATTTTTCTGCCCATAAAGCGGATAGTAAAGTCTATCACGACATCAAGGCTGTTTTTGAAAAAATCGTTCATGAAATGTCGCAAAAAAATGACCTCTACCCTCGATTTACGGAATTGTATATATGCGAATTGTTTATGACTTTTTTCAGGTACTTCCCTACCTACTACCAGGACTCTTTAAATACTCTGGTCGGCTCCCGTGACAATTCAGATATAAAACCCATGCAAAAAGCGCTTAAGTATCTGGAAGAAAATTATACACAGAACATTTCACTGGAACAGATCTCGAATGAAGCCAACATCAGTCGCTACTATTTCTCCCGCCTGTTCCGGAAAACCACTGGTATGAATTTTAATAAATACCTTGCCCGTATACGCGCAGACAAAGCTGAAGCCCTGATCAAGACCACCCGCAAGCCCATCATTGAAATTGCATATGAAACCGGCTTCTACAGCGTCAGGACGTTTAACAGAACTTTTAAAGAACTGAAGGGTATCACTCCTCAGAGTCTGAGAAGAGACAATCCATTGCATAAATAAGCGAATGATTTTGATTTAAAATAGATGAAAAGAGAAATAATTATGAGCATTAAAAACGGGAAACAGTATAATCTGCTTCCCGCTTTTATGGGGTGAACTATGGGAATCGAACCCACGACCTCCAGGGCCACAACCTGGCGCTCTAACCAACTGAGCTAAGTCCACCGCATGTGTGGCAATTTTGAGAGCCATATGCTATTTTAAGACACAGAGCAAGTTTTGTCAAGAGCCAAGTTCCTTCATCCACAGCTCATAGGACGCATCGCTGGGCATTCGCCAGTCCCCCCTCGGTGAAAGGCTTATTGTCCCTACCTTTGGACCATCCGGCAGGCAGGATCGTTTAAACTGCTGGGAGAAA
The DNA here is from genome assembly GCA_023411645.1 of Bacillota bacterium. GTDB lineage: Bacteria > Bacillota > Clostridia > Acetivibrionales > DTU013 > JAEYRF01. The sequence goes on along the minus strand of JAEYON010000133.1, from coordinate 18,084 downwards.
AAGCGCTTGTAGTATAGCTTGAGCCATGCCAGGATGGTATCGGCATCGTAGGCACCTTCAAATGCGTGTTTTGCCAGCAGGAGCACTTTTTTTGGTGAAGCGCCGTATCTGATCGTATGATACAGGAAAAAATCATGCAGTTCATATGGCCCGATAAGTTCCTCGGTTTTTTGCAGTATTCCGCCATTGCTGTCAGGTGGCAGAAGCTCAGGTGTGATCGGTGTGTCCAGAATACGAAGTAAAACCTCTGCCGCCACCTGCTCCACAACATTGTCCGCTGCCCAGCGTACGAGATATTTTACCAGCGTCTTGGGAATGCTGCAATTAACCGAATACATGGACATGTGATCGCCATTATATGTGCACCAGCCAAGCGCCAATTCCGAAAGGTCTCCCGTTCCGATCACAAGGCCGTTCTGCTTGTTTGCAATGTCCATCAGAATCTGTGTTCGCTCCCTTGCTTGTACATTTTCATAAGTCACGTCATGGATGTCGGGATCATGGCCAATATCTTCAAAATGTTGCAGACAAGCTTGTTTTATGTTAATCTCTCGAAGCTCGGCTCCGTAGGATCTGATCAACTGCAATGCGTTTTCGTAAGTCGTATCCGTTGTGCCAAAGCCGGGCATGGTGATTGCCGTAATATTTTCTCTGGGGATTCCCAGCATGTCAAAGGTCTTTGCCGTGACAATCAGCGCCAGCGTGGAATCCAACCCGCCTGATATGCCAAGCACCGCATTTTTTATACCGGTATGGGCGAGTCTTTTTGCAAGACCGGTTGTCTGAATGGCAAAAATCTCACTGCAGCGAATGTCTCTGGCGCTCTTTTCCTTCGGCACAAAGGGATGCGGGTCAACAGCCCTGAACAGTTTTTTCGATGCATCCCCCATATCCAGCGGTTCCAGATGGAACTGAACCTTTCTGAAGCTGCGCTCAGGAGTAGCTTCCATAAAGCTGGTTAGCCTGACCCTGTCATTCATGAGCTTCTGTACATCAATCTCGGTGATGGTTAGATGCCCTTTTCGCAGGAACCTCTCCGACTCTGCCAGCACTCCGCCGTTTTCTGCGATCATTGCATGTCCGCCGAACACCAGGTCTGTTGTGGATTCATCCACGCCTGAGGATGCATAAACATAACCTGCCAGGCACTTGCCCGATTGCAGTGTCACCAGCTCACGCCTGTATTCTGATTTGCCGATGATCTCATTGCTGGCGGAAAGGTTGAATAATATGGTTGCACCGGCGATTGCCTGATGTGTACTGGGGGGAATCGGCGCCCACAGATCTTCGCATATTTCAATGCCGAAGATAACCCTCTCCGGGCCGTCCGCTTCAAACAAAAGGTCTGTTCCAAAGGGGATCTCCTTCCCACAAACCCTTGTAAAAGGGCTCTTTGCAAGTGTTCCTGCTGCAAACCAGCGTTCCTCGTAAAACTCCTTATACCCGGGAATATATGTTTTCGGTACTATTCCCAAAATATTGCCCTTTTGTATCACTGCTGCGCAGTTGAAAAGCTGGTTGTCCACAGCCAGCGGAAGACCGACAATAGCCAGCACATTCAGGGCTCTTGTGCTTTCCGCCACCTTGCTTAATGAGGCCAGAGACTGTTTCATAAGCAGTTCCTGATGGAACAGATCCGCGCAGGTATATGCCGTCAGCGACAGCTCCGGGAAGACGACCATCTGTGATCCTACCGCCTCAGCTTCCCTGATCATTTCGATTATTCTGTCAGCATTGTAACTGCAGTCGGCCACCTTCAATTCCGGTACCGCTGCGGCAACTCTTACGAATCCGTAATCCATCATTCACCACACCTCGCACAGTGTCACATTTATGACGAAATTATATCGTCCTTATGCCACCATTGTATCACTTTTATGATTACTCTGTATTACTTTTGTGTCGCTTTGTATCACTTTTTCAGGCTGTTGAGGCGTTCCATCAGTTTCTCATACATATCCGCATATTTTTCCTTTTTAGCGCGCTCCTCCTCAATCACCTTAGCCGGAGCCTTCGCTACAAAGTTTTCGTTGTTCAGCTTGCTGTCGACCCTGTCAAGCTCCTTCTCCAGATTGACCTTTTCCTTCTCAAGCCTTTCAATTTCCTTGCTGATATCAACCAGGTCCTCCAACGGGATAAAAATCTCGGCGCCGGGGATCACTGCGGCAACTGCATCGGCTGGTATACCGGACTTATCCTGTTGTACGGTGATCTCAGACGCTCCCGCCAGACGTTCGAAAAATCTTTTCCCGCTATTGATGATCTCACTGTCGGCCTCTCCCGCCACAAATATCAACTTATTTTTCCTTGACGGCGGCACATTCATTTCCGACTTGATATTTCTGACTGCCTTGATAGCATTCATGATCAATTCCATGTCCTTCTGTGCGTCGGGGAAATACAGCTTATCATCATATTTTGGCCAGGAAGAGATCATTATGCTTTCATCGTCATTGATCAGATGCCTGTAAATCTCCTCAGTTACAAAAGGCATGAATGGATGCAGCAACTTCATGGAAGTACCCAGTACATGATTTAGCACCCATTGCGCTTCCACTCTTGTGTCATCCTCACGGTCAAAGAGCCTTGGCTTGACCAGCTCAATGTACCAGTCACAGAACTCATCCCAGATGAATTCATACATCTTTTGAAGTGCTATCCCAAGCTCATAGTTCTCTAGATTTTCAGTTACTTCAGCGGCCAATGTATTCACCCTGCTCAGAATCCATTTGTCTGGAGTTGTAAATTTCCGGCTGTCCACGGCACTGAAATCTACATTTTCATCAAAATTCATCAATACGAACCTGGTCGCATTCCAGATCTTATTTGCAAAATTTCTGCTGAACTCTACCTTTTCCGTTGAGAACCTCAAATCGTTTCCGGGTGAATTACCTATCGTCAGCGCAAATCGCAGCGCATCGGTACCGTATTGTGAGATTACTTCAAGAGGATCAATGCCGTTGCCCAGGGATTTGCTCATTTTCTTGCCCTGCGCATCGCGGACAATACCATGGATAAAAACGTGTGAGAATGGTTCTTTGCCCATATGCTCCAAGCCCGAGAAGATCATCCTGGCGACCCAGAAGAAGATGATGTCATATCCGGTGACCAACACATTGGTTGGATAGAAATATTCAAGGTCCTTCGTTTTATCCGGCCATCCCAATGTGGAAAACGGCCACAGAGCCGAGCTGAACCAGGTGTCCAGCGTATCGGGATCCTGCTCGATTCTGGAGCTGCCGCACTTCGGGCATACATCCGGATTGTCGTGCTCCACCATCATATGACCGCACTCCTGGCAGTAATAGGCCGGAATGCGATGTCCCCACCACAGTTGTCTTGAGATGCACCAATCCTGGATGTTCTCCATCCAGTTATAATATATCTTTGAAAATCTGTCCGGCACAAACTTGATGGTACCGTCTTTGACCGCATCAATCGCAGGCTCTGCAAGGGGCTTCATTTTAACAAACCACTGGCGTGACATTATCGGTTCGATGACAGTATTACACCGGTAGCAAGAGCCAACATTATGCTTGTGAGCCTCTGTTTTTACTAACAAATCCAGCGCCTTCAGATCATCTACAATCTGCCTGCGCGCTTCATATCTGTCAAGGCCGGCATACTTGCCCGCCGCTTCATTCATTATTGCGTTGTCATCCATAACCCTGATCTGTGGCAGTTTATGCCGCAGCCCTACTTCAAAATCGTTGGGGTCATGAGCCGGCGTAATTTTAACGGCTCCGGTACCAAACTCCTTATCTACATAGGCGTCCGCAATGACAGGTATTTCCTTGTTCATCAGCGGCAATATCAACGTTTTTCCAACCAGAGCAGCGTACCTTTCGTCTTCGGGATTCACAGCAACAGCAGTATCACCCAGCATAGTCTCGGGCCTTGTGGTCGCAACAACGATATATTCGTCGCTATCCTTAACATTGTATTTGATGTGCCAGAAGTGGCCGTCCATCTCCTCATGCTCCACCTCCGCATCCGAGATGGATGTACGGCATTTCGGACACCAGTTAATGATTCGGTCGCCTCTGTATATCAAGCCTTTTTTGTAGAGCTTGATGAACACCTCGATCACAGCTTTATTGAGGCCCTCGTCCATAGTAAACCGTTCACGTTCCCAATCGCATGAACTGCCCAGCTTCTTCAGCTGTTCCACAATCCTGCCACCATAGACCCGCTTCCATTCCCAGGCCTTTTCAAGGAATTTCTCTCTGCCGATCTGTTCCTTGGTTATCCCCTCCGCGGCCATTGTCTCAACGATCCTGGCCTCTGTCGCAATGCTGGCATGGTCTGTGCCGGGCAGCCACAATGTGCAAAAGCCCTGCATCCTCTTCCATCTAATAAGGATGTCCTGCAATGTATTATCAAGGGCATGCCCCATATGAAGCTGGCCGGTAATGTTCGGCGGAGGGATCACGATAGTGAAGGGTTTTTTGCTGCTGTCCGGTTCTGCATGAAAGTAGCCCTTTTCCATCCATTCCTTATACAATCGATCCTCCACCTGGGCGGGATCGTATGTCTTCGCCAGATTTTTCATCTCTTCCATGTTTTTTTCCTCCTGTTTATCTCATTCTATAATGCATTGTTTAGAGCTGCATTGTACACACCATCTGTTCGGCCATATAAAAAGCCTCCATCCAAACTCATTGGACGAAGGCTGCTCTCCGCGGTACCACCAACATTCCCCTTACAGGGCTGCTTTAAGGAAATAACGGCTCCTACCGCTGCAACTTATACGGTACGGTGGGCATCCATAGCCAAGCTCCCCCGTAATTATTGCAGAACTTCCTGGCGACCTTCAACAGATTTATCCCCGAAAAGCCTCTCAGCCGGCGGGCCTTTCTCTCTTTGGGGCAGATTTCCGTTTACTCCTCCAGATCATCGTCTATAAATATTAATATTGCCGAGACAAGAATATTATCTATGATATTATACGAAACAAAAAAGTGTGTCAAGGGTTTGCTTTTATTTTCACATTTTCTTGAATACATACACAACTTTTTGTATAATTTACTTGTTTGATGCGGAAGGTAGGAATACTTATATAAATGTGTCTGGAGTGATGGGATGAATAAAATTGACGGAGGTGTCACTGCACCTGAGGGCTTTTTTGCCACCGGGATTGCATGCGGCCTGAAAAATCAAGGAAAAAAGGATCTTGCAATTGTCTGCTCTGAAGATAGCGCCGCAGCAGCAGGCGTTTTTACTACCAATAAAGTGAAGGGGCATTCATTGCAGCTTACAATGGATCACATCAAAAGCGGCTACGCCAACGCAATCGTGATCAACAGCGGCTGTGCCAACGCATGTGTCGGCGAACAGGGCTACAAGGACGCGCTTGAGATCGCGTCGATTACAGCAAATCTTTTGGAATGTACCCCAGGCGATATTCTGGTCGGCTCAACCGGCGTTATAGGAAAACCTCTTGATATGGATAAAATCCGTCCGGGACTGGAACAATTGGTATCCGCAATGGATCCCGACGGCGGCCATGATGCCGAGGAAGCCATAATGACTACAGACACGCTGCACAAGGAAATAGCCGTCGAACTGGATATTCAGGAGACCAGAGTCGTGATTGGCGGTATGGCAAAAGGCTCTGGCATGATCCACCCCAATATGGCGACGATGATTGGTGTGATCACAACTGATGCAAACATTTCCCGAAAGCTGCTGGATAAAGCGCTGAAGGAGGTTGTTGGGAGAACCTTCAACAGAGTCACTATCGACGGTGATACCAGCGTATGCGATATGGTATTGATCCTTGCTAACGGGTTGGCGGACAATGCCGGTATCATCCATGAAGGAGAAGATTACGAGCTGTTCAGAAACGGTCTGGAGGAGGTATGCACCTTCCTGAGCAGGCAAATCGCAAGGGACGGCGAAGGCGCAACTAAGCTGATTGAAGTAGCGGTTGAAGGCGCGGGAAGTCCCGAGGATGCTTATAAAGCAGCTTGTTCTATAGCAAAATCGCCTCTGGTTAAAACTATGATTTTTGGCGAAGATGCCAACTGGGGCAGGATTTTTACAGCAGCCGGTTATTCAGGCGCTGAATTTGATCCTAATTTTTCCGATATATATATAAGCGACCTTCAAGTTTGTAAAAACGGATGTGCTGTTGATTTTGACGAAGATGCCGCTCGGGCATTGCTGCAAAAGAATGAAATCAAACTGCTGGTCAAACTGGGCAATGGTGTTTATGCGGATCGGGTATGGACCTGCGATTTCTCAATAGATTACGTGAAGATCAATGCCAGCTACCGATCATAACAGTTGCAGCAATTGTTTTATCTTTGTTTTAAGAAAAAGGGGAGGGCTCTGGTATGAGTGTACGGCAATTTGTCATATTTACGATCAATGAAGAGGAATTTGGTCTTGATATTGAAAACATCAGCAGCATAGAAAGAATGCTAGAAATCTTCAAGATACCCAATGCACCGGGTTATATCGAAGGGCTGGCAAATCTTAGGGGCAAGGTCTATACCATATTCAATCTCAGAAAGCGTTTCAATCTGCCTTGTCCGGAATTTGACGAAAACACCAAGATCATTATTGTAAATACCTCTGCCTCAGAAGTCGGTGTCATTGTAGATGAGGTCAGGGAGATCGCCAAGCTGGATGAGTCGGCATTCGAGCCTGTACCAAAGGCGCTTTCAAACCTAAAGGAAAGATTTCTGAGCGGGACCGCAAAGCTTGACGACAGACTGGTGCTTATGCTTGATCTGGAGAAGGTTCTGACAGAGGAAGACATTCAGACAAACAATAAAGTTAAAAATAAATAGAAACGGCACTGGCCCCTCAAGTGAGGGGCTGTTTTATTATACTCATTCCGGCATGGCGGAATCTGACTAAAATCTAGTGGGGTTCGATGCTCCCGAGATTTTATTCCCGGACTCCAATGATATGAAGGTATCTTATATAGGCAGGCTCAAAGTCCAGCAGCCTGTAATAATCCGTATCGAAGGTATGGGCTGCAACAAGAATCGTCTCCGGCCCATGCGATTCACCCATACTGACGATTATAGGAGAATGATTGAAAATTGTGCTGCTCGAAAATGAGAGCTGTGCGATATCACCCGGTTCCGCTTGAGACACATCCACGACCTGTGCAAAAGGCCCCGGGCCTTGATTATTCACAAGAAAATCATACAAATAATTAACACCCGTCCAGGAAGCCGTCCTGCTATATGAGCTGAAATAATACCAGCCGTACACCGGGGTGTAATTCATAATGCCGCTTCCCGCATAAATGCATTGGGAAGCGAAGTTAGTACAATCTCCTCCAAGATTTTCAAAGTCAAGATAAGCTGGATTTCTCGCATAAGCCCACTTGTGCGCGTATTTTATAGCCATTTGCCGGTCATACGGCCTTATTGTCCGTTGTATCATTCACACTTCCTTTTCATGATTTTACGGGACGGTTCTCCCGCTTTTTCGGGGACGGTTCTCCCGCTTTTTCGGGGACGGTTCTCCCCTATTAGCCAGTTTATGCTTGATACCCGGAAAAGTTAACCTGAATTTAACTTCGGATTAATCAGTTGTCATCAATATGTATCTGTCGGGAAAATATAACGCTGCACGGAAGAATACTTAAAAAATGGCTCCATTCATAGTCTCTCCGGCGAGGTGTATTTGGACCGCTTGAACATATATCGGGATTATGATACCGTTGAAATTGTAGAGAGGGTGAGAAGATGTTAAAAGAATTGGTCTATATAGTGGAGGATGACATTCATATTCAGCAGTTGCTGAAATATAATCTGGAAGCTGCAGGCTACAAGGTTCTTGTATTTGAAAACGGTGAAAATCTGGTAAAGGAACTGCAGACCTCCCTTCCAGCTCTTTTTATACTGGACATTATGCTGCCTGGCATGGACGGTTTTGAAATCTGCAGACTGTTAAGATCAGATCCAGATTCAAAAGAGATTCCAATTATCATGCTCACTGCAAAAAGCGAAGAGTTTGATAAGGTGCTGGGTCTGGAAATGGGAGCGGATGATTACATTACCAAGCCGTTCAGCGTGCGCGAACTGATGGCAAGAGTTAAGGCATTATTCAGAAGGACATTAAAATCCGCCTCGCCGGATTCGGAGATAATACAGCATGGTGATATCGAAATTGACATATCCCGCCATGAGGTGTACAAGAAAGGCCAACCAGTTGAGATGCCACTGAAGGAATTTGATTTACTGAAGATATTAATGCAGAACAAGGGAAAGGTCTTGTCCCGTGAATTCCTTCTTGATAAAATCTGGGGATTCGATTACTATGGCGAAACGCGGACAGTAGATGTCCATATACGATATATAAGGCAAAAAATCGAAGAGGACGACAGCAATCCCATATATATTGAAACAATAAGAGGAGTCGGTTACAGGTTCAGCGACAAAACCGAGAGAGGGTGATGTGATGCGAAAAAAAATCATGCTCTATTTTATTATTTTGATAATAACAGGTATGTCTGTCACCGGTTTTTTTGTTGTACAGCAAGCCCGTGATCGTTATAAGAACGATGTCAGGGAACGCATAGAAACTGTGGCATTGCTTTTTGATAATGAACTGTCACGGATGGTGCAAGCAGGCACTCAGCCTGATTATAACGCCTTGGCTAAGACGTACTCGGACACACTTTCTTCAGACCCGAGAATTACTGTGATTGATAATCTTGGAAATGTTCTTGGTGAGTCCCAAAGCGATTACAGCAGTATGGAAAACCATCTTGACAGGCATGAGGTACAGGAAGCCCTCAAAGGTGGGATTGGTGAAGATATCCGTTTTAGTGACACCATGAAAATGGACTTTTTGTATATTGCCGTTCCATCTTCACAAACAGACATGATCATTAGGGTTTCCGTTCCACTCGATCAGCTCAGAAGAAGCGATCTTCATATTCTATTATATAGTCTGGCCGGCATGCTTGCCGGGCTTCTGCTGACAAGCCTTCTGGCTCTGCGGTTTTCATCCGACATCAGTAAACCGTTAAAGAATCTAACTCTTGCAGCAAAAGAAATTGAAGATGGCAACTATTCAAAAAGAGTCGATGTTAATAAGCAGGATGAGTTTGGGCTGCTTGCGACTGCCTTTAACCACATGGCATTCACGCTTGATAAAACAGTTGCAGACCTGACAGATAAGAATATACAATTCGATGCAATATTAAACAGTATGACAAACTGTGTTGTGGCTGTTGACCGCGAATTACGGGTCGTTCTGATTAATGCCGTCGCCGAGCAGTTATTCGGCATTACAAAGGAAAACGCACTTGGCAGAAAGCTGCTCGAAGTGATCAGAAACCGTCAGATTAATGAAATCATGGAAAAAACCGTGGACTCCAACACCTCAGTAGTAACAGAGCTCACCATGGGTGCTCCTGATGCAGGAACGTTCAGTATACACGCCAGCCCGATAAGATCCCTTGAAGGAGAAGATCCAAACTCAGGTGCGATTATTTCTATACTTGATATTACAACAATGAAAAAGCTCGAAAAAATCCGAACCGAGTTTGTATCAAATGTGACTCATGAGTTGAAGACACCGCTGACCTCCATCAGAGGCTTTGTTGAAACTCTGCGAAACGGCGCTGTCAATGACCCGGAGGTTGCACCGAAGTTTCTTGAGATCATTGATATTGAGGCTGAACGGCTAACTATGCTTATCAATGACATCCTTCAACTTTCTGAAATAGAGAACTCCGCAAGAGATACGAACATAACCAGGCACAATATGACCGAGACCATATCCGAAGTAGTCTCGGTATTGCAAATTCCTGCTGAAAAAAAGGGAGTCTCACTGAATTTGTCAGCTGCTCCCGTGATAATGATTGAAGCCAATAGAGACAGGATCAAGCAAATGCTCATCAACCTCATAGATAATGGGATAAATTATAACAGAGAAAATGGAAGTGTGAACATCGATGCAGCTAAAGCTGACGGTAAAGTTGTGATTTGCATCGAAGACACAGGCATAGGTATTGATCCAGAGCACCATGACAGAATCTTTGAGCGTTTCTATCGAGTAGATAAAGGCCGTTCCCGCAGCATGGGCGGCACAGGGCTTGGGCTGTCCATCGTCAAGCACATTGTAAATATGTACAATGGAGACATCATGCTGTACAGTGAGCTGGGCAAAGGAACAAAATTCACGATCCAACTGCCGGTTTCTGCTCCATAAATGTATGCCTGAAAGCATTAATCTCGATTGTGAATTCCAATAGTTCACTCCCTGTAAAAAGGGATGCGCCTGCATCACAGCAAAACGCATCCCCTTTATACCTGTTGTTTACCTCACCTGTGCACCTTGATTTAATGCTTTACTTGTATATATATCCATTCAGGATAGTTTCAAGCATTTCCTGTCTGCCAGAGGTGTTTATGATCTTGTCATTCTCCAGCGCGTATTTTTCAAGTTCTTTAAAGCCGACCTTTCTGTCCACGATGTCTTTTCCAATGCCAGTTGTGTAGCTCTGGTATCTGTCAGCAACAAATTTGTCAATCTTGCCGTCCTCAATCATCGCCGCAGCTACCTTGAGCCCTTTTGCAAAAGTATCCATTCCGGCAATGTGTCCATAGAACAGGTCAACAGGCTCGAAGGATCCTCTTCTGACCTTTGAATCAAAGTTCAGGCCGCCTGTGGTGAGTCCGCCCATCTTGAGCACTTCATACATAGCAAGCGTAGTGTCGTAAATATTGGTGGGGAATTGATCCGTATCCCAGCCCAGTAACATGTCTCCCTGATTTGCGTCAATGCTTCCGAGCATTCCGTTGATCCGCGCTACTCTCAGATCGTGCTGGAAGGTGTGTGCAGCGAGAGTTGCGTGATTGGCTTCAATATTCAGCTTGAAATACGGGTCAAGACCATAAGTCTTCAGGAAACCAATAACAGTTCCTGCGTCAAAGTCATACTGATGCTTTGTGGGTTCCTTCGGCTTGGGCTCGATCAGGAACTGACCCTTGAAACCGATTTCTTTCGCATAATCGACAGCCATGGACAGGAAGCGCGCAAGGTTGTCCAGCTCCAGCTTCATATCTGTGTTCAACAGCGTCTCGTAGCCTTCTCTGCCGCCCCAGAACACGTAGTTCTCACCGCCGAGTTCATGAGTGATCTCCATAGCCTTCTTCACCTGAGCTGATGCAAATGCGAATACATCAGCATTAGGAGAGGTGGAAGCGCCGTGTACAAACCTTGGATGGCCAAAAGCATTGGTCGTGCCCCACAACAATTTCACGGGGCTGCTCTTCATTCTTTCCTTTATAGCGCTTACGATTTCATCCAATCTCCTGTTAGTCTCTTTCAATGTGTCTGCCTCAGGGGAAATGTCCCTGTCATGGAAGCAGAAAAACGGGGAGCCCAATTTCTCGCAGAACTCAAAATTCGCCTCCACTTTAACCTTAGCCAGTTCCATTTTGTCAGAAATGCTGTCCCACGGTCTGATAGCCGTACCAACACCGAACGGATCAACCCCTGTCGCCTGGAATGTATGCCAATATGCTACAGCAAACCTGAGATGATCTTCCATCCTTTTGCCCGCCACTACTTCATCAGCATTGTAATGCTGAAAAGCCAACGGATTGTCGGTGCCCGGTCCTTCAAACTTGATTTTTCCAATACCTTTAAATAATTCTGCCATGATAAAATCCTCCATTCTATAATAATAAATTAGTTTATAAGTGCCGACATAAATCGTTTCTTACCTGCCAAACAGGAGCTTTAGAGGTACAATTGCCGCTCCTAAGGTCGATACCCGCTCCCCTATCTCAGACATTATAATATCAACACTTGCGGCCGGCCTTTTCAAAGCTTTTCGGTCAATAACACCCCTAAGGGTTCCCATCACCAGATCCCCGTAGATAGTAAAATTCTTCCCGAGTACGATCTTTGAAGGATTTAGCGTATTAACCAGGTTGGATAATGCGATGCCGATATAACCGGCTGCTTCATTTAAAAGGTCTTTTACGGCTTCATCCCCTGCCCTGGCCGCTTGAGCGATATCACTGAGACTGATATCCTCTGTGTTTTCTAACCCACCGAGTCTGGACACAATGCCTTCTCTGGCCATCCTTCCTGCCTTTTCAATGATCCTGCCGGTTGAGGCGAAAGTTTCAAGGCAGCCATAATTTCCGCAGCCGCATCTTGGACCATTCTCATCCACAACAACGTGCCCGACCTCGCCTGCGCTTCCATCCGCTCCTCTGTATGGCTTTCCGCCGGCAAAAATACCGGCTCCAATACCGGACTTGATATTAACGCATACAAAATTGCTGTCGTTCTGGCAAGCTCCGAGCCAATTTTCGCAAATAGCTGAAGCCATTGCCTCATTCTCAATATAAACAGGAAGGCCAATCTGCTCCTTTAACAAGGTGCTAAAGTCCACATCCTCCCAGCCGAGGTTCGGTGCCAGAACGATTCGATGGGACGCGGCATCCACCATGCCCGGAACAGAAACACCGATACCAAGCAGTCTTTCCCTCTTGATCAGACACTCGCTCACGAGTTCACTGATACAGGCCGCCGCTTTCGCCGCCACCGAAGCGGGCGTATTGTCAGTCAGAGCTACAGATCCTTCATATACTACTTTCCCTGTAATATCCATGAGAATAAATAAAATACTGTCTATATCCACATCCAGCCCGATGGAGTAATAAGAATCCTGCTTCAATTCCAATAGTACAGGCTTTCTTCCACCTTTTGATTCTCCCGTCCCTGTTTCGTGAATATAGCCCTTTTCGATCAGAGAGGATACAATGGCACCCGCAGCAGTGGGCGACAATCCTGTTTCTTTGGAAATATCCGCCCTCGATATACTCTTTCCTGTACGGATCAGATCAAGTATGCCTGTTTCATTATAGGCTTTAAGGAACTTGCTGTTCCCCGTCCTGCTTCTCGTCATACACAATCCCCATAAACGTTTTTCATGATCTCGGCAAGTTCCTTATAATCGTTTTTAAGGGATCTGTACAATTTTCCATATAGCCCATAGAATTTGGAATACTTGGCATGCAGCTCCATATCTGGCTGTTGGACCTTTTTAACTTTAATCGCAGCGTCACAGGCCTGCACTACATCGCTGTACACACCGGTGCCGACACCAGCCAGCAGTGCTACTCCCAGTGCCGGACCTTCACTGGAATTGATTGTGGTGATTGGCGCTCCGAATACGTCTGCCTGCATCTGTCTCCATAACGGACTTTTTCCACCTCCGCCTGAAGCTCTGACTTCACTTACATTAACTCCCATCCAACTGATAATCTCAAGGCAATCTTTGAGGCTGTAAACGACTCCTTCCATTACCGCACGGATCATGTCCCTCTTCTTGTGTACCGTAGAGAGTCCAAAGAATACACCTTTTGCATCAGAATCCAGATGAGGAGTCCTCTCTCCAATGAGATAAGGTAGATAAATAAGACCATTGCTGCCCGGAATTACCTTTTCTGCCTCCTGATCCATCAATACATACGGATCTACATCCATGAGTTCAGCCACAGCCATTTCGTCTTTGCAGAAATTATCTCTGAACCATTTCAGTGAGAATCCTGCCCCCTGTGTTACGCCCATTACATGCCATGTGTTTGGAACCGCATGGCAAAATGTCTGGACTCTTCCCTTCGGGTCAATGCTGATTTTGTCCAGATAAGCAAATACAACTCCTGATGTACCTATAGTTGATGACACAACCCCGGGTCTGACAATACCGTTTCCAACTGCACCGGCTGCCTGATCCCCGCCGCCGCCGACGACGGGTGTACCTTCTGCAAGGCCTGTCAGCGCCGCGACGCTGCTTGTAATTCTACCGCTTACCTCTTGGGATTCATAGAGCTCGGCAACCTGACTTTTGTCTATTCCAAGCTTGGACAGCACTTCATTGCTCCAGCATCTGCCCGGGATGTCTAACAATTGCATACCGCTGGCATCCGAAACCTCTGTTGCAAATTCACCTGTAAGTCTGAATCTAACGTAGTCCTTAGGAAGTAAAATCTTTTTGGTCTTCTCAAAGAGTTCGGGTTGGTTGTTTTTCACCCACATGACTTTCGATGCGGTAAATGCTACGAGTGCCGGATTTGCAGTGATTTCAATCAATCTTTCCGCACCTATAATCGAAGTGATCTGTTCACACTCCGCTGTCGTTCTCTGGTCGCACCAGATGATGGAACGTCTGAGTACCTTGCCGTCCGCATCCAGAAGTACCATACCGTGCATTTGCCCCGACAAACCGATACCGCTGATGTCAGAAGCCTTTATCCCGCTTTTAGCAAGCACGCTGCGGATGCCGCCCACTGTGGCCTGCCACCAGTCCTCCGGATCCTGTTCCGCCCAGCCAATATTGGGCTGATAAAGAGGATACTCTTCCAGCGCACTGGCAATAGTGTTTCCAGCTTCATCAAAGAGAACCGTCTTCGTACCTGAGGTGCCAATATCAATCCCCAAAAGATATGCCATATTCTTCCCTCCAAACACAACTTTGTAATATTATATTATTAAGTATATCATTGATATACATAAATTACAATAAAATTCGGAAATTTCCCCCACTATTAATCAATAATAAAATCAATGCTAATAGAGAATAATAGATATGAAGAAAAAGAAAAATTTGAAGGAGGATGAACAATGAAGACAAGTAAAATGAATCGTCCCAACGAATCAATTAAATGCTCTGTAAATACTTGCTACTATTATATGCAGGGTGACCACTGCACTGCAGAACAAATACAGGTTGAGCCCAGAGAGTCAATGAGCTCAGAGGAAACGGATTGTGCAACCTTCTTCCCCGGCAGCTCCAGGTAAAGCAAGAAATACGGGGGACGTTGAGAAACGTCCCCTCTTGTTGCACATCACACCTGCACCTTAATAAAAGCAGCTTCCGCCGATAAATTCTCTGATAATCGAGTTAGCCGGCACATCCCTGCAGTCAAGCGGCACAAAGTAACTGAGGAATTCTATCAGACGACGGGCCTCCGAGTATTCAGGTACGGTGCTGTCGATTTCATTGAGCAGCGGCTCGGCATATGTTTTCAAAATTCCAAGCTCATACATAAGAGCCGAATTGAACATGATATCCGCGCTCTCCTGAAATGGAAAGATGTTTTTATCTTCCCCACGTCTGACAGAAGGCCATCTTTTAATGGTGCTCACAGCATTGCTTCCCCTGAACTGGTGGTCCCTTACAATACGCCTGATGATCCTGTTGTCTGTTGTCGGAATCCTGTTGTGATCATCAATATTCATCGATGTCAATGCGCTGACATATATTTTGAACTTTGCCTCAGCAGGAATCTCACTTGTCAGCTTTTCATTCAAACCATGGATACCCTCGATCAAAAGTACATTGTCCTCTTCGATCTGCAGCTTTTTGCCCACAGGCTCCCTGGAGCCTGTGTTAAAATTAAATAACGGCAGCTCCACCTCCAGCCCTTCTATCAAATCTTTCAGCTGCTTGTTAAAGAGCTTAACGTCAATCGCCTCAAGAGCCTCAAAATCAAAATCCCCAAATTCATCCTTCGGAGTATCCTCACGGTTCACAAAATAATCATCCAGAGAAATCGTCATCGGCTTTAGCCCGTTTACACGCAGATGGATGGAAAGTCTTTGTGCAAATGTTGTTTTTCCCGACGATGATGGGCCTGCGATAAGAATTATGCGCTTTTGGTGCCCGTTATTTGCTATCATATCTGCTATCTTTGCCAGCTTTTTTTCATGAAGCGCTTCCGATATTCGCACAATCTCGGTGGATCTGCCTTGCTTGATCAGTTCATTGAGCGCTCCGACATTTTCAACCTCAAGGATCCGCCCCCATTTTTTATATTCCAGGTAGATGTTGAAAAGCTTCTCCTGCTCCACATATTCAGGCAGAACCTCAGGAGCAGATTTATCCGGGAAACGAATAATCAGTCCTCCCTGATGGTGTTTGAGCCCAAAAACCTTGATATAGCTTGTATCAGGAGCCATATAGCCATAAAAGTAGTCGTCCATTCCACCGCAGTTATAGATCGTTACAAGGCTCTTTTTTCTATGCTCAACCGAGTGATAACGATCCATTCTACCGGTGGACTGAAAAAGCGCTTCTGCCTCCTCCAACGGGATCTCCCTTTTTTCAAACGGTATTGCCTGAGCAACGATCTGATGCATCCTGGCCTCTATTTGTTCAACCTCGCCAGGCTCAAGTTCTTTTTCACCTCTGAGCTCACAAAATAATCCCTTGCTCACCGCATGACTTATTATCACGCGCCTGTCCGGGAAAAGATCATTGGCCGCTTTCATAAAAATAAAATAAAGACTTCTTCTATAAATCCTCATGCCGTCTTCTTCAGTCAGGTCAATAAAAGCGATTCTGGCGTCCCTGTCAAGTACATAGCTCAGTTCCCTGATGTCATTATCCACCCTTGCAGCTATAATGATTTGCGAATGAAACCGTCCGTAATCGCGAGACAGTTGCAGCAGCGTTATACCTTTTCGGATTACCGCTTCTTCACGGTTATCAATAATGACTTTTATCTGTTCAATTGAATTTATCATCTGTTTCACCCCGATGTTTCTGAGATTACTATATTCTATTATAATATATTGACGTAGTATTTGACAGAAACCTTTGAAATAAGTTAATATGAGATGCAAAATAAATTAATTAGTACTAAAGGAATACTAAATAGATGCCTGACAAAAAAGAAATAATTAAGAATGAAACAAGACGCAGAAAGACATTTGCAATCATTTCACACCCTGACGCCGGGAAAACTACCCTTACAGAGAAGCTCCTTCTATACGGAGGCGCCATCCGGCTCGCAGGTACAGTAAAAGCAAGAAAAGCGGGCACTTACGCTGTTTCAGACTGGATGGAAATCGAAAAGCAGCGCGGAATTTCAGTTACCTCCAGTGTTATGCAGTTTGAGTTCGGCGGCCACTTTATTAATATATTGGACACTCCGGGTCACCAGGACTTCAGTGAAGATACTTACCGTACTCTGGTCGCTGCTGACAGTGCAGTGATGCTGATCGACGGTGCAAAGGGCGTGGAAGCCCAGACGATCAAGCTATTCCACGTATGTAAAATGCGTGGTATTCCCATATTTACTTTTGTCAATAAGATGGACAGAGCCAGCAGAGACCCGTTTGAATTAATGGAGGAAATCGAGCAGGTGCTTGGCATACGCTCTTATCCTATGAACTGGCCGATCGGTACAGACGGTGATTTCAAGGGCGTTTACAACAGAGAGCTCAAGCAAATTGAGCTTTTTGAGGGTGGCAGACATGGCCAGACAGAGGTGAAATCCATCAAAGGAAGTGTTGATGATCAAGTATTTGCCGATCTTCTGGGCACTCATTATCACGATAAGCTCTGTGACGATATTGAACTGCTCAACCTTGCGGGAGATGAGTTTTCAATAGAGAAGATCCGCTGCGGGGAACTAACTCCAATGTTCTTCGGCAGCGCTATGACCAATTTCGGAGTGCAACCGTTTCTGGAGGAATTCATCCGACTAGCTCCGGCGCCGGGCGTCCGAAACACCACAGACTCCGAGATAGATCCGGAGTCTGAAAACTTCTCCGGCTTCGTCTTTAAAATACAGGCTAATATGAACCCGGCCCACAGAGATCGGATCGCGTTTATCCGCATTTGCTCAGGCCGCTTCTCCAGAGGAATGTCAGTTTACCATGTTCAGGCGGGAAAAGAAATTAAGCTTGCTCAACCTCAGCAATTTATGGCTCAGGAACGCGCAATCGTTGAGGAGGCATACCCCGGCGACATTATCGGAGTATTTGATCCTGGTATATTTAAAATAGGCGACACACTATGTGAGGGCAGTTCACGGTTTAGATTCGAAGGGATACCCATATTCCCTGCGGAGCATTTCGCCCGAGTTTCGCCCGTGGACTCGATGAAACGAAAACAGTTTCTCAAGGGAATCACCCAGCTTTCGGAGGAAGGTGCGATTCAGGTATTCAGGCAGCCGGATTCAGGTATGGAGGCTCTGATTATCGGCGCCGTCGGTGTGCTTCAGTTTGAAGTACTCGAACATAGATTGAAGCACGAATATAATGTAGATCTTCGCCTGCAGCATTTGTCCTTTAAATTTG
>JAEYON010000063.1 GCA_023411645.1 Bacillota bacterium | reverse complement strand
TTCCATAGCATCAGCGGATACCTCCTGCCCCCTAGTAACGGGAGGACAAGGAAGGAAAATAGCTTTTTCGTGTAACCTTGATAAATGACTTTTTGTGATCTGGTAGGGCAGAAACAAGTCCTTTATTCTTTGTTTGGTCTCAATATCATCAGCGTATGGCCAACAGTCCGTATATATAAGGTCTGCTTTTTCTATGTTCGCCTCAAGATCATTGCTGGTGAAAATTCTCCCTGCAGCATTTGAATTTGAATCTTTTAATAAGTCTTCACCAGCCTCATATCCCTTTGGGGCAATTTGGGTGACACTGATTGGAAATCTGGCGGCAGCTTCAAACCAGCTCATGCAAAGATTAGAAACTTCACCAACAAATACTACCTTTAGCCCATCAAGTGAACCTCTATACTTTCTTATAAACTGGAGATCTCCCATTATTTCACATGGATGGCTGAACTCCGTTCTGGCATTTACTACGGGTAAATTGGAGCTTTTTGATAAATGTATCAGGTCATTATGCCTTTTTGCCCTTACAATCAGTATTGAATACCAGTTAGCAAGATATTGTCCAATATCGCTTAAAGGTTCATCCTTGCCTAATTCACCGGGTATATATGAAATAGAAGCCCCCATTGCTTTTAGCCCTATTTCAAATGCCAATCT
The DNA here is from genome assembly GCA_023411645.1 of Bacillota bacterium. Lineage (GTDB taxonomy): Bacteria > Bacillota > Clostridia > Acetivibrionales > DTU013 > JAEYRF01. The sequence goes on along the minus strand of JAEYON010000063.1, from coordinate 6,759 downwards.
ATTACGAAAACCATTACCATAAAACCAAAGTCCTATTTGCATACCATGAAGACTGTTTGGCATCCGGTTCTCTCTCCAGGCACTGGCTAAATAGTCAGCCCGGTTTAACAACTCTGTAAGCTCTTCCTGTGAATAGTCAAGTAGCGATATGAAGTGCCTCATCTCTATTCCTCCGATACCCTTTAATAACGTATAATTATACATAGTATTGTGTATTTATGCAACAAATATTAATCTGAATCTGGATCGGGTTCATATTTTCCTTTTTCTACTACACTTCCGTCCTATTATATGAGCTCATCCACTGCTCAAGCAATCTGTACAGCTCCTTGTTAATTTCTTCCCTTTTGCAGCGTAGATTTGTTACATTGTTAATTCAAACAAAAAATATCATCCTCTTTTCTTTCCTTATTTCTTATTCTCTTCTGCTTCCAACACGATTTCCGAGTTTCACATTTTACACAAAACAAAATCACCATGCCATTACCTTAAAACTAAGACAATGTGCATGGTGATTGATATACTGAAATAGATGGAAATCCTGCATCAGGCAATAAATATATCAAACTAAATATGCAGCTCTCACTTAATTTTCTTTAAACAGCAAATTAAAACCTTGAATAACAAGGCTTCAAATATACAATTATTCGTCTTAGAAAATTAAGCATTAGTGGCATTTGATTACCTCACTTCATTTAACCTGATAGCTTCTTTGAAATTCCTTTTCCGTCTCAGAATAGATTGCAAACCCAAGGCGTTCATATAATTTGCCCGCTATATGGTTCTCTTTACTGTGATTGATATGAATACAAGGGACGTGATATTTGTGAATTAGATAGTCCTTTATCAATCGTAACGCTTCATAGGCAATGCCCTGACGTTGATAATGTGCATCAATCATAAGCGGATTAATATATCCGGATACGCCGTCCTCGTCATATCCGCATCCAATTAGACCAACGTAATTATCACCTTGTTTAATGGCAAATAGCTCGCTATGCTCCTCATACCGGCTGATACCAATCCAATAAACGTTGGGAATAGGAAAAACCTGTTTTTGTTCTTCGGCAACTGATAATTCACAGATTTTCAACCAGTTGTTTACATCTAAAGGTTCAAGAGCAATATTCATAACGCACCCCTTTCCAATATAAAGCACATTTTATCTTCCTCGTCGGTATATGGACTGCCGCACACATCGTCAAACACTCTTTTCGCACCAATTTACATATCCCTCATTTCATAGATTATTTGAAGTCTTTTTACTTGTTCTTCTTTAGCTTCAGGTGATTCTGTGAACATATGGCTTTGCACCAACCTATAACCAAATACTATAAGAATCATTTCCTGTATATATTTATTAAAGTCCCGAGGAATCTCTAAATATTCCGAAATGCCCTTTACATAAGCCGGAATAAGCCTGCGGAAGTATTCATGCAAGTTTTTGGTCTCAGTTTCATCGTAGATAAGGCTTGCAATATCCTCACCTAAATATCCAAATCCGGCGCAGTCCCAATCGATCAGGCGTATTTTTCCCTCCGACAAAAATATATTTTCTACCCAGAAATCACGATGGCACAGCACCACTGGCAGGCGCTTCAAAGAATTGAATAAAGCTTCTCTATTATCATCGATATCAAAGAGCATCTGTTTTAAATATTCCGGTATGTCGCATCCCGCGGAGCGAAGACAGCCATATTCAAACGATTTGCCGTTATATAGCTGTATCTCCCCATTTTTCAGCATTTGCTTTAAGAATCCCGGTAATCGGCATTGATCAGAGATAAGAAATTCATGTGAAAACGTCTGCGTATGCCATTGTTCAAAGTTTTTACTGAGCGTGTCAGGTTCGCTCAAAAAACTTATGTTTCTTAGCGTTTCCTGCTGCTTGTATATTCTACCTTGAAAACGTCCTAACTCTGTTGCTGCAAATTCGAGCGTTTCAATGTCAAGCCTATCGCCTGATATACCGTCTATATACTCAATCCATAAGTGTATTTCGTCGTCGTTCATCTCCGCGTGATAATACTTCGGCCAACGTAACGAATCGGTGAAAACCTTCCCGAAGTCCGAGGTGTATAAGTCATATTCCCTGCGCCATGAATCCTGATCGCCGGGGCGTTCCCACTTCTTCTGGATTTTTAAAACAACTTTAAAAGGCCATTTCTTACCCTCAATGGTTTCAGCAATGCCTGTGACAAGCCGCACATCGCCCAGTGTCCCGCCATGGAGCTGTTTGGTCTGATAACTTGCATGGATTATGTTTACACTAAACATTTTACCTAAAACATTCGCAAGCGTTTCAGCTTTAATTTGAATTTGCTCAGTATACATAAAATAGCCCTCCATTTCTTCATCTACTTGCTCCATTTAGGTTGTTTCCTGCGGCTTTAGCCCATTATCAAAGCTGCCTCTCCAGTTGACCTAACGGAAAAGGTGGTGTTGCCAACGGCTTCACTGCAAAGGACATAAGAAGTGTGGGATTGTCGTCGGCAGCTATCCGATTTGAACTAAGTTCACCACATAGACGACACCGATGAATAATTGCCCATTCACCGTCTTTACGCACCCATACACTAATCGGATCCATAATCCCTTTGCAAAGAGATGCCCTGTCACCCGGCTGGTTGTCAACATGAATGCTGGACAGACATTTTGGACAATGATTTCTGTGCTGGCTGCCTGCGCCCTCCGGCACAATATACGTTCCACAGATCTTACAGGTAAAGCTCTCCTCGCAAGCTGTATGCCGGTAATCTGCTTTCTTATACTGCTTTTGTAATTTTGAAATGTCTTTGTGCCGCTGCCGCTTTTCATGCAAATATCCCGATTTGTCGTCAGAAAATTTGGCTTCTTGTTTCAGCTGCAAATATCTCTCCCAGCGCTCGGGCGAAAGCTCGCCTCCCACAATCGCCGTCCTGACTGCGCAGCCCGGCTCGGTCTGATGGTGGCAATCGCTGAACTTACACTGTCCAAGATATCTTTCCACGTCGCCAAACGCTTCTTCAAGACCCTTACTGACATCCCACATGCCAAGCTCGCGCATCCCCGGTGTATCGATGATCATTACGCCGTTATTAAGCATAATCAATTGGCGATGGGTGGTAGTATGGCGACCTTTGGAATCATCCTCACGGATTTTATTTACAGTCATAATTTCTTCTGCGGCTAGTGCGTTGACAAGACTTGATTTCCCTACGCCTGAGGAACCAAGAAAAACTATTGTTTTACGCGGTTTAAGATATTCGGAAAGTCTATCAATGCCATACCCCGTCTTTGCACTAACAGCATAAATACCGACATCAGCTGCTATCATTTCTACAGCCCGGACTTTGTCAGTAAAATCGTCCATTAAGTCTGCTTTAGTTAGCACAATAACAGGAATTGCGCCGCTTTGCCATGCCAGAGTGAGGTAACGCTCAATTCTCTTAAGATTGAAATCGTAGTTGAGCGATGCCATAATAAATACATAGTCAAAGTTAGATGCAACAACTTGCTCCTTTACCGTTTTAACATAGCCAGACGCATGGCCTGAGAAATCATTACGTGCAAACTTCGACTTGCGATCTAGTGTTTTTATTATCAGGCTATCACCACTTGAGTTATATTGAATTAGCACAAAATCCCCAGTTGTAGGAAAGCATTCATTGCCTTCTCCGAAATATATACTTGCCTTTAGCCTTCCATAAGCCTTACCATATTCACAGATGATTTCATAGCGTTCCTTGTGCACTGCCAAAATACGTGCCGGGGTACCACTTACATCTTCCGGCATCATTGTTGGCATAAATCCGTAATCTGCTAAATTCAGCATTTCTTTATTCTTTATATTCATCTATTACAATCCATCCTTTACTAATCTCTTTTCTTCCTGTCTGCGCTTCTTTTTGTTCTTCATTTCATTCTCCTGCACCCTTGTTCGGGGATTTATCACCCAACTACCGCGAATTGTCTTTATATAATCAAAAGTGCTCTTAATTTTTCTCATAAACATCACTCTCCTAAATCAAAATTGTTGGCCCCGCAACCTGAAAAAGCATATAAAAAGCCCGCAGATAACGACCACCTGCGGGTTTAAAAAGAGACATTCATCTGTTGATGTGAGTCCCTTATCTTGTATAAAAGCAATAAAAAAACACGCTACCCAATGCGTGCTGCTAATTGTTATATACACGATTCAGGGCTGGTAGTCGGTTATACCAACTTCTCGCCCATGCCACCTGGTTGCTCGAAAGAAGCTGCATAGGTAACACAAACAAAACCTGTTATAAGGTAATTTTGCGTACCTGTGCCAATATTTAATTAGTCAAAACCCACCTCAACACATTTAACCGACATCAAAACAACTCCTTTCGTACAAAAATCTGTTATTTGCAGTATACTGCAACATTTTCATTATATAAGCAGTTCTAAAAATTGTCAACGAATAATTTAAAAAGTATAAAAGGTGTTCAACCCCCGTTACCGGTAAGGTAACGGGGGGCTGATCCTAGCAGAAATTTTATTTTGCCTTTATGGGTATCAGCAGGTCGAGTTGTATAAACTGTGCTGCCTTTTCATTACCTTCAAAATAAGAATATGCATTAAGATGCTCTTCCAGAGAACCATTCATCCCCAATGGCTCCCGTGCATCATATTCATATTCATTGCTGTTCATAATCCATTGAACAAGAAGCTGCCATTCATGAAAATCTCCCATCTTGATACAATGAGCTGCATACAGTCCGCCTTTAAAGTATTTCTTCTGCAGCGGTGACGGCACATCAAAATCATCCGGGATGGTCACCCAGAACTCATATCCGTATGTTTCATTACCTTTCGGCGAAGGATTATTGAATCCGAACATCCTCAGATCAGGCTTGATTTTATGAAGCTCAATTCTTCTAACAAACTCATCTAGCGGTTTACCAGCATTATCTTCAGGATTTTCACCGAAATAGTGGCTTGCAGCAACAGTACATGGGGGTAGATGAATAATGCGCACATTCTTTAAGGTTGATAAGGTTTCATTTGCTTTGTTTAGGTCGTCCATAGAACGTTCCTCCTTAAAACTGATTTTTGAAAGGCTGAGCGTCTGAATAACACTAATGATATCAGCATCGTCAAGCATGCTAGTTTTGATGTGTGTACCCGACACTGAGTTTAACCGTGCGATAAACAAATGCAAAATTTCTCGTATTGTTTGAAGCGCAGATATCTCATTGTCAAGCTCATCCATGCTTTCCTGAAAGACCTCAATAATTCTTGTTTGCTCAGTATCACTAAAAATCATCGCAATCTTTTTTAACGGGATACGGAGCTTTCGCAGTGTGATAATCTGTTGCAGACGTCTTACAGCAGACTCATCATACACGCGATACGCGTAATCTTGCTTGCGAGTGCTGGGCAACAGCCCGATTTCATCATAATACCGAAGCATTCTTGTTGAAACATTTAAGGTCTTTGTAACCTCGCTGATCGTCATAAGTTTCATCTGTTCGCCTCCTCTCTGAAATCATTTTAGTGGACGACACGACGTCAAAGTCAATATACTTTTACAAAAAAACTATAAATTTGATACAAATAAATCAAAGAATATATTATCACATATTTTTGTTGCCTCGTTTATAAATTTTCGTTTCTTAACGAGTCTATCGTATTGTCATTTTTAATTTTATTCATAGAATAAAGCATTGTTGCAAATACAACCGCAAACACACTGAATATTGCAACGACTATTGATATCCACGGAATATAGAAGCTTGTAACATAGCCTGCGTTTATACTCCGGAAAATCAGATATGTGACTCCTACCGCCGCAGGCAGTCCCCACATCAAGGACTTTGTACCATACATCAGGCACTCATAATTCATCATTTTCCGGAAGCCCTTCTGTGCCATACCCACAGACTTAAGCATTGCGAACTCCCTTCGCCGCAGGTTGATACCGGTTGATATGGTGTTGAATACATTTGCTGCCGCTATCAGTGAAATCAGAATGATGAAGCCATAGGCAAAAACATTGATGATAAATATCGTATTCCTGTCTGTATCGTCATTAACAGCTGTATCCTGCAAATTTTCTAAGGGCAGGCCATTCTCATCCATAACGGTTATGAGATTATCAGCCAGGACCGCATGGTCCCCTCCTTTAAAATAAAAAACTGCATCCGTTATATCCATATGTGCAAAATACTTTGAAATACAGCGTTCCGGAACCATTACCGTGATAGTGTACCCGTGATAGGAGGCGTTGATAGCAAACGGCAGAGAATCAACTATTGCCCCCACATCAATGACTGTATTTTTATACAGCAGTGCGTCAAGTTCTTCTTGTGTAATATCATCAGGGATAGGTTCATCACTTTCGTCCTGGAGCTTCAAATTCATAGTCGATAATGTATCACGCAGCACATTGATCTTCGAATATTTATTTGTTTCAGGATCAATTCCCTCCATATATGCCATAACAACTGCGTCTGCACCGCTTAAACCCCCGGCGGCTGCATATCCTTCAAACACCTCATCCGGCACTAGGTATACAGCTGCAGGTAAGATATAAACATCACTGTTTCCCTCGCTATCACCGGTTAACCCATCATAACGTTTTTTGAACTCATCAAGGAGATCTTCCTTGTTTATAATTGCAGAACCCTCCTTGACATAGGCATAAGCAGAGTTTGTCAAGCCCTTGGTCTGAGCCAGTAATTCATACACTTCACGAGGGGTCATCTCTGTATTGGTTTCAGTATCATAATACCAGCTGATATCATAATCTCT
>JAEYON010000114.1 GCA_023411645.1 Bacillota bacterium | reverse complement strand
GATTCTGGAGTTGATTAGAAAGAAGAAAATAACCGCCCACACGGTCAGGACGATCGTACTTGACGAGGCGGACAGGCTGATGAATGATATGGAAAATGTCAAAGCAATTATCAAAAGCACCATGCGTGACAGGCAGCTGCTGATGTTCTCCGCATCGATTCCGAAGGAAACGGAAGCTTGGGGAATGGAAATGATGAAGGAACCTACGTTGATCAGGGAAGATGCGAAATTGTCCGTCCCGGATACCATTGAGCATATATATTTTTTGAGTGAACAAAGAGGAAAGTTCGATGTGCTTAGAAAGATTGTCCGGATATTGGATCCTCAAAAAGCAATCGTATTCACGGCAGGGATAGAGGAGGCGGTACTAGTCACGGAGAAGCTGAAGCACCATGGCTTTGCAGTTGAGGGTATTCATGGGACGAACCAGAAGCAAGAACGCAAGAGAGCCCTGGAGGGCTTCAGAACCGGGAAAATTAAGCTGTTAACCGCATCAGATATTGCTTCCAGAGGACTGGATATTGAAGAAGTCACGCATATATTTAGCATGAATGCGCCGCAGGAACCGGAGGATTACCTGCACAGGGTGGGCAGAACAGGTCGGAACGGAAAACCCGGCGTGGCTGTATCCATCGTAACTAAACAAGAACTGCAGCGTATCAAGCAGTATGAAAAAGCCCTCAAAATAAAGGTTTCAGGGAAGTATATGTATAAGGGAGAAATACTGGATATAGAAACAAAACCGAATGATGATTAAGCCATCAGGCTTTCGTTAAAGTTCCTCGCTCCAACCTTCGTGAGAAGGGCCGAAGTTGTTTCGAACTTGTTACAGGTTAAAAGCATAACATAATATCACAATAAATTATTAATGATTCTCATGAATAGGGAGTGAAATTATGTTATCAAGAGAGGAATATATCCGGCTATCACTGGAACTGAATCTTTTTTTTGGGAGGATTTTTAAGGAACATTCCTTTTTCCTTGAAGCAGGTTTTGTCTGTAAGGATTCTCATTTAGCACAGGAAGCAGAGAATTTTAAAAACCAGTACGAAATGTTTTTGGCTGAAGTAATCCCGCTGGCAAATGGTGTTGTCAGTCCGGCCTCAATCAGGTCGGAAGAGTTTGTGACTCCATATACGCAAAATGCAGAGCAGGCATCACAATTCTATACGGGAATATCGCTCAACTCCGGCTTGACTCAAGCGGAAGCGGGACTTGCTGGAGGTGTGGGCCAGATGTACATGCCGTTACTGGAGCAAAGGGTATACATGCTCAATCAGAAGGCATTGATGTTAACAAATGCATTGATTCAGTTCAAGGGCAGGATACTGAATGATGTTCTTGCCTGCAAGCTCTTTACGGTCAACTATCCGTTGCTTATCGACCACATCATGCGGGAGGCCAGATTTTTTGTAAGGATGATTAGCAGGATTCAAAACAGACAAAGTATCGGCACTGCTGAAGATCTCCAGGAGCAGGAGGTTTTCTGGAACAGGATCATGGCAGAGCATTCGAAGTTCATCCGGGGATTGCTGGACCCCACAGAGAATGATTTGATAAATCAGGCGAATGCTTTTGGCAATGAGTTTGATAAATTGACGCAGAAGGCTGCTGAGGCTGCCGAACAGACTGCGCTTCTCGCCGGAGTGACACAGGAAAGCCTGAAGGCAGTAAAAGAACTGAAAGACTTCAAAGCGGCAGGGACAAAGGGTATGCTCGAGTGCAAGGTAAAATCGATCATGGTACCGTTGCTTGGTGATCACGTACTTCGAGAGGCCAACCACTTTATGAGAATACTTCAACTGAAATAAGAACACCTCAAAGGCAGCGCTCAGCCTATTCCCAAAAGCCGCGCAAGCTGGGCGACAATGAAAGTAATAGAGACTCCCAATAATGTAGGGACCAGGAAAGAAGTGACAGTCCACTTCCAGCTCTGAGTCTCTTTTCTTATGGTCAGCAATGTGGTAGCACATGGATAATGCATTAGGCTCAACAGCATTGTATTGACGCCGGTCAGCCAGGTCCAGCCGTTGGCGGACAAAACAGCACCCAATGCTGCGGGATTATCCATTTCAATAATCGTCCCTGTGGACATATAGCTCATAAGAATGATCGGCATGACAATCTCATTGGCCGGCAATCCAAGAATAAAAGCCATTAATATATATCCGTCAAGACCGAGCAATTCTGCAAACGGTTGCAGAAAACCTGCACTGTGATCCAGCAGGCTGATACCGCTGATATGTACGTTTGCCATTAAAAAGATGACAAGACCCGCAGGTGCCGCTACTGATACGGCCCGCCCAAGAACAAACAATGTCCTGTCCAACATGGATCTCACCAGAACTTTACCGATTTGCGGCCTCCGAAAGGGAGGCAATTCAAGAGTAAAGGAGGACGGAAGCCCTTTAAGTATGGTTTTTGATAGAAGCTTTGAAACAATGAGCGTTGTGACAACACCGAGGAGAACGACACTGGTGATGACTACAGTGCCAATAAGTCCCTCAAGCATCCCGGAAACAGCGTCTGATCGCGCTCCAGAACTAGCATCCGCTCCTGTTCCCGCTCCGGCGCCTGCAATAAATATTGAGGCGATTGCTAGTAACGTGGGAAAGCGACCATTGCACGGGACAAAGTTGTTTGTGATTATCGCGATTAAGCGCTCTCTGGGAGAATCAATGATTCTGCAGCCCACTACGCCCGCCGCATTACAGCCGAAGCCCATACACATGGTAAGAGCCTGTTTGCCGTGAGCACATGCCTTTTTAAAAAAATTATCAAGATTGAAGGCGACTCTTGGCAAGTATCCCAGATCCTCCAGCAAGGTGAAAAGTGGAAAGAAAATTGCCATTGGAGGCAGCATGACTGAAACAACCCAGGCGAGGGTTCTGTATACTCCCAGGACCAATGCTCCGTGAAGCCAGTTCGGCAGATTGTTTGAAACAAAGAAGCCAGTCAGCTTGTCTTGAATGCCAAAAAGAAAATTCATGATGATTCCGGAGGGAATGTTGGCTCCCTGAAGCGTTATCCAGAAAATTACTGCCAGCATAAGGATCATCACAGGTATTCCGAATCTTTTTGAGGTCAATATATTGTCGATTTTTCTGTCCAGCTCGCGATGTTTTTTGTTTTCTATGCAAACCACTTGTCGGCTGATATCATTGGCCAGTTTGATGATAGCTGAAACGATCCTGTCCCGGAGCGGAGTATGGTCGGAGAAGCCGAGAAACGTCCCTTCGCTATCGAGAAACGTCCCCATGTTTTCTAAAAACGTCCCCCCATTGCCAAGGAATGTATCAATAGAGGCCAGGATTGCTTTGTCTCCGTCCAGTAATTTCAAGCTGGTCCATCTGGCATCCAGCTTTTGCCCTGTCCACTTGCCGACTTTATCATGCAGGAGCTCCAGCATATTTTCGATATCTGGATCATATTGTACCTTTACCGGATTCGTATTGATCTCACCGGCAGACACCTTATGAACGGCTTCCATCAATTGGTCCAGACCTGCCCCGGAACGGGCGCTGGTCCCTACCACAGGAACCCCAAGCAATTTGCTTAGTCTTTCGAGATCAATAGTTATTTTTTTCCTGCGTGCTTCATCCATTAGATTGACGCACACAACCACCCTGCCGGTCATTTCAAGGATCTGCAGGACAAGATTCAGGTTTCTTTCCAGACAGGTTGCGTCAACGACAACAATGGTTACGTGGGGATCACCAAAGCATATGAAATTCCTCGCGACCTCTTCCTCCGTCGAACTGGACAGTAAAGAGTATGTTCCGGGCAGGTCGACAAGAGTATAGCTCCTGCCATGGAATATGAATTTTCCTTGGGCGCAGGCAACTGTTTTTCCCGTCCAGTTGCCCGTATGCTGGTTTAAACCAGTAAGAGAGTTGAAAACGGTGCTTTTACCGGTGTTTGGATTGCCTGCCAAAGCTGTGATGAATTCCTCCGGCGAGCGGAGCCGAATATCCTGCATTTGCTTCAATGAGGCAGCCCCGGTGGATTGAGCGGTTAAACCCATAGTGGTCCCTCCGTATGTATTGTTAGCTTTACTTCCCTGTGCCTCGTTTGCGGTGTTTCATCGATGCAGTGAAAGATATTTTCCCCACTCCATCGTTATATTAACTCAACAAGGATCTGGGATGCTTCTTCAGATCGAAGGGCAATAA